>NZ_JAMSHT010000001.1:1995000-2321309 GCF_023805295.1 Sphingomicrobium sediminis
GTTCCTGCGACGAAGATGTATCGGGGCTAAAGTGATGCACCGAAGCTTAGGGTTCGTGATTTATCACGAGCGGTAGCGGAGCGTTCTGTAAGTCTGTGAAGCCGAAGGGTAACCGACGGTGGAGATATCAGAAGTGCGAATGCTGACATGAGTAGCGATAAAGAGGGTGAGATGCCCTCTCGCCGAAAGCCCAAGGGTTCCTGCGCAAGGCTAATCCGCGCAGGGTGAGTCGGCCCCTAAGACGAGCCCGAAGGGGGTAGTCGATGGGAAACAGGTTAATATTCCTGTACCAGGAGATGTGTGACGCATGGCGGATGTAGTTCGACCTTATCGGATTGGTCGGGCTGCCAAGTTGTGCCAGGAAATAGCCTCTCCATAAAGACCGTACCCGAAACCGACACAGGTGGGCAGGTAGAGTATACCAAGGCGCTTGAGAGAAGGGTGTTGAAGGAACTCGGCAAATTGCCTCCGTACCTTCGGAAGAAGGAGGCCCCGTTAGAAGGCAACTTTTAGCGGGGGGCACAGGCCAGGGGGTAGCGACTGTTTATCAAAAACACAGGGCTCTGCTAAGTCGGCTTCAAGACGACGTATAGGGTCTGACGCCTGCCCGGTGCTTGAAGGTTAAAAGGAGGAGTGCAAGCTCCGAATTGAAGCCCAAGTAAACGGCGGCCGTAACTATAACGGTCCTAAGGTAGCGAAATTCCTTGTCGGGTAAGTTCCGACCTGCACGAATGGCGTAACGACTTCCCCACTGTCTCCAACACCTGCTCAGCGAAATTGAATTCTCCGTGAAGATGCGGAGTACCCGCGGTTAGACGGAAAGACCCCGTGCACCTTTACTGCAGCTTCAGAGTGGCTGTGGGAAACATTTGTGTAGGATAGGTGGGAGGCTTTGATCTGTTGGCGCCAGCTGACAGGGAGCCATTGGTGAAATACCACCCTGATGTTTTCTACAGTCTAACCTCGAACCGTTATCCGGTTCAGGGACCCTCTGTGGCGGGTAGTTTGACTGGGGCGGTCGCCTCCTAAAGAGTAACGGAGGCGCGCGATGGTAGGCTCAGGACGGTTGGAAACCGTCTGCAAGAGTGCAATGGCATAAGCCTGCCTGACTGCGAGACTGACAGGTCGAGCAGAGACGAAAGTCGGTCATAGTGATCCGGTGGTCCCTCGTGGAAGGGCCATCGCTCAACGGATAAAAGGTACGCCGGGGATAACAGGCTGATAACCCCCAAGAGCTCATATCGACGGGGTTGTTTGGCACCTCGATGTCGGCTCATCACATCCTGGGGCTGGAGCAGGTCCCAAGGGTTTGGCTGTTCGCCAATTAAAGTGGTACGTGAGCTGGGTTCAGAACGTCGCGAGACAGTTTGGTCCCTATCTGCCGTGGGCGTCGATACTTGAAAGGAGTTGCCCCTAGTACGAGAGGACCGGGGTGAACATGCCTCTGGTGGACCTGTCATCGTGCCAACGGTGCAGCAGGGTAGCTATGCATGGACGGGATAACCGCTGAAAGCATCTAAGCGGGAAGCCTCCCTTAAGATAAGGTATCATCGAGTCGTGGAAGACCACCACGTTGATAGGCCGGGTGTGGAAGCGCAGTAATGCGTGGAGCTAACCGGTCCTAATTACTCTTTTCGCGCTTTGAGGATCCCACCATCATCGACAGTCCTTTGACTGCCGTATGATGCGGTATTTCTCAGCAAGATAACGCCCAGATTTCTAGAAACTTGAACGACGATCCCATTGCTTGGTGACCATAGCGTCCGTGACCCACCCGATCCCATCCCGAACTCGGCCGTGAAACCGGACAGCGCCGATGGTACTTCAGCTTAAGCTGCGGAAGAGTAGGTCGTCGCCAGGCATTGCGATCGCCGTTCAAGTAACCCATTCACAGTTTCAACATGATAGCCGCTGCCAGGCACACCTGAGCGGCGGCTTTTGTGTTTATAGGCCGGCAACGGTCGTTCGGTGCCGCGGGGTGGAGCAGTCCGGTAGCTCGTCAGGCTCATAACCTGAAGGTCGTTGGTTCAAATCCAACCCCCGCAACCAACCGAAAAGAAACCCGCCCTCGAGGCGGGTTTTTTGATTCATGGCAACCCTAGGGTGTGCATCGAGCCAAACTCCGGGCGATCCGCGTTTGCGCGTCATCTGACAATGGCGGATCATGGCCAGCCAGGCTGCCGCGTGAGATCAACGCGCTAGCGATTTTGCCGCGTTTCGATGAGCTCATCCACGACACTCGGGTCGGCCAGCGTCGACGTATCGCCCAGCGCACCATAATCATTCTCGGCAATCTTGCGGAGAATCCGCCGCATGATCTTGCCCGAGCGGGTTTTGGGCAGGCCCGGCGTAAAGTGGAGATGGTCGGGCGTTGCGATCGGCCCGATTTCCTTGCGGACATGGGCGCGAAGCTCGGCACAGAGATCGTCACTCGATTCCTCGCCGGCATTCAGGGTGACGTAGCAATAAATGCCCTGCCCCTTGATATCGTGCGGGTAGCCGACGACCGCAGCTTCGCAGACCTTGTCGTGGAGGACGAGCGCGCTTTCCACTTCTGCCGTCCCCATGCGATGGCCCGACACGTTGATGACGTCGTCAACGCGGCCGGTAATCCAGTAATAGCCATCCTCGTCGCGGCGGCATCCATCGCCGGTGAAATACTTGCCCTTGTAGGTCGAGAAGTAGGTTTGGATGAAGCGCTCATGGTCGCCATAGACGGTGCGGGCCTGCCCAGGCCAGCTGGCGGTGATGCACAGATTGCCCTCGGTCGCGCCCTCGAGCACGCCGCCATCATTGTCGACCAGCTGCGGTTGGATCCCGAAAAAGGGCTTGCCTGCGCTGCCCGGTTTCATGGCGTGGGCGTTGGGCAGGGTCGTGATCATGATCCCGCCCGTTTCGGTCTGCCACCAAGTGTCGACGACGGCGCAGCGGCTTTCGCCGACTACTTCATAATACCAGCGCCAGGCCTCGGGGTTGATCGGTTCGCCGACGCTCCCGAGCACGCGAAGGCTGGAGCGGTCATGCTTCTGCACCGGCGCATCTCCCTCTCGCATCAGCGCGCGGATCGCGGTGGGGGCGGTGTAGAAGAGATTGACCTTGTGCTTCTCGACGACCGCCCAGAAACGGCTGGCATCGGGATAGCTCGGTACGCCCTCGAACATAAGGCTGGTCGCCCGGTTCATCAGCGGACCGTAGACGATGTAGCTGTGCCCGGTGACCCAACCGATATCGGCGGTGCACCAGTAAATCTCGCCCGGCTGGTAATCGAACACGTAGTGGAACGTCGTCGCGGTCCAGACGCCATAGCCGCCGGTCGTATGCAAGACGCCCTTGGGCTTGCCGGTCGAACCCGACGTATACAGGATAAACAGCGGATCTTCGGCAGCCATCGGCTCGCACGGACAGGCGGCATCGCTGACCTTGTCATGGAGCCAGTGGTCGCGGCCTTCGGTCCAGTCCACGTCGCTGCCGACATGCTTGACGACCAGCACGGCGTCGACATCGACCCCGTCCTGCGCCAGCGCAGCATCGACATTGGCCTTCAATGGCACCGTCTTGGAGCCGCGCTTGCCGGCATCGGCCGTGATGACGAAACGGCTGCCGCAATCGGTGATGCGCCCCGCCAGCGCTTCGGGTGAAAAGCCGCCGAAGACGACCGAATGCACCGCGCCGATGCGCGCGCAGGCGAGCATGGCGTACGCACCTTCGGGGATCATGGGCATGTAGAGGGTGACGCGGTCGCCCTTCTTCACGCCAAGGGCCTTCAGGGCGTTGGCCATGGCAACGACTTCGCGTTTCAGCTCGTCATAGCTGATGTGGCGCGCTTCGTCGGCGGGATCGTCGGGTTCGAAGATGATGGCCGTCTGGTCGCCATGCCTCTCTTCGACATGGCGATCGACGGCGTTGTGACAGAGATTGAGCGTACCATCCTCATACCATTTGATGTCGACCGGATCGAAGCTCCAGTCCCCCGCCCTGGTGGGCGGCACGAACCAGTGCAGCCGTTCGGCCTGTTTCAGCCAGAAGGCATCGGGCTCCTCGGCCGACTGGCGATAGAGCGCGTGATAATCCTCGGCCTTGGCATGGGCGTTCTGGTGCGTTGCAGGCGGCGAAATGGCGTCCATCGGTCAGCTCTCCTGATCCTGTCCTTGAGTCGTGAGCCTAGCATAGCGCCGAGGCCCCTTGGCCACCCCTGCGACAAAGGTCGTACTACCTTTGCCCCCCTCTAGGACGATATTTCCGTTGCGGTCTCGCGCCCCCCGACTCAGCGGCAAGAATCAAATCAAGTCCAAAGATAGCTTCTAGCCGCGGGCGCGGTTCTTCGCTTCCATCGTCGAGCGCAGGAAGAAGCGGGTGAGTTGCGGGCGACGTTCGAGCCAGCCCAGCAACTCGGTGCGCGGCAGGCAGCACAATTCGGTCGCACCGACCGCGATTGCCAGCATGGGCAGCCGGTCGTGATAGGGATCGCCCAGCACGCAGCCGGCGCCTAACCGGTCATGCGACTGACCCAAGGGCGCTCCCAAACGAACGAGTGCAACTGCACCTGACAGGATCACCGCGCACCAGGGGAAGGGGCGGTCGGGACCGGCAATGACATGGCCATCGCTGACGTGAAGCAGGCGACCTTTCTCCATCAATTCTCTGCGTTCGGCTGCGGTGAAGCAGCTGCAGGGCGCATGGCCCGCCGCCGCGCACGTGGCGCAAGCGGAGCGGGGGCGATCAGGCCGCGCCATCGCCCTTCGCGCGCTTGGGGGAATGCTTGTCATCGCGCAGGCAGGCAGCGTGGCAGGCGATCGTCTTTTCCGACGGCATGGCCGGCGCGTCGTCGCCATGATGCGCCATCTCCATCCCGCCCGGCGCGCAATGTTCAGGCGCCATGCCAAAGGGCGACGGGGCCATGGCAAGCCCCATCGCGCCGGAAGGAAGAAGGCCGCTAAACCGCATTGGAGAAGCGCCCCTTGCTGTCCTGGCGCCAAGGGTCGAACAAGGCCGCGATCGCGCGGGCATAGGGCCAGCCTTTGTCCGGATCGATGCCGATGATGCCGTCTTTGCAGGACGCCAATCCGCGCTCGACAAAGGGCTGGACGGCGGCCTTGATCCGCTGGCGATCATGCAGCGGCCGGATGTCGCAGGCCCCGTTGCAAAGCAATTTCTCGATGGCGTGGCCGCGAATGCGCTCCAGTGGCGTCAGCAGCACGCCGCGCTCGGCGGCGAACAGCCCGTTGCCGACCTTGAGCCCGTAGCGCCCGCCATTTTTGTCATTCTGGACCAGCAGTCCGGGCAGGCGACTGATTGCGCTGGCACCCAGCCCGATCGAAACGTTGCACGGGTCGTCGGTATAGCCCTGGAAGTTGCGGCGCACGCGGCCTGCGGCGGCCGCGCGGCCAAGCGGGTCTTCAGGCAAGGCGAAATGGTCGAACCCGACTGTCGCATATCCCGCATCAACCAACCGGCGCTGCGCCTGCTGCGCCATCGCAAAGCGCGCTTCGGTTCCGGGTAGCGCACTGTCATCGATCTTGCGCTGGCGCGGGATGATCTGCGGAACGTGGGCATAGCCGAACACGGCCAGTCGGTCCGGGCGCATGTCCACTGCAACATCCAACGTTGCGCCGAAATTGGCGGCATCCTGTCGGGGCAGACCATACATCAGGTCGAAATTGAGGCTGGTGATGCCGGCCTTGCGCAGTCCCTGCGTCGCGGCGGCGATGCTTTCCAATGGCTGGATCCGCCCGATCGCTTCCTGAATGGCGGGGTCGAAGGTCTGGACACCAAGGCTGGCGCGTTCGAACCCGATACGCGCAACCGCATCAAGGAAGGCCTCGTCGAGCGATCGCGGGTCGATTTCGATCGACCAGGCTGCATGGTCGCCGCCGAGCGCATCGAGGATGTGGCTGTGCAAGCCTTCCAGTTGCTCGGGGCTCAATGCATTGGGACTGCCCCCGCCAAACGCGACCCGGATGACGCGTCCGCGTCCGCCCAGACGCGCTGCGACCAACTCGATCTCCGCATGCAACGCCGCGACGTAGCGTTCGAGCCGCGCCGAACGATTGGCCGCGCCCGTATTGCAGCCGCAATAGAAGCAGATCTTCTCGCAGAAGGGCACATGGAGGTAGAGCGACAAGGGCTCGTCGCCGCGCACACGGCCCAGCGCACGGGGCTGGTCTTCGGCGCCGACATGGTCGGTAAATTCGGCAGCGGTGGGATAGCTGGTGTAGCGCGGCACGGGGCGGGCGAGCAGGTCGGGATGATAGGTCATGCTTCGCCTTCTTTCACATCTGTTTCGCCCTCGCTTTGACCGGCATCAATCGTCTCGTCGTCGATGAGGATGCGATGCGCTGCGCCATCCAGGTCTTCATACTGCCCGCTCTTCATCGTCCAGAAGAAGCCGGCGAGCCCTGCCGTGCCGAGCAGCAACGCGATGGGGAGGAGATAGCCGACCGCGGTCACTTGGCGGCTCGCGCCAGGCGCAGCGAATTGGCGACCACGATCAGGCTGGAGCCCGACATGGCGACGGCAGCGATGAGCGGCGTGACCATGCCGGCCAGCGCCAGCGGGACCGCGATCATGTTGTAGCCGATGGCGAGCGCGAAATTCTGGCGAATGATCCGCATGGTGCGGCGCGCGGCTTTCAGCGCGGTGGGCACCTTGTCGAGCGACGCGCCGAAGAAAAGGAAGTCGGCGGCATTCTGGCCGACATCGCTGGCGGTCACTGGCGCCATGGAGACGAACGCGCTCTTGAGGGCGGGGCCGTCATTGAGGCCGTCCCCGACCATCAGCACGCGGCGACCCGCTGCTTCGTCGGCTTCGATCCGCGCCGCCTTCTCGCTGGGGCCGATCCCGCCCTCGGCCTGGATGCTGAGGCTGTCCGCAACGCGGGCGACGGCTTCGATGCGGTCACCGGACAGCATTGTAACGGGGACGTCGGCACGGGCGAGTGCCGCAAAGCTTTCCCGTGCGTCCGGACGGACCTTGTCGTCGAAGGCGATGAGCGATGCGTTGCCGCCAATCTCGCCGAAGGCGGTGATGGCATTGCTGGCCTCGTCGCGGGCATCGCATCCGACCCAGTCGGGCTTGCCGAGGCGCCATGCGCGACCGCCGATAACGGCCTCGACGCCAATACCGGCTTCCTCGCGGATCGATTCTGGCTCGACGCCGTCGACGCCCTCCAGCGCACAGGTCAGCGCGCGCGACAAGGGATGGCGGCTCGCGCGGGCGAGGGTGGCGAGGATCGCGCGTCGCTGACTGTCTTTCGGCAGTGATAACGGCACCAGATTGCCCAGCGTCACCGTGCCGGTCTTGTCGAAATAGGCCTTGTCGATCCCGGCCAACCGCTCGATTCCCGACCCGTCGCGCACGAGGATTCCGGCCTTCATCAGTGCATTGGCCGCGACGACCTGCGCGACTGGCACTGCAAGGCCAAGCGCACAGGGGCAGGTGATGATGAGCGTCGCGATGGCGATCAGCATCGCGTCATGCACGCCGATGCCTGCGATCATCCAGCCGGTAAAGGCGAGCAAGGCAAGGCTGTGGACGACCGGTGTGTAGAGCCGCGCAGCGCGGTCGGCGATGCGGACATAGGCCGAGCGGCTCTCATGTGCGCGCTCCATCAGGCGCGAAATCTCAGCGATGACCGTGTCCTGCGCGGCGCGGGTCACCTCGACCGTGAGCGGCGCGGCAAGGTTGATGGTCCCGGCCAGCACTTCGCCACCGGGCTCCGCCTTCTCCGGCAGGCTTTCGCCGGTGACGAGTGCGCGGTCGACTTCGCTGGAGCCGGTATGGACGCGCCCGTCGACGGGCAGACGCTCGCCCGCTGCGACGAGGATCGTGTCTCCCGGCATCAGCGCCTCGACCTGGACTTCTCGGCCCGCGCCGTCGGTAGTCGCGAGACGGGCGGTGCGCGGGATACGCTTCATCAACGTCGCCACCGAATTTTCCGCGCGGGCCCGCATCATGCTGTCGAGGCTGCGCCCGATCAGCAGGAAGAAGAGCAACATCACCGCGCCGTCGAAATAGGCATGTTCGGCGCCGATTGCGGTCTCGTAGAGGCTCATCGCGGTCGCCAGCGTCACCCCGATCGAAATGGGCACGTCCATATTGGTACGGCGATTTCGAAGGGCGGCGAGCGCGCTATTGAAGAAAGGCTGGCCCGAATAGGCCACGGTGGGGATGGCGATGAGCGCGCTGATCCAGTGGAAGAGCTGGCGGGTCATGCCCTCCGCGCCGGCCCAGACTGACACCGACAGGAGCATGATGTTCATGGTCGCGAAGGCGGCGACGGCGAGCGCGCGAAACAGCGCCCGCGTTTCCTTCGAGCGGACGCTGTCGACATCCTCGCCGGCAAAGGGATGTGCATCGAAGCCGACCTTGCGGAAAGCCTCTGCGATTACGTTTTCAGAAAGGCTCGGGCGATGGTCGACCCGCACCTGCCGCGCCGACAGATTTACCCGCGCCGCCTCGATCCCGCGCACTTCGGGCAGACCGCGTTCGATGCGGGCGATACAGGCCGCGCAGCGCATACCCTCGACCGACCAACGCGAGCTGACCGTCACATCGGGGGCGAGCGGGCGGTTCATCAGCTGACGACCGGAATGAGGAAGCGGGCGGTGCGTTCGGCAGTCTCGGCTTCGAGACGAAGCTCCCAGCGGCCGGGCGAAAGAGGGGCATCGCTCAGATAACTACCGTCAGGCTGCCGCGCGAACGTCAGCGCTTCATCGCGCGATTTCTGGAAGGGATGCTCGGCACGACCTTCGAGCGTCATCGCGGAAAAGCCTTCGAGGTCGATGCGGACATGGCCGCTTTCCTCGATCGTCGCCGACGCGTCCCAGCCCAGCGCATCCTGCTCCGCCTGCGCGTCGCGCCACTCGTCATAATGCTGGCTGGCGACATAACTGTTGTCGACGACCGTGCCGCCGAAATTGCCGATGGCGAGGCGGGCCATGTTGAAATTGACCGCCATGACCACGCCGAAGAAGAGGACGAGGATGAAGGCCATGTGGCGTCCGGTGAAGCGCTTGGTCATGGGTCAGTTTCCTGTGCGGTTGAAATTGGTGGGCGCGCTGGCGGTGGCGGTCTCGTCATCGAGCGCGGTGACGGTGAAGAGAATGTCGCTGCGTTCGGGCCCCTCGGCTGGCGCGGCGAGATAGAGGGTGCGGCGCGCGACACTGTCGGCAGGCACTTCGAAGCGGATCTGCCGGGTCGCCTCGGCCCGCGACTGGAGGTCGGTCCACAATTCGGCCTGTTCGATGCCCTCGACGGTGACGACGAAGTCGCGCGGGCGCTGCTCCATGTTCCTGAGCTTGATGACGTAGCCGTTGCGAATGTCGCCGTCGGACAGGGTGATGGCGAGCGGGTTGCGGATCTGCCCCGCATCGATATCGAGCCGGCTGCGATTGCCCAGCACGAACAGCATGGCGAGCCCGATCCCTGCCCAGATAGCGAAATAGATGAGCGTGCGCGGGCGCAGCAGGCGCTTCAAAGGCGGCTCGGGCACCTTGCCTGCCATGGCCAGTTTTTCATCCTCGACCGTGGTGTAGCCAATCAGCTTTTCGGGCCGGTCGATGCGGCGCATCACTTCATCGCATGCATCGATGCACAGTGCGCAGGTGATGCAGCCGATCTGCGGGCCTTCGCGAATGTCGATTCCGGTGGGACAGACGGCGATGCAGGCCTTGCAGTCGATACAGTCGCCTGGGGGTAGGAGACTGGAGGCATCGACCTCCTCGGCCTGCATCGCCTTGGCGCGCTTGATCCCGCGCGTGCGGGGTTCGCCGCGCCAATGCTTGTAGGTCACCTGCAGGCTCTGATCGTCCATCAGCGCGGTCTGGATGCGGGGCCAGGGGCACATGTAGATGCACACCTGCTCGCGCATGAAGCCGCCGAAGATGAAGGTCGTCATGGTGAGAATGAAGATGGAGAAATAGGCGGTCTGGGGCGCGGTGCCGCTGAAGAGCTCGCGTGCCAGCATCGGGGCATCGGCAAAGTAGAAGACCCACGCCCCGCCGGTAGCAATGGCGACGAGTAGCCAGAGCGTCCACTTGGTGAGGCGCTTGGCGACTTTCTTTGGGCCCCAGGGTGCGTCGTCCAGTTTGTATTGCTCGCGCCGCCCGCCATCGACGAAGCGCTCGATATGCATGAACAAGTCGGTCCAGACCGTCTGCGGGCAGGCATAGCCGCACCAGGCCCGGCCGACCGCGCTGGTGACGACGAACAGGCCGATCGCCGCCATGATGAGCAGGCCCGCCACATAATAGAATTCGTGCGGCCAGATCTCGATCGAGAACATGTAGAAACGACGATTGGCGAGATCGACCAGCACTGCCTGGTCGGGCGCATAGGGACCGCGGTCCCAGCGCAGCCATGGCGTTACATAGTAGATAGCCAGGGTCACCACCATGATGACCCATTTCAGCCGCCGGAACGAGCCGTCGATGCGGCGCGGAAAGACCTTCTTCCGTGCCTCGAAGAATTGGTTCGTTTCGCGGTCGGTGAGGTTAGCCGGCTGGTCGTTCATTCTGGGTCACCGGGTCGGGGGCATCGTCGGTATTGGTGTCCACTTCTGTGCTGTCATCCTGTTCGACCAGCTCTTCGCCGCCGCCCAGCGAGTGGACGTAGGCGGCTAGCATCTTGACGGTCACCGGATCGAGGCGATTGCCCCAGCTCGGCATGATCCCGTAGCGGCTCTGGTCGACGGTGCGATAAAGGCTCTCGCGGTCGCCGCCATAGAGCCAGATGGAGTCTGTGAGATTGGGCGCGCCAAGGTCGCGATTGCCGGTGCCGTCGGCACCATGGCACGAGGAGCATTGGATGTCGTAGATGGCCTGGCCGCGACGCGAGGCATTGCTGGCGCTGTCCTGGCCCGACATGACTCGAACGAAGCTCACCACGTCGTTCATCTCGTCGCGATTGAGGATACCCAATTCGCCGAAGGCCGGCATCTCGCTATAGCGGCTTTCACGGTTGCCGGGCTCGCGAATGCCATGTTCCAGGGTCTGGTGGATGGCCTGCAGATCGCCGCCCCACAGCCAGTCATCGTCGTTGAGATTGGGATAGCCGGGGAAACCCGCCGCGCCCGAGCCGTGGCATTGGACGCAATTGACCTTGTAGGCCGAGCGGCCGCCTTCGACGGCGAAGCGCAGAAGTTCGCTGTCTTCGGGCAGGCGTTCGATCGGGATTTGCGCGATGGCGCGGGTCATGGGCGCGCGGCGCTCTTCCTCGGCGGCAAGGTCGGCATGCAGATCGCCGCGGCTCGACCAGCCGAGCAGGCCGTCACTGGCTTTCTCGATCATCGGCCAGGCCGGATAGGCAATGGTATAGGCCACGCCCCAGACGATGGTCGCGTAGAGGGTCCACAGCCACCAGCGCGGCATCGGGGTATCGAGCTCCTCGATCCCGTCCCATTCGTGACCGACCTTTTCGGTGCCGGTCGGCTGGTCGATTTCCTTATGCTCGGCCATCGTCATGATCCTTGTCGAAGATGCTGGTCTTGGCGTCGTTGGCTTTGTCCTTGCTGCCCGGGCGGAAGGCCCAGACGACGAAGAAGAGGAAGAGGACCAGCATGGCGAGCAGGCCCCAGCTGTCGGCGATCTGGCGGAGTGTCTCGTACATCTCTAGCGCTCCAGTTCCTGTGCCTCGACGGCGGAGAAATCGACCTGGGTGCCGAGCTGCTGGAGATAGGCGACGAGCGCGTCCATCTCGGTGATGCGGCTGGGCTGCTGGTCGTAATCGCGCGCTTCGGCGCCCGGATAGCGTTCCTGCAGGGCGTCGACATCGCCGTCGCGCCCGGCCTGCGTGCGCAGGTCCGCCTCGGCATTGGCGATATGATCGTCACCGTAGGGCACGCCGACGGCGCGATTGGCCGCCAGGTGGTCGGCATAGTCGCCCGCCGCGAGCTCGCGATCTTTCAGGAAGCCATATTTGGGCATGATCGATTCAGGCACGACGCTGCGCGGGTCGACGAGATGCTGAACATGCCACTCGTCCGAATAGCGCCCGCCGACGCGAGCCAGGTCCGGCCCGGTCCGCTTGGAGCCCCACAGGAAGGGATGGTCGTACATGCTTTCCGCCGCGAGGCTGTAATGGCCGTAGCGCTCATTCTCGTCGCGGAAGGGACGGATCATCTGGCTGTGGCAGGTATTGCAGCCCTCGCGGATATAGATGTTGCGGCCCGCCAGCTCCAATGGGGCGAGCGGTCGAACGCCCTCCACTTCCTCGATCGTATTGTCGATCCAGAAGAGCGGCGCGATCTCGACGATGCCGCCGATCACCACCGCGACCAGCGAACCGATCGCGAGGATGGTGACGTTCTTCTCGAGCTTCTTGTGCTGCTTGACGATCTTTTTCATCGGTTCGCGATCCTTCAGGCAGGGTTGGCCGCCGGCTGGGGCCGGTCGAGCTGTGGGTCGTGCGGGGTGTTGGTCATGGCCTGCTCGTCACGCAGCTTGCCCTTGATGGTCATGACGATGTTGAAGGCCATGATAAGGGCACCGGCGAAGTAGATGAGCCCGCCCACCAGACGCATGATGTAATAGGGGTTCATCGCGGCCACGACGTCGGCGAACGACCAGACGAGGTAGCCATCCTCCCCATATTCGCGCCACATCAGGCCCTGGGTGATCCCGGCCACCCACATGCTGGCGGCGTAGATGGCGATGCCGAGGATCGCGAGCCAGAAGTGCCAGTTGATCATGCGCAGCGAGTACATGCGCTCTCGGCCCCACAGGCGCGGCACCAGGTAATAGAGACAGGCGAAGGTGATGAGCCCGTTCCAGCCCAGTGCACCCGAGTGCACGTGACCGATGGTCCATTCGGTATAATGCGACAGGCTGTTCACAGCCTTGATCGACAGCATGGGGCCCTCGAAGGTGCTCATGCCATAGAAGGCCAATGCCGCGACCATCATGCGGATGATGGGGTCGGTGCGGATCTTGTCCCATGCCCCGTTCAAGGTCATCAGGCCGTTGATCATGCCGCCCCAGCTGGGCATCCAGAGCATGATCGAGAAGACCATGCCGAGGGTCTGCGCCCAGTCGGGGAGCGCGGTGTAATGCAGGTGGTGCGGCCCCGCCCAGATGTAGAGAAAGATGAGGCTCCAGAAGTGGACGATGGAGAGCCGGTAAGAATAGACTGGTCGCTCGGCCTGCTTGGGCACGAAGTAATACATCATCGCGAGGAAGCCCGCGGTCAGGAAGAAGCCGACCGCATTATGGCCATACCACCATTGGGTGAGTGCATCCTGGACGCCGCCGAACAGGGTGTAGCTCTTGGTCCCGAGCAAGCTCACCGGCACGGCGAGATTGTTGACGACGTGGAGCATCGCCACGGTGATGATGAAGGCGAGGAAGAACCAGTTGGCGACGTAGATATGCGGTTCGCTACGCTTGACGATGGTCGCCATGAAGACCGCGAGATAGGCGACCCAGACAGCAGTGAGCCACAGGTCAACATACCATTCGGGTTCGGCATATTCCTTCGAACTGGTGACGCCGAGCACATAGCCGGTGGCCGCCAGCAGGATGAACATCTGGTAGCCCCAGAAAACGAAGCGGGCGAGCCCGGGGAGCGCAAGGCGCGCACGGCAGGTGCGCTGCACCACGTAAAAACTGGTGGTGATGAGCGCCGTGCCGCCAAAGGCGAAGATCACCGCCGATGTATGCAGCGGTCGGATCCGTCCGAAATTCAGATAGGGCTCAAGGTTGAGGATCGGGAAGGCGAGCTGCGCGGCAATCAGGATGCCGACAAGGAAGCCGACAATCCCCCAGAAGCTGGTGAGCACGACACCGAAGCGGATGAGCTGGTCGTCATAACGGCTTTCGAGGTCGCGCTTGGAAGGCTGCAGGATGCCGACCTTGTTGGCCGATACGGCAGTGGCGAGGAAGGCCCCGCCCGCCAAGAGCAGCATGTGGAAACTGAAGACGGCATCATGGCCCGCCGCTGCGACGAGAACGAGAAAGATGCCGGCGACCAGCCAGCCCAGAGTGCGACCGACATTGGCAACGACCGGATCCGATCCGATGCTCGATGTGCGCGCGTCCATAGTGCGTATCCCCTAACCAGGTCCGGCCCGCCTGGATGGCGAGTCCCTCGGGTCCGCTTTTGCCGTGCCTTGCGCCGCCGCGCTTTGACCCCGGTCAAAGAAAGCGAAGGCAACTCGGGACAGGGGATTGGTGCGCTGCAATAATCCTGGGCCGCAGCGGGCGGCCGCTGAAGATCGCGGCCTTTTTCTCGAAAATTCGGGACAAAAACGCCGAAGCGACGTTAGGGGGTGAGAGACAAGCCAGACAGACGGAGCCCATTCATGAAGACCAACCTGATCGCTGCCCTTGCTGCCACGACCCTCCTTGCCGGCACCGCCGCCGCCTTCCAGCCGGCAGGTGCGCCCGCGACAGCCGAAGAAATCGCGTCGGTCGAGGCTGGTACCTACACCACCGATCCAGCGCATAGCCTGGTCGCCTGGTCGGTCAGCCATTTCGGGTTCAACCCTTATTGGGGCAGCTTCGGCGATGTCGAAGGCACGATGTTTCTTGATCCCGATAATCTCGAAGCGACGTCGCTCGATGTCACCATTCCGATCGACTCCATCGTCGTGAATAGTGCTGGCCTGCGCGAGCATCTGCTGCGCCCCGGTCAGGATGGCGGCGATCCCGATTTCTTCGGTCCCGATGCGGGCGAGGCGCGCTTCGTCTCCACCTCGGTCGAGCAGACGGGTGCGACAAGCGCGATCCTGCGCGGCAACCTCACCTTGCTCGGCAATACGCGCCCGGTGACCATTGCCGCGACCTTTACCGGCGCGGGCGCGAACCCGATGAGCCAGGCGCCGACGATCGGCTTTACCGGCCGTGCGCGTATCCTACGCTCGCAGTTCGGCGTGAGCGGCTTCATCCCCGCCATTTCGGACGAGGTCGATATCGACATCAGCATTGCCTTCGAACGGCAATAGGGACCTCGCTGCATAATTATTTGAATAAACTTGCGGTTCATGCATAAAAATGCATAAAGGCCCGCATGAACACGAATCGGGTCATGATCCTCGGGGCGAGCGGCTATGTCGGCGGCGAATTGCTGCGGCTGGTCGCTCACCATCCGGGGCTTGAGGTTGCCTTTGCCTGCGGGCGCGGCGAGGCGGGCAAGGCGGTCGCCGAGGTGCATCCGCATCTCGCGCTCGCCTATCCCGACCTCACGATTACCGAATATGACCCGCTGAATCTTCCCGAAGTCGATCTCGTCTTCGCCGCCCTGCCGCATGGTACAACGCAGGCACTGGCCCCCTATCTGCTCGCCTCGGGCAAGCCCTTCGTCGATCTCGGCGCGGACTTCCGCCTCGACAGCGCGGAGGATTATGCGACCTGGTATGGCGAACCCCATGCAGCGCCCCAGCATCTCGATGATTTCATCTACGGCATCCCCGAGCTCAACCGTGATGCGATCAAGGGAGCCAAAGCCGTGGCCACAGCCGGCTGCTATGCCACGGCCGCAATCCTGACCATGAAGCCGCTGGTCGATTCCGGCCTCGTCGAGGCGGGCAGCATCATCGTGAACGGCATGTCGGGCGTGTCGGGCGCCGGCAAGGTACCGAGCCCCAAAACCCATTTCGACAGCGTGCATGGCTCTCTGGGCGCCTACGGCCTGCTTAATCATCGCCATACCGGCGAGATGCAGATGGCGCTCGGCCAGGATGTGCTTTTCAACCCGCATCTCGTGCCGATGGATCGCGGCATCCTCGTCACTTGCACCGCCAAGTCGGCAGGCGAGGGTGATCCGCTGGCCGCGCTGGCCGAGGCCTATGCCGACGAGCCCTTCATCCATATCTCGGAAACGGCCCCCGCGACCAAGGCGGTTGCCGGGACCAATGCGGTGCACCTGTCCGCCCGGCGCTGTGCGCGCACCGGCAACCTGCTCGCCTTGGGCGCGATCGACAATCTCGGGAAAGGCGCGGCTGGTCAGATGATCCAGTGCGCCAATCTCATGCTCGGCCTCGAGGAAGGTGCCGGGCTCACCACTGCAGGAGTGTGGCCATGAGCGTGACCGCAGCACCCGGTTTCATCGCCGGCGGCATGCATGTCGGGGTCAAGATGCGGCGCCGTGATCTCGCCATCGTCGCCACCGACGACGGCCAGCCCGTCGCCGCAGCCGGCGTCTTCACGCAGAACAAGTTCGTCGCGCCGCCTGTCGTCCATTCGAAGGCGCAGCTCGCCGTGTCCGGCGGCAAGGCGAGCGCCATCGTCGTCAATTCGGGCAATGCCAATGCCGGGACCGGCAAGCCGGGCATGGACGACGCCGTGGCGATGACGCAGGCGACCGCCAAGGCGCTCGACATGGACCCGGCCAACATCCTCGTCTGTTCGACCGGGATCATCGGCACGCCGCTTCCCATGGAAAAGATCCTGCCGGGTATCGAGACCCTGTCGCAGAACCTCTCCAAGCACCACAACCTCAAGGCCGCGACCGCCATTATGACCACCGACCATGTGCCCAAGGAGGCGGTTGTCGAGGGGTCGAACTTCACCCTTGGCGGCATGGCCAAGGGTTGCGGCATGATCGCGCCCAACATGGCGACCATGCTCGCCTTCCTGACGACCGATGCGGCGCTGGAACCCGCTGAGATGACCGCCATGCTGCGCGAAGCGGTAGATGCGAGCTTCAACCGGCTCAATGTCGACGGGGCGACCTCGACCAATGACACCGTTTTCCTGCTCGCCAACGGGCGGGCAGGCACTGTCGACAAGGCCGAGTTCCAGGCTGCGCTGACCGACCTTTGCAACCAGCTCACTCTCCTGATGGCGCGCGATGCGGAGGGGGTGACCAAGATCGTCCACCTCACCATTTCGGGCGCGGCGAGCCAGGCCGAGGCGCGCAAGGCGGCCAAGGCGATCGCCGAAAACAATCTCGTCAAATGCAGCTGGCACGGGGCCGATCCCTATTGGGGTCGCCTGCTTGCCGGCGCGGGTAGCTGCGGCGTCGAGATCGACATCGACAAGAGCAAGGTCAGCTATGGCGGCATCCTCGTCGCCGAGGGCGGGGTGGAGGTCGATCATGACGCCGCCGCTGTGCTCGCGCACATGAAAGAGGCCGAGGCCGAAATCACCGTCGACCTTGGCGTCGGCAGCGCAAGCTCGACCACGATCGGGATCGACCTCGGCCCCGGCTACATCGCCGAAAATGTGGTGACGTCATGACCGCCCAGAACCGGATCCGCGGCCTCGCCGCCGATGAGACGGCGCGCGTCCTCGTCGAGGCGCTGCCCTACGTGAAGCGCTTCGATGGCAAGACCATCGTCGTCAAACTTGGCGGCAATGCGATCGATGCCGAGGTGGACAAGGCGCTGGCGCAGGACGTGCTCCTGCTGCGCCAGGTCGGCGTTCGCTGCATCGTCGTCCATGGCGGCGGCCCGCAGATCGACGAAACGCTGACCGCCTTCGGGATCGAGCGGCAGTTCAAGGACGGGCTGCGCGTCACCGATGCCGCCACGCTCGAGGCGGTGCGCATGACGTTGGTCGGCAAGGTCAATCGCGACTTGGTCGCCAAGTTCAATGTCGAGGCGCCTGAAGACCCCGTCGCCGTCGGCGTGTCGGGCGAAGATGGCGGCCTGTTGCTAGCACGCCAGTTGAAGCCTGAACTCGGCTTTGTCGGCGAAGTCGAAAAGGTCCGCGCCTCGGTGCTGACGCGGCTCCTCGACGAAGGACTGGTACCGATCGTCTCGACTGTCGGCGCGGACGCCAAGGGTCAGCCCTATAATATCAATGCCGATGCCGCTGCGTGCGCCATTGCCAGCGAAGTGGGCGCCGAAAAGATCGTCTATCTGACCGCCGCGCCAGGCCTGCTCGCCGATCCCGGCGACCAAGGCAGCTTGATCAGCCGCATCACCGCTGCGGAAGCCGAGGCGTTGATCGCAAGCGGCGCGGTCGGTGACGGCATGATCCCCAAGCTTACCGCCTGCATCCGCGCCGTCATCGAAGGCGTGCCGCGCGCGCATATTCTCGACGGGCGGATCGCCCATTCGCTGCTTATCGAAGTGCTGACCGAAAGCGGTATCGGCACCATGATTACCCCACGAAAGGTCAAATGATGCTGACCCTCGCCGAACTTGCGCCCGAGACCGTCGCCGACATGCTGGCGCTCGCCGAGAACTCGCCGGGCAAGCCGCTTGCCGGCAAGGGCGTCGCCTTGCTGTTCGAGAAGCCGAGCGCCCGCACCCGCCATTCGATGGAAATGGCCGTCACCGCGCTCGGCGGCCATCCCGTCTATGTCCGCGCTGACGAGGTCGGTATTGGCGGGCGCGAAAGCGTCGAGGATGTGGCGCGCACCTTCGCTTGCTATCACTCGATCGTCGCGGCGCGGGTCAAGGACCATGCGGTGCTCGAAGCCATGCAGGCCGCGGTCCCCGACACGCCCGTGCTCAACATGCTGAGCGATATCGCGCATCCATTGCAGGGTCTCGCCGACCTGCTCACGGTCAAGCAGCTGCGCGGCAGCATCGAGGGCGCAAAGATCGCCTTCATCGGCGACGGCAACAACGTCTCGCGCAGCCTCGCGGTCGGTGCCTCGAAGCTCGGCGCCCAATTCGTCCTCGCCGCGCCTTCGGGTTATGAATTCGGCGACGATATCGCTGCTATGCCCGGCGTGTCCGAAACCAATGACCCGCGCGCAGCGGTCGATGGCGCCGACTTCGTCTATACCGATGTCTGGGTGTCGATGGGACAGGATGAGGAAGGCGAAGCGCGGCTCGCTGCGTTCAAGCCCTTCCAGGTCGACGAGGCGCTGATGGCCTGCGCCAACCCCGAAGCGAAGTTCCTCCACTGCCTCCCCGCCATTCGCGGGCAGGAAGTCACCGCGCCTGTCATCGACGGCCCGCAAAGCGCGGTCTGGCGGCAGGCCGAAAACCGGCTCCATTCGGCACGCGGCGCGCTCGCTTACCTGATGGGCGTCAGGCCATGAGCCGGGTCGAGGAACGTCGCCGGGCGCTGGCCGCGATGCTCCGCGAAGGCGGTGCGGCGAGCCAGGAAGAGCTGGTCTCGCGACTGTCCGATGCGGGGCATCCGACGACGCAGGCCACGGTCAGCCGCGACCTCGACGCAATCGGCGCGATCAAGGGCAAGAAGGACGGCAAGACCGCCTATTTGCTCGCCGAGCAGCTGTCGGAAACCAACGGGCCGAGCGCCGAACTCGACCGGATCCTCGGCGAATGGCTACGCAGCGCCGAGGCGGCGAGCGGGATGGTGATCCTGCGAACCCGGCCGGGCAGCGCGCATGTCGTGGGCGCCGCCCTCGACGCTGCCCAGCTCTCCGACATTGCCGGCACGATTGCCGGCGACGACACGCTTTTCATCGCCCTGCGCGACGGCTTCGATGCCCGCGCCTTGGCCGACAAACTTTCCGGAAACACGCAATGACCAAGACCCCCAAGAAGATCGTCCTCGCTTATTCGGGCGGGCTCGACACCTCGATCATGCTCAAATGGCTGCAGACCGAATATGGCGCGGAGGTCGTGACCTTCACCGCCGATCTGGGTCAGGGCGGCGAAGTCGAGGAAGCCCGCCACAAGGCCGAATTGCTCGGCATCAAGCCCGAGAATATTTTCATCGAGGATCTGCGCGAGGAATTCGTCCGCGACTTCGTCTTCCCGATGTTCCGCGCCAATGCGCTCTATGAGGGGCAATATCTCCTCGGCACGTCGATCGCGCGGCCGCTCATTTCCAAGTGGCAGGTCGATATCGCCGAGAAGGTCGGCGCCGATGCCGTCTGTCATGGCGCGACGGGCAAGGGCAACGACCAAGTCCGTTTCGAACTCGGCTATTATGCGCTGAAGCCCGATATCAAGGTCATCGCCCCGTGGCGCGATTGGGAATTCGCGTCGCGGACCGACCTGTTGGCCTTCGCCGAAGCCAACCAGATCCCGATCGCCAAGGACAAGCGCGGCGAGGCACCCTTCTCGATCGATGCGAACCTCTTGCATTCCTCTTCCGAAGGCCGCGTCCTCGAGGACCCGGATGTCGATGCGCCGGACTATGTGTTCCAACGCACCGTGTCGCCCGAGGACGCGCCCGATACGCCGACTGTCATCAAGATCGGGTTCGAGGCCGGCGATCCCGTCTCGATCGACGGCGAAACAATGAGCCCGGCGACGTTGCTCGCTAAACTGAACGAGCTTGGCGGCTCCAACGGCATCGGCCGACTCGATTTAGTCGAGAACCGGCAGGTCGGCATGAAGTCGCGCGGCATCTACGAGACGCCGGGCGGCACGGTGCTGCTCGCCGCGCGGCGCGGGATCGAATCGATCACGCTCGATGCCGGCGCGATGCATCTCAAGGACGAACTCATGCCGCGCTACGCCAAACTCGTTTATGACGGCTTCTGGTTTGCGCCCGAGCGCGAGATGCTGCAGGCCGCGATCGACGCCAGCCAAAGCGCGGTCACGGGCGAAGTCACGATAAAGCTCTACAAGGGCAATGCCACCGTGATCGGCCGCAAGAGCCCCTATTCGCTCTATGACGAGGACCTCGTCACCTTCGAGGAAGGCGAGAGCGACTATGACCAGAAGGACGCCGAGGGCTTCATCAAGCTGCGCGCGCTGCGCCTGCGCACGCTCGCCCAGCAACGGGCCAAGCTGAAAGGCTAGAGCGTCTTTCTCGCTTCGGCGATGGCTTTGCGGACGCGCTCCGGCGCGGTGCCACCGAAGCTCGTGCGGCTGGCGACCGAGGCGTCGAGGGTCAGGACCTCCAGCGCGGTTTCGTCGAGCCGGTTGTCGATCGCCTTGAGGTCGTCGAGCGTCAGCGCATCGAGATTGACGCCTTTCTCCTCGGCCTTCGCCACCGCGCTTCCCGAAATGTGGTGTGCGTCGCGGAACGGCACGCCTTTCTCGCGGACCAGCCAGTCGGCAAGGTCGGTTGCGGTGGCATGGCCCGAGGCCGCCGCCGCGCGCATCTTTTCGGGCACGAACGTCAGTTCGGCGATCATGCCGCGCATGGCTTCCAGCGAAAGCGTGATGAGTTCGCGCACCTCCAGCACCGGCGGCTTGTCGTCCTGCAGATCCTTGGCATAGGCGAGCGGCAGGCCCTTGAGCATCGTCGCGAGGCTGACCAGCGCACCGAGCACCCGTCCGGCATGGCCGCGCACCAGCTCGGCGGCGTCGGGATTGCGCTTTTGCGGCATGATCGAACTGCCGGTCGACCAGGCATCGGGCAGCTTAACGAAGCCGAAGGGCTGGCTCGCCCAGATAACGATTTCCTCGGCGAGGCGCGACAGATGCAGCGCGGTGGACGTCGCCGCCATCACATAATCCAGCGCGAAATCGCGGTCGGACGAGCTGTCGAGGCTGTTGCGGGTGGGACCATCGAAGCCGAGCGCCTTGGCCGTCGCCTCGCGGTCGACCGGATAGGGCGTGCCTGCGAGCGCTGCCGTGCCGAGCGGGCAGAGGTTCATGCGCTTGGCGGCATCGACGAAGCGCGACCGGTCGCGTGCTGCCATCTCGACATAGGCCATGAGGTGATGGCCCAGCGTCACCGGCTGGCCCGACTGGAGATGCGTGAAGCCCGGCATGACCGTCTCGGCATGCTCCTCGGCGCGGTCGATCAGTGCAGCCTGGAGCGCTTTCAACAGCGCCTCGGCTTCCTCGCACGCCTCGCGCACGAACAATTTGAAATCGGTCGCGACCTGGTCGTTGCGTGAGCGTGCGGTGTGGAGGCGACCCGCATCCTCGCCGATCAATTGCTTGAGGCGCGATTCGACATGCATGTGGATGTCTTCGAGCGCCGGGTTTTCTACCAGCCCACCCGCCTCATATTCGGCGGCAATGGCATCGAGTCCCTCGGCGATCTTCGCGGCAGCATCCGCATCGATGATCCCCGTCTGCCCGAGCATGGCGACGTGCGCCTTGCTGGCGCGAATATCCTGTCGCCACAAATGCTTGTCGAAGGAAATGCTGGCGTTGATCGCCTCCATCACCTTGTCCGGCGCGCCGCCAAAACGGCCGCCCCACATCGGGTTCGATTTTGCGTCCTTTGTCATGGGCACTAGAGCTAGCCCAAAGCGCCCCCGCCATGCTAGGCGGCGCGCGAATATTGCACGTGGCTAATGAGAGGGAGTCGCACGCCATGCCCGATCTGTTCGAGAACCCCGCCGGCCTGGACGGGTTTGAATTCGTCGAATTCACCGCGCCCGAAAAGGGCATGCTCGAACCCGTCTTCGAAGCGATGGGGTTCAAGCATGTCGCCAATCACCGTTCGAAAGACGTGCAGCTGTGGCGCCAGGGCGGCATCAACCTCATCACCAATTACGAGCCCAAGAGCCCGGCCTGGTATTTTGCGCAGGAACATGGCGCCGGCGCGTGCGGCATGGGCTTTCGCGTTCGCGATGCGCAGAAGGCGTGGGATCACCTCATGGACAAGGGCGCACAGCCGGTCGAGCGTGATGCGGGCCCGATGGAACTGGTCATTCCGGCCATTCGCGGGATCGGCGGCAGCTACATCTACCTGATCGACCGCTATGAGGGCGCCGAGGGCAAGAACCTCACCATCTACGACATCGATTTCAACTATATCGAAGGCGTCGAGCCGCATCCCGAGGGCGCGGGCTTCAAGATGATCGATCACCTCACCCACAACGTCTATAATGGCCGCATGGCCTATTGGGCCGACTATTATGAGAAGCTGTTCAACTTCCAGGAAATCCGCTTCTTCGACATCAAGGGCGAATATACCGGTCTCACCTCCAAGGCGCTGACCGCGCCCGACGGCAAGATCCGCATTCCGCTCAACGAGGAAGGCGAAGGTGGGAAGGGCCAGATCGAGGAATATTTGAAGCAATTCAACGGCGAGGGCATCCAGCATATCGCGCTCATCTGCGACGATCTCTATTCATGCTGGGACCGGCTCAAGGAATTCGGCGTGCCCTTCATGACCGCGCCGCCCGAAACCTATTATGAAATGCTCGACGAGCGCCTGCCGGGCCATGGCGAGCCGGTCGGCGAATTGCAGACGCGCGGCATCCTGATGGATGGCAGCGTCGAGGGCGGCAAGCCGCGGCTCCTGCTGCAGATCTTTGCCGAGGCCAATATCGGGCCGGTCTTCTTCGAATTCATCCAGCGCAAGGGCGATGACGGCTTCGGTGAAGGCAATTTCAAGGCCCTGTTCGAAAGCATGGAGCGCGACCAGATCAAGCGCGGTGCATTGAAGGTCGAGGAAGACGCTTAAGAGCCGCAGGGCGAGGTTGGCGCCTCGCTGAGCATCCGCACCGTCGCATCGACCTGCTCGGCGGCCAGCCCCGTATAGGTAGCCGGGTCGAGCAGGGCGTCGATCTCGTCCGCGAGCAGCGGTCCGAGTTCGGCATCGGCCAGAAGCGCGGCGCGGAAATTCATGTCGCCCTCCATCGCCCTGCGCGCGGCAGCGGCTACCAATTCCTCCGCATGTTCGCGGCCCAGATCGTCCTGTACGTGGAAGACGATGCGTTGGGCGAGGATCATGCCGTCGGTACGGTCGAGATTCTCGCGCATCCGCTCCTCGTTCACCTCGATACGGCGCAGCAGGACGGCCATGTCGTCGACCATTTCGGCAGCGGCGATGGAGATGTCCTCTACCGTGGCATTGGGACGCGACGTATTGTCGCGCTCGAACATGTTGGCGACATCGTCGATGAGGATGCTGGCATGGGCCGGGATGACGCGGCCCCAGTGCATCAGCGCTTCGGAGCGCGACGGATTGACCTTGTGCGGCATGGTCGAGCTGGACTGCGCGCCGGCGGGCCGGGTTTCGACCACCTCGCCGATATCGGTCATCTGCAGCATCCAGATTTCCTGCCCGATTCCGGCATAGCTGCGCGAGATCAGCGCCAGCAGCTGGCCATATTCGCCGAACACGTCGCGATGGCCATGCCAGTCGGCGGGATTGACGGGGCCGAGGCCCAGCTCGCGCGCAAAGGCGTGCTCGACCTCGATGGCCTGCGGGCCGAGCCCGACATGGCTGCCGACCGCACCGCGCAGCACGCCCAAGGTGCGCAGGCGGCATGCAAGCTCGTCGATCCGCTCGATATGGCGCCGATTGGCCGCGGCCCAGACCGCGACTTTCTTGCCGAAGGTGATGGGCAAGGCGTGCTGGCCCAGCGTGCGCCCGACCATGAGCGTGTCGCGATGCGCGATGGCGATTTCCATCATCGCGGTTTCGTTACGTCGCATCGCGCTGCGCAGGATCGATAGCGTTTCGAGCATCTGGAGGACGCGCGTGCCGTCATAGATATCGACCGTCGTCACCCCGAAATGCAGCGCCTTGGCCGCTTCGGGCGAGAGCGAGCGCCGCCACACGTTGAGCAAAGCGACCATGCGGTGCCGGACGATGTCATATTCGGCCTCGACTGCGTCCAGCGGAACGGTGTCGAGATTGGCGGTTGCTGCGATTTCGGCCGCAGCCTCCTGGCTGATCATGCCGGCATCGGCCTGTGCCTGCGCAATCGCCGCCTCAAGCCGCATCACGTTGAGGTTGCGGGTCGCCGGATCGAACACTTCCTCGACCAATTCCTGCGCGTCATTGGCCTCGGCAGCCACCGGCCAGGCGATCAGGAGCAAGGCGGCGAGGATCAGTCGCATGTGACGGGCCTTTCAAGTAAAGTCTGCATCATCGCCTCGGCGGCTGCGGTCGCCAAGCGCTCGATACGTAGCGGCTCGGTCTCATCCCCGATCTCCAGCGTCACGCCGGGGCGGCCATAGGTTTCCGAAAACCAGGTCCGGGCGGTGGGGAGGCCGGGATTGTGGTTGGCGCTGACGTCGAAACCCTCCTCGTCGCCCATGGCGCCGTCGATGTGCGCGATCCAGCGGGGCAGGAAGTCGTCCGGGTCGGCATTTGCCTTCGGCGCCGGGGTGTACAGGACGTCGCGCCGCGTCGAATGAAAGTCGATCATCAGCGCAAGGCAGCGATCGGGCTGGAGCGCCTCCAATGCTTCGAGGACAAGGTTGCTCTCGACCTGCTCGAACGGTCCCCAATCGCGGTTGAGATCGCCGCCCTTCATCGTGAAGCGCCAATTGCCGTTGTCGATGCCGTCGGGATTGAGCGTCGGAAAGATCAGCAGGCCGTATTGCTCGCGAAATTCGCTGGCGAGATCGTCGCCTCCGGCAATGCGGTTCAGGAACTGCGACATGGCGGCGGTGCCAGTCCATTCCGGCGGGTGCTGGCCGCCGAGCAGCAGGACCGTCGGGTGGCCGGGCGTTTCGGGCGCGGAGGTGATTTTCGGGACAGGCCGTCCTTCGCCGCTCATCCCCCACATATCCATCTCGAACCCATGACCGCGCGCGAATTGCTCGTAATGCGCAAGGCGGTGAGTCGAAGTGAAAACCATTTGGGCGGCATATCTCGTCCAGCCCGCTTCGGGATCGAGACGGAGCACGGCCCGCTTGCCGCCATCGAGCAATTCGACGCGATCCGGGATCGGGTCATGCCACGCGCTGCCCGGCGCGAACTTCTTCGGCACATAGCGATGGCGGCTGTCTAGATAGACCAGCTCGACTTCGACCGGGCCGCCATCCTCGCTGATGATGTCGAAGGCATACCAGGGGCTGGGATTGATCGGCGTCGCTTCGGGTTCGACCGTCAGGCGAAAACCTTTCTCCGTCCGTTCGCAGCCATGGCGACCCGCACCGACGAAATCGGTCCTCAGCTGCACCGCCCCCTCGTCGCAGGCCGGACCGGCGAGCGTGAGGGCGAGGGCAGCGAGGATCATCCGAACACCATCGGTGCGAGCGTCAGTGCGATGATCGAGAGCACGACCACGCCGCACAGGTTGAGCAGCAAACCGGCGCGCATCATCTGCGGGATCGTCACCGCGCCGGTCGAGAAGACAATGGCATTGGGCGCGGTCGCGACCGGCAACATGAAGGCGCAGCTCGCAGCCAGCGTGATCGGGATGATGAACGTAAGCGGGTCATTACCCGTTTCCATCGCGATCGCTGCCATGACCGGCAGGAAGGTCGCCGTGGTGGCAAGGTTGCTGGTCAGCTCGGTGAGCAGGATCACCATCGCGGTTGCTGCGACGATGAGGATGGCGAGGTGCACGCTCGAGAGCGGCGCCAGCTGCGCACCGATGAAGGCGGAGAGACCGGATTCGCTCATGGCTGCGGCCAGCGCGAGCCCGCCGCCGAACAGGATCAGCACGCCCCAGGGCAGCTTCTTCATGTCGCGCCAGCGCATCAGCCGGCCGGGCATCGAGCCTGCGGGGATGATGAAGGCGAGCAAGGCCGCGGTCATCGCAACGCTCGTATCGGTAACGCCCTCGATGCCCAGCGCGGCGCTGATCGGCTTGCGGAAAACCCAGCCGATAACGAGGAAAAGGAACAACATGCCTATGCGGCGCTCGGCCGTGGTTGCCGGCCCCAATTCGCTGCGCAGGCGATCGACATGCGCCTTGGCATCGGCAGTCGACTTGAAGTTCACCTTGTACATGACCTTGGTGAGCATCAGCCAGGTGATCGGCAGCATGATGAGCGCAACTGGCACGCCGACCAGCATCCAGCGCGAAAAGTCGATCTGGACGCCATATTCGTCGGCCATGAAGCCGGCCATCAACGCATTGGGCGGGGTGCCGACCAAGGTCGAAACGCCGCCAAGTGTCGCGCCATAGGCAACGCCGAGCAGGAGCGCGGTGGCAAAATGCCGCGCTTGCTTTTCGGTCAGCCCCGTCATGCTGTCGCGTACAACGGCGATCATCGACAAGGCGATGGGGACCAGCATGAGGGTCGTCGAGGTATTGGCGATCCACATCGAAATCGCGGCCGCGGCGCCCATGAAACCGGCGACCAATGCCGCACCGTTGGTGCCCGTCAGCCGGACCATGTTGAGCGCGATGCGGCGATGCAGGCCGCACCGCTCGATGGCGAGCGCGACGACGAACCCGCCGAAGAAGAGGTAGATGACCGGGTGCGCATAACGCGAGGTCGTGTCCTCCATCGGCAGGACGCCCAGGGTCGGGAATAGCACGATCGGAAGGAAAGCGGTCGCGGCGACCGGAATAGCCTCGGTCGCCCACCAGATCGCCATGACTGTGGCGACGCCGGCCGTGCGTGCGCCTTCGGGCGACAGCTCGCTGCCGCCCAGCAAAAAGGTGACGAGAAGCCCGACGAGCGGGCCGGCGATAAGGCCGATGCGTGCGGCAAGGCCCCGGTCGGCAGGGACGTCCCCGCCGGCCGAGGCTTCGCTCGCGGCCTGTTCGGTCAAACTCATGACAGGTCTTGTCTCGCGCTAGAAGGTCGTGCGCAAGCCCAGCGTCACCGTGCGTCCGTTGAATGAGGCGAAGTTGGGGAAGAAGTCCTGGCGAATATTGGTCTCGTAGGTGGTCGGCTTGCGACCATTGTCGAGTGCATCGTTGACCGACAGCACGGCGGTCACGCGGTTGAACGGGCCGACATCGCGGAAGGCATATTCAATGTCGAGATCGACGAAGCCGCGCGGCTGGATGTACTGGGTGAAGCCGAAGCTCGAAATCTCTTCTAGCTGCAGCCCGGCATAGCGATAGCCGACCGTCGCCTCCCAATTGTCATCCTGATAGGTGAGCGCGGCATTGCCGGTCCATTCGGGGGCATTGAACAGGTCATATTCGGCAACATACGTGTCGCCGGCCTGCGCGAGACCCAGAATAACCAGCGCATCATCGTCGGTCAGCGTGCCGAGTTCGAGATCGATGCTCGTTTCCTGCCAGGTCACGTTACCCGTGAAGAACAGGTTCGACAGCGCGCCGGGCAAGTAATCGAACGAGTGGAACACGCCAAGCTCGAGGCCGTAAACTTCTGCCGTGCGACCATTGTTGGGCTGGCGGATCGACACCGAGGCTTGCGGCAGGGCGACCAGCGCATCGATGCCACCGAGCTGCTGGAGCAGGGCGCGACCTTCGGCGGTGAAGGGCGCAGCGGCTACTGCGGCTTCGGGGTCGAATTGCTGCGACGTGGCATCGAGCTGCCCTTCGACGGCAAAGCTGTTGAAGATGAAGTCGTCGATCGTCTTGTAGAAAGCGGCGAGCGTGATGGCATTGCCGCGATCTTGGTACCATTCAAGGCTGATGTCGAAGCTCTGGCTGTAGGCATTCCGAAGCTCCGGATTGCCGAGCGAGAAGTCGATATCGACATTCTCGACATCACCGATCGTGGCATCGGCCAAGGCGACGCCTTCGGTCAGTTCGATATCGAAATCGCCGTCGACTTCGGCAGCCAGCAGGTCGAAGGTCGGGCGAGCGAGTGCCGTCGTATAGGCAAAGCGGGCCTTGAACTGGTCCGAAATGTCATAATTGGCGATGATACGCGGCAGCACCTCGAAATTGTCGGTGCTGGTAAAGGTCTGTGTCGCATTGGGCGCGACCAGCTGGAAGGCATCGCCGCCATCGCCTTCATCGAAGAAGATCGAACCGGTAAAGCTGCTCGGCGCGAAGAAGGTGCCTTCATATTGCTCGATGCGAGCGCCGCCGATGATTTCGAGCGGGCCCGAGCCGACGCGGAATTGCGCGTAGCCAGTATAGAAATCCTCTTCGGCGCCGACGCGCTCGATCAGGAGCGGTGCGGCCTGGCTCGCATAATAGGTGCTGCGGAACGTGTCGCGAAGGTCGCGCAGCGCATCGGGATCGAACAGGGTGACGCCGAAGAAGCCGATACTGGCGTAGGGGTCGCCGATGCGGTCAAAGCTCGAAATCGAACCATCGACGAGACCGTAGTCGCCCAGCGCGGCGTTGTTGTCGGGCAGGCTGCCGCCGAAGCGGTCGGAACGGTCGACGCCGAGAAACTCGCCATTCGGGCCGAGGCTGTCATCGACGTTGGAAATGTCGATGCGCAGCGCGTCATATTCCGACCGCTCGTACATCACGCCGACCTTCACCTGGCGCAGGAAGCCATCCTGGTCGTCGAAGTCGTAGGTGGTGTCGAAACGCGCATTGTAACGCTTGTTCTCGAGACTATCGACGAGGTCCTCGTCGAAATCGTTGATCTCGCCGCACGGCTCGTTGTCGTCGTCGCGGCAGAAGGGGTCGATGCCCTGGAGGAAGACGTCGAGGTCCTTGGGCAGCGGCGCTGCGAAAGGCGGATTGGAGAAGTCGAGCGGGACGAAGGTCACGTCATTGTCGGCACGGCCGCCCGGAATGTCGTCGAAATCGTTGGTGAAGTCGATCGACAGGATGGGCTCGTCTTCGAAGGCGCGGCTGTAGCCGACGACATAGTCGAAGGTGAAATTGCCGGCGAGCGTCTGGCCGCGGAGGAAGTAGGCCTCACGTTCCTCGATCGAATCCTCGATCTGGCCCTCGAAGGTGACTTCGGGATCGGGGAAGTCGCTCGGCAGGAAACCGCCCATACCGTCGGGATCGATGTCGCCATTGTCGGCATCGAACTCGACGTTCGACGTCGTCTGGTAGGTGTCGTCACGCGTATAACGACCGCCCAATGTCAGGACCGTGGAGTCCGACAGGCGCCAGTCGATCACACCCGAAATGTTGTAATTGTCCCGATCTATCAAATTGTCTTCGAAGTTGATCTGCTCGTTGGTGAAGTCGTTGGGGTCGAGAAACCCTTCGGGCACGAAGGTCAGCGGGTCCTCGTCGACAAAGGTCACCGGGCCGTTCGGACCGTTGAGCGTGATCGCATTGACCTGCTCGAGCGTGAAGCTGGCCGGGTTGACGTAGATCGTGTCGAGATAGGTCTTGCGATAGCTGGCGGCGATATTGATGCCGATCGTGTCGCTGGGGTCGACCCAGGTATAGCCGCCGGCAATGCGGTAGCCGTAATTGTCGACGAAGCTGTTGTCGCGGATATCGCCCTGCAGAAAGCCGCCCTCGCGCCGCTCCAGCGGGCCCCGAGTGCGGATGTCGACCACGCCGCCAATACCTTCCGAGGCGTCTTCGGGCAGCGGGGATTTGGTGACGCGGATCGAGGACACATTGTTGGCCGTCACGATGTCGAGCGCGGTACGACGAAACTCGTCGGCGGTACCGGTACGGATGCCGTTGAACAAAACGGTATTGTAGGAAGCGTCGAGGCCGCGGATCGAAATGAATTCGCCCTCGCCCGTGTCGTTCTCGCGCTGGAAGCCGATACCCGGGATGCGGGCGAGGCCTTCGGCGACGTTGGGATCGGGGAAGAGGCCGAGCTGGTCGGCGCTCAACGTGTCACCGATGGCGTCGGAGTCGCGCTTGTCGTCGATGGATTCGAGGATCGAGCCGCGCTGGCCGGTAATGACGACGGCTTCGTCATCCGGCGGCGTGGCGGGCTGGGCAGCGGGCTGGGAGTCCTGCGGGCCCTGTTGCGCTTGTGCCATTGCGGCGGCTGGCAGCAGCGCGAGGCTCGCAAAAGCGGTGCCGGCAAAAAGTCCCGAGCGCAGCGTCATCATCGAAATTCCCCTGTTTTCCTGTCCTGATGTGCCCGGTCTTGCGTTTGGCTTGAACCAAGTCAATACTTTTATACATCTGGTTCAAAAAACGAATTTATCGTTGTTTTCGAGTGACAGGGGGGTATCGGACGGGATCGATGCGGGACGGACAGGCCAATTTGCAGGCGGCAAAACGGAGCGACAAGCGCGGGTTGATCCTCGCGCGCGCCGTGCGGCTGTTCAACGAACAGGGCTATTTCGACACGCGCTTGGAAGACGTTGCCGCGGCGCTCGACACGGCCAAGACCAGCATCTCCTACCATTTTCAGAGCAAGGAGGCGCTGCTCGCCGCCGCCTATGAAGCGAGCTGCGATGCTGCCGATGCCGAGCTCGAGCTGGCCGCGCAGGCACCTGACGGGCTGGCACGCATTCGAAGCTGGATCCGCAACTTCGCCCACCACGCCGCCGACGAGGCGCGCCAGGGTCGCCCCGTCGCCATGCTGCGCGATCCGGCAGGCCTGGGCGGTGAGGGCGAGCAGGCACTCCACGCGCGGCTCAATCGCCAGGCGGCCATGCTGCAGCGCTTCGTCGACGAGGGCATTGCCGATGGCAGCCTCTCGCCCGCAAGCGGCGATGCAGCAGTTCAGTTCATCCTGTCGCTTCACTATTGGCTGGGTCGCTGGCTGGCCCGTGTGCCGCTCGACGGGCAGGACCAGGCGATCGACGCCTTTCTCGACCTGCTGACCCACGGCCTCGCAACGTCGCGCGACCGCCAGTTTCGCTCGCCCGTGCTGCGCGACGGAATCGATGCGGAATCTTTGCTCTTCGACCGTGAGGCGCGCAATCGCATGAAGCTCGACGCGTTCGTGCGCGTCGGCACGCGTCACCTCAATCGGCGCGGCTATCGCGCGCTTTCGGTCAACGACATCGCCAACGATCTCGGCGTGACACGCGGGACATTCTATTATCATTTCGAGGACAAGGCGGCCTTGCTCGAAGCCTGCGTCGAACGCTCGCTCGACCGGGTCGAGGAAGCCGTCGCGATGGGACGCGCCGCACCCGACGGACTGGCCGGCCTGTTCGATGCGCTGTCGCGCTTGTTCGATGGCCATGTCAACGATGTCGACCCGCTGCTCCGCGTCTCGCTCTATCCAGCGCTGGCGCAGCGCATCCGCCCGCTGGCACATGCCCGCTTGCGCCGCGCGACTGCCGGCTTCGGCGAACTCGTCGCGCAGGGCATGGCCGACGGCAGCGTCCGGCCGGTCGAACTGGAGGCGGTCGAGACGATGATCTTCGGCGTGCTCACCGGCGCAACGCTCAACTGGTCGCCCGATGCAGGGCTGCGACGACCGGGCAGCAGTGCGGGCGGGCATCCCCATGCCGCCGACTATTTCGCGCCGCTCCTGTTCGGGATAGGCTCGCGTTCATGACCGATCGCCCCCGCTTCCATCTCGCCTTTCCCGTCGACGATCTCGAGGCCGCGCGGGCATTCTACGGCGGCGTGCTCGGCTGTCCGGAGGGACGGGAGAGCGACCATTGGATCGACTTCGACCTCTTCGGCCACCAGATCGTCGCGCATCTCGCGCCCAAGACGGAAGCCTCGCACAATCCGGTCGATGGCAAATCGGTTCCTGTGCCGCATTTCGGGCTGCTGCTGCGCCCCGCCGACTGGCAGGCATTGGCCGACCGATTGATTGATGCGGGCACCGAATTCGTGATCGAGCCGCATACCCGCTTCAAGGGCGAGGTGGGCGAGCAGTCGACCATGTTCCTCAAGGACCCGGCCGGCAACGCGCTCGAGTTCAAGGCATTCGCCGACGACAGCCGGATCTTCGCGCGCGACTAGAGCGCCTCGATCAGCGTCGCATTGGCGATGCCGCCACCCTCGCACATCGTCTGAAGCCCGAAACGCTGGCCACGCGCCTTCAGCGCATGGATCATCGTCGTCGCCAGTTTCGCGCCGGTCCCGCCGAGCGGGTGGCCCAAGGCGATCGCGCCACCATTGACGTTGAGCTTGTCGGGGTCCGCACCCGTTTCGTGCAGCCAGGCCAGCGGGACCGACGCAAAGGCCTCGTTAACCTCGTACAAGTCGATGTCGGCATGGCTGCGTCCGGCGCGATCCAACAGCTTGGCGGTCGCCGGAATGGGCTCCCATAACATCATCACCGGGTCACCTGCAGTCACGGCCAGCGCGTCGACCCGCGCCAGCGGCGTGAGCCCATGCGCCTTGAGCGCGCGCTCTGACACGACGAGCAGGCCCGCAGCCCCGTCGCAAATCTGGCTGGCATTTCCCGCCGTGATCACCCCGCCATCGGTCAGCGGATCGAGGCTCGCGAGACCCTCCATCGAGGCATCGTGGCGGATGCCCTCGTCGCGATCATGGCGGATCGTATTGCCTTCCCTGTCGAGCCCGTCGAGCAGGACGATCTCATCGGCAAATGCGCCCGTTTCGGTGGCCGCCGAGGCCTTGCGATGGCTCTCCAGCGCGAAGCTGTCGAGCGCCTCGCGGGTCATCTGATATTTCTGCGCAATCATCTCCGCGCCGACGAACTGGCTGAACTGCGAGACTCCAAACCGCTCCTTGATCGCCGGGCTCCAGGGATCAGATGGCAGCCCTGCCTTGGCCGGCGCCACGAACGGCGTTCCCATCGGCACCCGGGTCATGCTCTCAACGCCCGCCGCGACAACCACGTCCTGCGTCCCGCTCATCACCGCTTGCGCGGCAAAGTGGAGCGATTGCTGAGAGCTGCCGCACTGCCGGTCGATGGTCACCGCCGGCACGCTTTCCGGAAGCGACGAGGCAAGCACCGCGCTGCGCCCGATATGGAAGGCCTGCTCGCCCGCCTGGCTGACGCAGCCCATGATGACGTCTTCGATGGCAGCGGGGTCGATTTCGCTGTCCGCGACCAGCGCATCGAGCACGGCCGCGCCGAGATCGGCGGGATGCCAGTCGCGTAGCGCACCGCCGCGTTTGCCGCCTGCAGTCCGTTTGGCGGCGACGATATAGGCTTCGGGCAATGTGTCTCTCCTTCGCCTTGCATGTTCGACCATTGATCGACGGTTCCGCAAGACGAAGATTGATTGTTTCGATTGCTCTTACAAATCATCCCCGTTGGACGGAACGAACGCCATTGCCGCACCATTGGCATCATGAAGGCGGCGAGTCTCTCGCGCGCCCGCAATATTCTGATCAGAGGGGACTTATCCAATGGACGCAAAAACCGGCGAAATGAGCGGCGGTTGCCCGTTCCACCATGATGGTGGCACGCGCAGCCTTCTTGGCCGCACCAACCGTGACTGGTGGCCTGACCAGCTCAACCTCGAAATCCTGACGCAGCAGGGCAAGTCTGCGGACCCAATGGACGAAGACTTCAACTATGCCGAAGCATTCAACACGATCGACTACAAGGCGCTGAAGGACGATCTCACCGCGCTGATGACCGACAGCCAGGAATGGTGGCCGGCCGATTACGGGCATTATGGCCCCTTCTTCATCCGCATGGCCTGGCACGCTGCCGGCACCTATCGCACCGGCGATGGTCGCGGTGGTTCATCGAGCGGTCAGCAGCGTTTCGCCCCGCTCAACTCGTGGCCCGACAACGGCAACCTCGACAAGGCGCGTCGCCTGCTGTGGCCGATCAAGCAGAAGTACGGCACGCAGATCAGCTGGGCCGACCTGTTCATCCTCACCGGTAACGTGGCCATCGAATCGATGGGCGGACCGGTCTTCGGTTTCGGCGGCGGCCGTGCCGACGTCTACGAGCCGGAAACGGTCTATTGGGGCACGGAAGAACAGTGGGTCGACCAGGGCGTCGAAACTCGCATCATCCCCGACGAGGGCAAGGCGCTGGAAAACCCGCTCGCGGCGATCCAGATGGGCCTCATCTACGTCAACCCGGAAGGCCCGGGCGGCAATCCCGACCCGCTTCTGTCGGCCCGGGACATGCGCGAGACCTTCGCGCGCATGGCGATGAATGACGAAGAGACGGTCGCGCTGACCGCCGGCGGCCACGCATTCGGCAAGGCGCATGGCGCGCATCCGGCCGACACGTTCGGCGGTGCGCCGGAAAGCGAAGACCTGCACCTCCAGGGCTTCGGCTGGCTCAATGACAAGGACGAGATTGCCAGCGGCAACATCACCACGTCGGGCATCGAAGGCGCATGGACGCCCAACCCGACGCAGTGGGGCGGCGACTATTTCCGCCTGCTGTTCAAGTATGACTATGAGCTGGTCAAATCGCCTGCCGGTGCGCAGCAGTGGCAGCCCATCAATCCGGACGAGGAAGACATGGCGCCCGACGCGCGCGATCCTTCCAAGAAGGTCCCGACGATGATGACCACCGCCGACATGGCGCTGAAGATGGACCCCGATTATCGCAAGATTTCGGAGCGCTTCCGCGACGACCAGGCGGCGCTCGACGACGCGTTTGCGCGCGCATGGTTCAAGCTGTGCCACCGCGACATGGGTCCCAAGGTCCGTTACCTCGGCCCGGAAGTCCCCGAAGAAACGCTGATCTGGATGGATCCGGTCCCGGCCGGCTCGACCCCGTCCGACAGCGCCGTCGCCGACTTCAAGTCGAAGGTGCTGGATAGCGGCCTTACCGTGAGCGAACTCGTGAAGGCTGCCTGGGCCTCGGCCTCGACCTTCCGCAACTCGGACAATCGCGGCGGTGCCAATGGTGCCCGCGTGCGTCTCGAGCCGCAGAAGAATTGGGCGGCCAACGATCCGGAAGAGCTCTCCAATGTTCTTGGCAAGCTCGATGAGCTTCGCGGCGACCTGTCGATGGCCGATGCCATCGTCCTGGCCGGTGCGGCGGCAATCGAAAGCGCGGCCAAGAATGGCGGCTACGACGTCAATGTCGACGTGACCACGGGTCGCGGCGATGCCACTGACGAGCATACCGATGCCGAAAGCTTCGAGCCGCTCGAGCCGTTCGCCGATGGTTTCCGCAACTATCTGAAGACCAAGGCAGGCGTGAAGACCGAGGACATGCTGATCGACAAGGCGCATCTCCTTGGCCTCAGCATCCCCGAAATGGTCGCGTTGGTCGGCGGCATGCGCGTGCTGGGTGCCAATAGCGGCAACTCCAAGCTCGGCGTGTTCACCGATCGCGTCGGCACGCTGTCGAACGACTTCTTCACCAACCTCCTCACCATGGAGAATGAGTGGCATCCCGTCGAAGGGACGCAGGAAGAAGAATATACCGGTCACAATCGCGAGACCGGCGACGAGACCTATCGCGCCAGCCGCGTCGACCTTGTGATCGGGTCGAACTCGCAGCTGCGCGCCATTGCCGAAGTCTTTGCCGAGAAGGGCGGCGACAAGAAGTTTGTCGACACCTTCATCCGCGCCTGGACCAAGGTCATGGACGCCGACCGTTTCGACATCGAATATGCCAAGTATCACAACTAGGCGCTTCGATTGACGGACCGAAAAGGGGCCCTCGGCAGCGATGCCGGGGGCCTTTTTTCATGTCCGTTGGTCGATTTCGCCCTTGCGCGCGACGCTCGGCATAGCGAGCCTGCTCAGGAACAGGTTGAATGAGGAGAGGGCGAATGATCACGGTTATTGCAGCGCTGGCGTTGCTGGCGGCGGCCGATACGGGCCTCGATCATCACGGCGAGCAATGCGCCGGCGCGGTGGAAACGGTCGACAGCGCCTATGTCGACGGCATCTGGCGGCTGCGAGACAAGGCGCTCGTCTATGCGGGTTTCCACGAAGATTTCGTGATGCAGGCGCGCCGTGATGGCGAAATGCGCTCCATGTCGATCGAGGATTGGATCGGTGGCTGGCCCGACGACCTTGGCTCCAACGAGGCCGACGTCGAAGCCAAGCTGGCGCTCAGCCAGTGCGACGGCACCATGGCCACGGTGCGGGTCGATCTCGCTGTGGACGGCAATCCGCGCTTCGTCGACGTGCTCGCGCTCTACAAGTTCGATGACGAGTGGAAGATCGTCGCCAAGGTCTATCAGGCCCAGTGAGCCGCTGCGCCGCCATCGCGATTGCGGCATTGGCCTGTGCCTGCGCCCCGAGCGAGCCGCTCGGTCCGCCCCGCATGGGCAACGAGACCAGCCGCTCGACCGAGGTGGTGCTGACCGCGCGCTCGAGTGATGGCGTCACCGTCTATGGCACGCCTTACTATGGCGACTTGCCGCCCAATGCGCCGTTGGCGGTACTGTTCCACCAGGGTGGCGGCGATGCGCGCGGCGAATATGCGGAGCTCGCCGAATTCTTCCATGCCCAGGGCTTCCGCGCTATCGCGTGGGATTTGCGGATGGGCGGCGACCGTTTCGGGATGACCAACCGCACCGCGGCGGGCCTGCCTGACGATATCGAGCCCACCTATTGCAACGCCTATGCCGACGTAGAAGCCGCGTTACTGCGCAGCGTCGAACTTAATGCGCTGCGCCCGGTGTTGCTGGTGGGTTCGAGCTATTCGGGCTCTCTCATTTTTCAGGCCGCAGCCAAAAATCCGGACCTGGTCGGCGGCCTCCTTGCCTTTTCTCCGGCAGGTGGAGGGCCGGTCGAGGAATGCAAGGCCCTGCTTTACGCCGAGGAGGCACGAGTGAGTGCGCTAGTCGTTCGGCCATCGAGCGAGAGCAGCATGGAAGAGGCCGCGGCATTCGATGCGGCAGGCCACGGCTACTTCATCGCCGCAAGCGAAACCCATGGCGCTTCGATCCTCTCGGAGGCACGCAGCGGCGTCGATGTCGAACATGTCCGCTGGGCGGTGAACGGGCATCTTTCCGGCGTCCGAGCCGATCTTGCCGAGGCGGCGCGCTGACAAAGCGCCTTGCCAGCGCCCTGCCTGTCGCTATCGTGCGTCACTGAACTGAAACCCTTGGCGCTCGGGGAGGCGCATTTTCATGGCAGTTGAAGAACAAGGCGTGTCGTTGATCGACCGCGTTACCAACATTTCCGATTTCATCTGGGGCGGCACCTGGGGCGGGGAGCAGGTCATCCCGCTTCCGCCGATGGTGCTCGTCCTGTTCGGCATCGGCCTCTACATCATGGTCGGCCTCAAATTCTATCCGCTGCGCCAGCTCGGCAGTGCCTTCAAGGGCCTGTTCGCGGGCCGCAAGGGGTCAGGCGATGGCGAAATCTCGCCCTTCGCCGCGCTTTCGACGGCTTTGTCGGGGCAGGTCGGCACGGGTAACCTTGCCGGCGTCGCGACGGCCATCACGCTGGGTGGCCCGGGCGCGATTTTCTGGATGTGGATCACTGCATTGATCGGCATGGCGCTGGCCTTCGCAGAGGGCAGCCTCGCCATCCGCTATCGCGAAAAGGCAGCCATCGGCGTCTATCGCGGCGGTCCGATGACCTACATCATGATGGGTCTCGGCAAGAAGTGGACCTGGCTCGCCATTCTCTTCTGCATCGGCACCTTGTTCAGTGCGGTCGTCACCGGCAACTCGATCCAGGCCAACTCGATCGCCGACAGCTTCGGCGAACTGTTCGGCTTCGAAGAGTGGCTGTCGGGCGCCATCGTCGCGGTCGCGGTGTTCATCGTCATCGTCGGCGGCATCAAGTCGATCGGCGCCGTCGCCGAGAAGATTGTGCCGGTCATGGCGGTCGCCTACATCCTGCTCGCCATCCTGGCGCTGATCCTCAATGCAGGCGACCTGCCCGAGACGTTCGGCCTCATCTTCCACGGTGCATTCAACCCGCAGGCTGCCTCGGGCGGCTTCCTGGGGGCGATGATCATCATCGCCATCCGGGCCGGTGCGGCGCGCGGCCTCTTCTCGAACGAAGCCGGCCAGGGGTCGACCCCGATCGCGCACGCCGTGGCGCAGACCAACGATCCCGAACAGCAGGGCCGCATGGCGATGCTCGGCACGTTCATCGACACGATCGTCATCTGCACCATGACCGCTTTGGTGATCCTCACCGTGCGCGGTGACTTCACCTATGAAGGCGAAGCGGTGGCGCATGCCTGGCAGTCGGGCCTCAACGGCTTCGAAATGACGTCGGCCGCGTACGGCGCTGCGTTCCCGATGCTGGTGGCGGGCATTCCGATCGGCACCTTCATCGTCAGTCTCGCGCTCATCTTGTTCGTCTTCACGACGCTCCTCACTTGGAGCTATTATGGCGAACGCGCGATCACCTTCATCTACGACCGCATCCCGGGCGCCAGCGTCACGGGCGAGAAGCGGCTCCACCTCATGTGGCGCCTGCTCTGGTGCGTGGTCATTTATGTCGGCGCGAGCCAGGAGCTCGAACTGGTCTGGCGCATGGGCGATATTTCCAATGCCGCAATGGCGCTGCCCAACCTTCTGGCGCTGGCCCTGTTGTCGGGTGTCGTCTTCAAACTCGCCAAGGGCGACAAGACGGCCGGTCCGACGCACGAGCTGAAGGCCATCAAAAAGAAGGGCGACGACGGCGAGGACTTCGCCGCACCGCCGCCCGGCGTCGGCCACTAGGATCCCCGTTGGGGAGGGGGAGAAGGCCGGAGCATCGCGCTCCGGCCTTTTTCTTATGCGCTAATTGTAGGCGCGCTCGCCATGTTCGGCGAGGTCGAGGCCGAGGCGTTCGTCATCCTCTTCGGCGCGGATCGGCACGACCAGTTTCACGATGAGGAAGCAGAGCGTCGACCCGATACCGGACCAGGTGATGGCGATGAGGACGCTCAGCACCTGCACGCCCAATTGGTCGATGAAGACATAATCGCCCTGGCCGCCCAGCGCAGGCAGCCCCGCAACGACCAACCCGACCGATCCGACCAGACCGCCAAGGCCATGGATGCCGAAGACGTCGAGGCTGTCGTCCAGCTTGAGCTTGTGCTTGAGGATGGCGACGAAGCCGTAGCAGGCGAGTGCCGACGCGGTGCCCAGCAGGATGGCGCCCAGCGGGCCGCTGACGCCTGCCGCCGGGGTGATGGCGACGAGGCCGGCAATCGCACCCGACGCCCCACCCAGCAGCGACGGCTTGCCCGAGCGGATGCGCTCGGCGGCCATCCACGCCAGCACGCCCGCCGCCGGGGCAATGAAGGTGTTCATCATGGCCAGCGCGGCGAGGCCGCCCGCCTCGAGCGCGCTCCCCGCATTGAATCCAAACCAGCCGACCCAGAGCAGGCCCGTGCCGATAAACAGCAAAGCGAGGCTGTGCGGCGGCATGATGTCCTTCATGAAACCGCGCCGCTTGCCCGCAAAGGCGACCGCAACGAGGCCGGCAATGCCCGCATTGATGTGAACCACGGTGCCGCCGGCAAAATCGATCGCGTCCATGCCGAGGATGAGCCCGCCCTCGCCCCACACCATGTGCGCGATCGGCGCGTAGACGAAGGTGAGGAAGAGTAAGGAGAACAGCATTATCGCGGAGAAGCGGATCCGCTCGACCACGGCGCCGACGACGAGGGCGGCGGTGATGGCGGCAAAGGTCATCTGGAAAGCGGCGAAGGCGAGCGTGGGGATGGAGCCGCTCTCGCTGTCGGGGCCGAGGCCGACCAGTCCTGCGAGCTCGAGATTGCCGATGATCGGACCGTCGCCGGAAAAGGCCAGGCTATAGCCCCAGCCGACCCAGCCCAGCATGACGATGGCAGCCACGCCCATGACCTGGCTCATGACGGAGAGCACGTTCTTGGATCGCACCAGCCCGCCATAGAATAGAGCGAGGCCGGGCAGTGTCATCAGCATGACGAGCAAGGTCGCCGTCAAAATCCAGGCCGTGTCACCACTGTCGATCATCGTCGCATCCCCCGACATTTGTTGCAGGTGCGAAGACTGGCGCGGCGAGCCCAGCGAGGCAATCGCCAAGGCCGCTGCGGTGAACTTTTCAACGCGAAATGAGGGGGCTAGCGCGCCTCGAAGCCAGCCACCACTTCGGCGAGCCAGCGCCCGGCGACGAGGCTCGACAAGTCGGTCGGATCGAGCGGGGGGTCCCATTCGGTCAAATCGATGATGCGCAGCTTGGGATGGGCCGCGAGCTTGCGGACGGCAGCGAAAAAATCGCGCGCCTGCATGCCGCAGGGCCGTGCACCGGGCGCGGCAGGGAATTGCGACCGGTCGATCACGTCGATGTCGCAATCCACCATCAGCGCCTCGCAATGGCCGACATGGGCAAGCGCCCGGTCGACGGCGGCGTCGATGCCTGCCTCGTCCACTTCGGCCTGCGTCACGACAAGATTGCCAGCCGCCTCCGCATCGCGATGCATGTCGAAGCTGTTGGCGAAGGGCGCGAGGCCGACTTGCGCGACATTCGCGCCCGACAATCCGTCCTCGAGCAGCGCACGCACCGGATTGCCATTGGCCAGCCCGTCCGCCGTCGAACGCATGTCGAAATGCGCATCGAGCGTAATCAGGCCGATCTTTTCCAAGTGCAGGTCCAGCGCATGGAGGCCGGGCCGCGTCACCGCATTGTTGCCGCCGATGAGAAGGGTGAGTTCGTGCCGCGACACGCTGGCAGCACAGACCTCGCGGATCGGACCGGTGGCGTCCGCGATGGTCAGGCCGTCGATCGCGACATCGCCATGATCCGCGATCAGCGAGCCAAGCTCGCGCCTCGTGTCGATGTCGTAGCGCCCGATCCGGCGCAGGACCTTGCGCAGTTCGGCCGGCGCGAGATCGCAGCGGCCGGGCGTCACCGATCCCGTCGCCAGCGGTGCACCGACCAGACCGATCGGTGCTTGCGTCCCGGCATCGACGATCAAATCGGCAAGATTGGGCCAGCTCATGGCTTGACGGATAGCAGGCTTGAGGCGCATCGCCATCCCCATGGGGGAAGTGGTCTATTTCGATTGCCATGTGGCAACGATGGTCGAGCGCCATGGCGACCCGCTGGGGCGGATCGAGGATGGTGCCATCCGCGTCGTCGACGGCCGGATCGCCGAGGTCGGCAAGCGCGCCGATATCGAAAGCGATGACGCCGTGTCGTTGGGCGGCGCTTGGGTCACGCCGGGGCTGATCGACTGCCACACCCATCTCGTCTTTGGTGGAAACCGCGCGAACGAACATGCCATGCGCCGCGCCGGCGCAACCTATGAGGAAATCGCAGAGGCAGGCGGCGGCATCCTGTCGAGCGTCCGCGCGACCCGCGAGGCGAGCGAGGATGCGCTATTGTCCTCGGCGCGGAAGCGGCTCGATGCGCTGGCGGCCAGCGGTGCGACGACGGTCGAAGTGAAATCGGGCTACGGCCTCGATCCCGACACGGAACTCAAGATGTTGCGCGTTGCCAAGGCGCTCGATGGCCATGCCGGCGTCAGCATCGTGCCGACCTTTCTGGCGCTCCATGCACTCCCGCCCGAGACCGACCGCACGGCCTATGTCGACCAAGTCGTGAACGAGACGATTCCGGCCGTCGCAGCCGAAGGCCTCGCCACCAGCGTCGACGCTTTCTGCGAGCGCATCGCGTTCACGGCCGAGGAAGTCGAACGCGTCTTCGAAGCGGCCCGCGCGCACGAACTCCCGGTCCGCCTCCATGCCGAGCAGCTGTCCAATTCGCACGGCGCCGCGATGGCCGCGCGATTTCAGGCGCTGTCGGCGGACCATCTCGAACATCTCGACGAGGCTGGCGCAAAGGCGATGGCCGAGGCGGGCACGGTCGCCGTCCTGCTTCCTGCCGCTTTCTACTGCCTGCGCGAGACCCGCACGCCCCCGGTCGACTTGCTGCGCGAGGCAGGCGTGCGCATCGCCATTGCCACCGACTGCAATCCCGGCACCTCGCCGACCCTGTCGCTTCCGCTCGTCATGAATATGGCCGCGACCCTGTTCGGCCTGACCCCGGAGGAAGCATTGGCGGGCGTGACCGTTCATGCTGCCGCCGCTCTAGGATTGTCCGATCGCGGCACCATCGCCGAGGAGCAGCGCGCCGACCTGTGCGCGTGGAGCGTGACCGACCTGAACGAACTTGCCTACTGGATCGGGCTTCCCGGTCCCGCCCGCCGCATCGTCGCGGGCCAGATCATCTGAGGACTGACATGAACGACCGTCTCGACAATAGCCGCATCATCCGCGCCCGCACCGGGCCGGAGAAAGTGGCCAAGCACTGGACCACCGAGGCCGCAGTGCGGATGCTTCAGAATAATCTCGACCCCGAGGTCGCCGAGGCACCCGAGGAACTGGTCGTCTATGGCGGGATCGGCCGAGCCGCGCGTAATTGGGCCTGCTACGACAAGATCGTCGAAACTCTGGAGAGGCTCGAGGAGAACGAGACATTGCTCGTCCAGTCGGGCAAGCCGGTCGGCGTCTTCCCGACCCACAAGGACGCGCCGCGCGTGCTTATCGCCAACTCCAACCTCGTGCCCAAATGGGCGACTTGGGAGCATTTCAACGCATTGGATGCCAAGGGCCTGATGATGTACGGCCAGATGACCGCCGGCAGCTGGATTTATATCGGCAGCCAAGGGATCGTGCAGGGCACCTACGAGACCTTTGCCGAAATGGGCCGCCAGCATTTCGCCGGCGACCTTACGGGCAAGTGGATCCTCACCGCCGGCCTCGGCGGGATGGGCGGCGCGCAGCCGCTCGCTGCGGTGATGGCGGGCGCGCATTGCATCGCCATCGAATGCCAGGAAAGCCGGATCGAGAAGCGGCTGGAGACGCGCTATATCGACCATAAGGCGCATTCGCTCGAGGAGGCATTGGAGATCATTGGCAAGGCCGACAAGCCGACCAGCGTCGGGGTGTTGGGCAACGCCGCGGAAATCCTGCCCGAGATGGTGGAAAAAGGCATCCGCCCCGACGCCGTCACCGACCAGACCAGCGCGCACGACCCCGCCAACGGATATTGCCCGGCCGGCTGGAGCGTCGCCAAGTGGCGCGAGATGCGGGAGAAGGATCCCGCAACCGTCGCCGCCGAAGCGCGCAAGTCGATGGCGGTGCACGTGAAGGCCATGCTCGCCTTCCATGAGATGGGGATCCCGACCTTCGACTACGGCAACAATATCCGCCAGGAAGCCTTTGACGAGGGCGTCGAGAATGCCTTCGCTTTCCCGGGCTTCGTGCCGGCCTATGTCCGCCCGCTTTTCTGCCGCGGCATCGGCCCGTTCCGCTGGGCCGCGCTGTCGGGCGATCCCGAAGACATTGCGAAGACCGACGCCAAGGTGAAGGAACTAATCCCTGACGATCCGCACCTCCATCGCTGGCTCGACATGGCCGCTGAGCGGATCGCCTTCCAGGGTTTACCAGCACGCATCTGCTGGGTCGGTCTCGGCCAGCGCCATCGGCTTGGGATGGCATTTAACGAGATGGTGGCGAACGGCGAATTGAAAGCGCCGGTTGTGATCGGCCGCGACCATCTCGACTCAGGCTCGGTAGCCTCGCCCAATCGCGAGACCGAAAGCATGATGGACGGGTCGGACGCCGTCAGCGACTGGCCGCTGCTCAACGCGCTCCTCAATACCGCTGGCGGCGCGACCTGGGTGTCGCTGCACCATGGTGGCGGGGTCGGCATGGGCTATTCGCAGCATTCGGGCGTCGTTATTGTCGCTGATGGCACCGAGGATGCGGCGCGCCGCCTCGAACGTGTCCTGTGGAACGACCCGGGCACTGGCGTCATGCGCCATGCCGATGCGGGCTACGACATTGCCAAGGAATGCGTACGGGAACAGGGGCTCGACCTGCCGATGCTGGAGGCGGGCGAATGAAACTCGATCCCGGCCACGTGACGCTCGACCAGCTTCGCGCCGTCTGGGGCGGCGAGGCGGCATCGCTGGAAGCGTCCGCTTATGACGCGATTGCCGCCAGCCACGAGGTCGTGACCCGCATCGTCGCGGGCGGCGAGACGGTCTATGGCGTGAATACCGGCTTCGGCCTGCTTGCCAGCGAGAAAATCCCGCCCGAGCGGCTGGCAGAGCTCCAGCGCAACCTCATCCTGTCGCATAGTTGCGGGCTCGGCGACCCGCTGCCACGCCATGTCACACGCCTGATGATGGTCTTGAAGCTGATCGGCCTCGGGCGCGGCGCATCGGGCGTGCGTGTCGAGCTGGTCGAGGCTTTGCAGCGCATGGTCGATGCCGATGCGATCCCCGAAGTGCCGAGCCAGGGCAGTGTGGGCGCCAGCGGAGACCTTGCGCCGCTCGCGCACATGACCGCGACGATGCTCGGCGAAGGCTGGGTCGACCTGAAGGGCGAGCGGATGCCTGCTGCCGACGCGCTGGCGAAGATCGGCATGGAGCCGGTCGTGTTGGGGCCCAAGGAAGGCCTCGCCATGATCAATGGCACGCAGGCCTCGACCGCCATCGCCTTGGACGCGCTGTTCAAGGCCGAGCGGGTATTCGACGCCGCGATTGCGGCGGGCGCCCTGTCGGTCGATGCCTTGAAGGGCAGCGCCAAGCCGTTTGATGCGCGGCTGAGCGAATTGCGCGGCCATGTGAGCCAGGTCGCAGTCGCCGAGATGCTGCGCGATTGGCTCGACGGTTCGGCCATCATCGAGAGCCATCACCGCTGCGGGCGCGTGCAGGACCCCTACAGCTTCCGCTGCCAGCCGCAGGTGATGGGCGCGTCGATGGATTTGCTCGGCAAGGCCGCCGCCATGCTCGAGATCGAGGCCAATGCCGTGACCGATAATCCGGTCCTGTTCGGCAGCGAGGCAGAAGATGCGGACGAGGCGATTTCGGGCGGCAACTTCCATGCCCAACCGGTCGCCTTCGCCGCCGACATCATCGCCATGGCGCTGTGCGAAGTGGGCTCACTGTCCGAACGGCGCACGAGCGTGCTGGTCGATCCCAAGATGAGCGGGCTGCCCGCTTTCCTGATCGACGATGGCGGGGTGAATTCGGGTCTGATGATCCCGCAGGTCACCGCGGCCGCTTTGGTCAGCGAGAACAAGGCGCTTGCCCATCCGGCCAGCGTGGATTCGATCCCCACATCGGCGGGGCAGGAGGACCATGTCTCGATGGCCCCCATCGCCGCGCGCAAGGCCGGACAGATTGCGGTCAATGCTGCGGGCGTGATCGCGGTCGAATTGATCGCGGCGGCGCAGGGCGTCGACTATCACGCGCCACTCAAGACCTCGCTCCGGCTGCAGGCGCTCCACGCCAAGATCCGCGAGCGCTCGGCCTATCTGGAGAGCGACCGTTACTGGGCCGACGAAATGGCCGCGCTGCAGGCCGCAGTGCTGGCGGGCGAGATCGCCTAGTGGAAATTGCGTCCCTTGGGGATGACCTCGGCGTTGCGGGGATGACGGTGGGTCGGGGGCGGTAGGCTTCCGCTGCCGCCGCCCTGGGCTTCGTCGCCGCGGCCGCCATGCGGGGCCCATGCGCCGCCGCCATCACCGCGACCCTGCGTGGCGGGCATCAGGTCGTTGGACAGGCTGGCGAGCAGGTGCGTGTCGTCCTCCAGTTTCGCCGCAATGACGTGGACGACGGCATCGTCGTGCTGGACGATGCCGGTCACTTTCAGCAATCGCGCGCCCATGACGATGGGACGATAGGCCTCGAACGCGTCAGGCCAGATGACGAGGTTGGCTACGCCCGTCTCGTCCTCGATCGTGGTGAAGCAGACGCCCTTGGCGCTGCCCGGCCGCTGGCGGATGAGGACGAGGCCCGCAAGCTGGACCCGGCGACCATAGCGCATGGTGCGAAGCTCTCCCGCCGTCACGCAGCCGCGCCGCTCGTAATGCGGGCGCAGGAAGCTCATCGGGTGGGCTTTGAGGCTCAATCGCGTGGTCTGGTAGTCGTTCACGACCTGCTCGCTCAAAGGCATGGTGGGGAGGCGGACGCGCTCCACTTCCCAGCCTTCGTCGCGCGCTTCGGCGGCTTCGAACAGCGGTAGCGCCGGTGCGCCTTTCAGTGCCTTGGCATCCCACAACGCAGCGCGGCGATCGAGCTTGATCGAGCGGAAGGCGTCGGCCTCGGCGAGCTTCTCCACGGCCCCCACGCCCACGCCGGCGCGGCGTTTGACTTCCTCGACGCTCTCATAGGGTGTCGACGATCGCGCGGCGACGATGCGGGTCGCGTCATCTAGACGCATGCCGTCGACCTGCCGGAGCCCGAGGCGCAGCGCCATGCGTGGGCTGGGCGGGGGCAGGCTGTCGGGGGTCCATTCGGCGGCGGGGAGCGCGGTCGAGCCCCAACTGCGCCGCTGCGCCACGGGTTTCGCATCGGTCGGCTCCAGCGTGCAGTCCCATTCGCTGTGGTTCACATCGACGGGTCGCACCTCGACCCCATGTTCCTTGGCATCGCGGACGATCTGCGCGGGTGCGTAGAAACCCATGGGCTGCGAGTTGAGGAGCGCGGCGGCAAAGGCTGCGGGGTAGCGCCATTTGAGCCAGCTCGACACGTAAACCAGCAGCGCGAAGCTCGCCGCATGGCTCTCGGGGAAGCCATATTCGCCAAAGCCCCTGATCTGGTGGAAGCAGCGCTCGGCAAAGTCGGGATCATAGCCGCGCGTCACCATCCGCGTGACCATCTTGTCCTGCAAGAGGTCGATCGTGCCGCGGCTGCGGAAGGTCGCCATCGCCTTCCTCAATTGGTTGGCCTCGGCGCTCGAGAATTTGGCCGCGTCGAGCGCGATCTTCATCGCCTGTTCCTGGAAGACGGGGACGCCCAATGTGCGCTTGAGGATGCGTTCCAGCTCGTCGGGCGGGCCATGGTCGGGGTCGGGGCAGGGGTAGAGGACCGGCTCCTTGCCCTGCCGCCGCTTGAGGAAAGGATGGACCATGTCGCCCTGGATCGGGCCGGGACGGACGATCGCGACTTCGATGACGAGGTCATAAAATTCGCGCGGGCGTAGGCGCGGCAGCATGTTCATCTGCGCGCGGCTTTCGACCTGGAAGACGCCCAGCGAATCCCCCTCGCACAACATGTCGTAGACGCCCGGTTCCTCCTTGGGGAGCGTGGCGAGGTCCCACTTTTCGCCATGATGCGCCTCGATCAAATCGAACGCTTTTCGGCAGCAGGTGAGCATGCCCAGTGCGAGCACGTCGATCTTGAGGATGCCCAGCTCCTCAATGTCATCCTTGTCCCATTCGATGAAGGTGCGGTCGGGCATGGCGCCATTGCCGATCGGGACGGTCTCGGTGAGCGGGCGCTGGGTCAGGATGAAGCCGCCGACATGCTGCGAAAGGTGGCGCGGCATGCCGATCAATTGCTCGGCGAGATGGACGGTGCGCTTCAGATGCGGGTCGGAAAGGTCGAGCCCGGCTTCCTTGACCCGCTCGTCCTGCATCTCGCTTTCCATCGAGCCCCAGAAGGTGCCGGCAATGGCCGCGCAGACGTCTTCGGAAAGCCCCATCACCTTGCCGACTTCGCGGATCGCCATGCGCGGGCGGTAATGGATGACGGTCGCGGCGATGCCGGCGCGTTCGCGGCCATATTTGGCGTAGATATGCTGGATCACTTCCTCGCGCCGCTCATGCTCGAAATCCACGTCGATATCGGGCGGCTCCTTGCGCTCCTCCGAAATGAAGCGTTCGAACAAAAGGTCGGTGGTCGAGGGATCGACCGCGGTGATGCCGAGGCAGTAGCAGACCGCGCTGTTGGCCGCGCTGCCGCGCCCCTGACACAGGATCGGCGGGTCGAGGCTGCGGGCGTAGGCGACGATGTCGTGGACGGTGAGGAAATAGCGGGCGAAGTCGAGTTTCTCGATCAGCGCCAGTTCTTTCTCGATCTGCGCGATGATCGTCTTGGGCACACCCTCGGGCCAGCGTTCGCTCGCGCCTTTCCAGGCGAGATGGACGAGATGCTGCTGCGGGGTGCGCCCGCCGGGGCAAGTCTCCTCGGGATACTCATATTTGAGTTCGTCGAGGCTGAAGTCGATCCGATCAGCGAATTCCCTCGTCGCGCGGATGGCGTGGGGCCAGCGCTCGAACAAAGCCTTCATTTCGCCCGGTGATTTCAAGTGCCGCTCGGCATTGGCGTGGAGGTGCCAGCCCGCATCGGCGAGCGTCACCTTCTCGCGGATGCAGGTCATAACGTCCTGCAGCGGGCGCTTTTCGGGCGCGTGATAATGGACGTCATTGGTGGCGAGAAGGGTCAGGCGGTGCGCGCGGGCGAGGCGGTCCAGTCGCTCGATCCGCGCAATATCGTCGCCGCGATAGAGATAGCTTGCCGCGATGTGGGTGAGGCCGGGAAGCGCTGCTGCGAGGCCGGGCAATTGCTCGGCGAAGGCGTCGAGATCGTCGGGCGGGACGAGAATGAAGGCGATATCCTCGCCATGGCTGACGATCTCGGAAAAGAGGAGGTCGCACGCGCCTTTCTCGCTGCGCATCTTGCCGAGGCTGAGCAGCGCCGAGAGATTGCCATAGCCGTCGCGATTGAGCGGATAAGCAAGCAATTGCGGCGCATCGACCGGGCAGAGGCGGCAGCCGATCAGCGGCCGCAAGCCCGCCGCCTTGGCCGCACTATGCACCCGCACCACGCCCGCCAGCGTGTCATGGTCGGCGACCCCGATCGCATGCATGCCCTTTTCGAGCGCGGTCAGCACCAGCTCGATCGCATCCGACGCGCCGCGCAGGAAGGAAAAGGGCGTGGTGACGCCCAGCTCGACAAAGTCCGCGCGCGGGATGTCGGGCCGGGGCCCGTCATCGCCCAGCAGCAGGCGCTTCTTGGAGAAAGAGTGGGAGGCGTCGGGCATCAGCCGAACAGTCCGTGGATATACCAGGCCGGATCGCCGCCGCGCCCGTCGCCGAACAGGCCCTCGCGGAAGATCCAGTAGCGCCGCCCCGCCTGGTCCTCGACGCGATAATAGTCGCGCAGGCGTGCCGGGCGATATTCGCGCCACCATTCCGGCGCGATGCGTTCGGGGCCCTCCACCTTCTTGATGTCGTGCACGGCGCGGCGCCAGACGAAACGGCGGGGCAGGCCTTCGGGGGTGGCGTAGAGCACGCTGATGGCCTCGGGCGTGTCGAGCAGGCGTTCGGGGCGCGGGGCCTGGAGGGGCGCGGGCTTTTCCTCCGCCTTGTCGGCAATCGCGCTGGCCCAGCCCGACGCGCGTTCGGGCATGTGGCTGGCGCGGTGGCGCGGGCGGGTGACGGCCTGCGGGCCGAGGCGGGTGGCGATACGGTCGACCAGTCGCCCCACCGCGACCCCGTCGGGCTCGCCGCCATCCAATGCATCCTGCGCGGGGTCGAGCGGCTCGACCGCGTCGGCGAGCAGCATGAAGGCATCGAAGCCGAATTCGGGGTCCATCGAAGCGGTCTTTTCGGCGAGCAGGCGCTTGAGGTGAGGGGTCTCGCGGCTGGGCAGCGCGGTGCGCGCCTCGATCCGCGCCACCGACCCGTCGAGGCGGTAGCCGGTCAGGCTGAGACAGCGCAGGCCGAGGCGTTCGCCCTCCAGCTTGCGCGCTAGGTCGGGGACGAGCAGGTCGAGCGCTTGGGCAGCGGCCTCGGGATCGGTCACCGGCTCCTTCAGTCGCAGCAAGGCATGGGGCAGCAGCTTCACCCGCTGCGGATCGATCGGCTCGGGCGCGCGGCCCAGTGCGCGGTCGAGCGCATCGAGCGGATTGTCCTGCGTGCGAAAACGCCGCGCGAGGCTGCGCCGCTCGATCCCCGACAGGCTGGCGACGGTCTTGAGGCCGAGGCGGCCCAGCGTCGTCACGACATTGGCGGGCAGGCGCAGTGCGGCGACCGGCAGCGGCGCCAGCGCGCGGGCCAGCGCGGCGCTGGCAATGCGGCGTTCTTCCTTGGTGCGGGGAGGGGCTTGTGCCGAGCCTGAAAGCTCGCCCCTCCCCGATTCTTGGCCCGATCCCTCGCGGGAAAAATGCGCCAGCGCCCAGGCCGCGAGCGGGGTGTCGGCGATGGCGGTGCGTGCGGTGAGGCCCATGGCCGCCAATCGCGCCTCGATATCGTCGAGCATCGCCTTTTCGCCGCCGAACAGATGCGCCGCGCCGCTGACGTCGAGCCGCAGTGCGTCGCGCCCATCCTGTTCGACCGCCGGCGACCAGCGTGTGGCCCAGCGGGCGAGGCGTCCCATCAATGCGGCATCGCCCTCGAGGTCGCAGGGGATCGCCGCCAGCGCCGGATCGAGCGCGCGCGCATCGGTAAGACGCTGGCCAGCCCGAGCGCCGGTGATTGCGGCCGCGTCATTGGGCGCGTGCACCAGCGTGCCATGCGGTCCCTCGACAGTAAGGACGATACGCGCGTCCGGGTCAGGCGCGTCGTCGCTGCCTTGGCTCAATTTCTCCCACCGCTCGATCGACAGGCGCGGCAGCCAGATCGAGACGATCCTGGTCCGGACCTTCTTCATCGGCCCACTCCCACGTGCCGGGCGCGCGGCCGCGGGCGCGAAACAGATCGAGCATCAGCCGCGTCGCGCCGGGGGCTCGCGGATTGTAGGGATTGGGCGCGCTGGGGCGGCTCTCCACCCGCCAGCGCCAGCGTGCGCCCGACAGGTTGGCCGCGCCAGCACCCAGCCGCATCAGCCAGCAGGCGACGCCATGCTGTTCCGAGGCGAAGGCGAGGCGGCGCGTCGCGGTGAAGTCGAGCCGCGCATGCTCGCCCCAGGCCTCGCCGATCACGCCGCCTAGCCCCGGGCATCGAAGGCCCTCCTCCATGGTCCATAGGAGCCGCGGCGTATCGGGTACGGCGACATGGATGATGTCGAGCAGGCCAAGCTCCTCGAGGCCGGGGGGATGGATGCGCCCGGCCTCGAGGATGGCCATCCGCTCCTGCACCCAGAGCAGGGGTTTGCCCCGGGGCAATTGCGCGGCCAGGAAGCGGGTCCAGCCGGCATCGCGCGGATGAGTTGCGAAGGTTTCGACCAGGGTCGGCGAGGCTGGTCGGGGCACGCGCAGTCCAACGCCTGCATCCCCGTCCGGGGGCGGTTCATGGGGCCGCACGACATCGCCCGCCGCAGCCAGTTCGGCCGCTCGCGGAAGATCGCCGGCCGCGATGGACAGACGATCTTCCACACGACTCGCAATCACTTTGTTCTGGTTATGTTCTTGTGCCTTGAGTCGGCTTCAAGAGTCAAGAATGGCGGATTTCTAAGCCGGCTTCGGCGCCGCCTCGCGCCGGGCCGCCTTGAGTCGCGCGGTGCGCACGGCATGTTCGTTCTCGGGCGTCGGCAAACGCCCCTCGACCGCCTCGAGGAAGTCGCCGAGATGGAGCATGATCCGGCTCAGCGCCGGGCGCCAGACGGCAAAACCCATATGGTGCGTATCGATCTCGATCGCGGCATCGCAATGCCGCTCGTCACCGCAGCCCGCGCGCGGGGCGATGATGCCGTCGCGGCGCGAATAGAAAGCGATGGTCGGCACTGGCGGCTTATCCTCGATCCGCGGGAAGGGCGCATCGTCGACTGGATGGCCGGCAACGCGCTCGTAAAGCCAGCGGACATTGTTGTTGGTCTTGAGATCGCCCGCGAAGGGCGATGCCAGTGTCACCACCGCGCGCACCTTGTCGGGACAGGCGCGCGCCAGCTCGCGGGCATAGAGGCCGCCAAGGCTCCAGCCGACGAGCAGGACTTTCTCGCCATTGCCGACTGCCGCGATCCGCTCGCACATGCGCTCGTGCAGTTCGAGGCTGGCGCCACGGTTATGGCCGAGCATCCAGGGATGGGTGTGCCAGCCGTGCCGCCCAAGCGCGAGCCGCAGCTGGCGGGTCGAACGGTCGGAGGCCATGAAACCGGGAAGGACCAAAGCGGGCGGGCCGCTTTTGGGGCCCTCGGGTTCGATCGGGCCGACGGAGGATAGCAAGCGGGGGAGTTGCCAGGCCATCTCGCGCATTCGCATCCATCCCGACGGCGCGCGGTCGTCGGGATGCAGGTCCGTCGCAGCGATGCGCGGCGCCTTGCGAAGCTCCCGTGTCATACTCCCTATATGGGAGCATAAAGCAGATGAACGAGGGCTGTTCCCCTCATTTTTGGCTATTTTTCGACGAACGTATCGATTTCGGACATGATGCGGCGCAGCATCGGGCGCGATTTGCCGATCTGCATATGGCCGCAGGGAAGCAGCACGACGCGGTCGCTTTCCTCGCGCAATCCGGTCTGCGCGCGCTGCGCGACCAGCCCGTCATTCTGCGCCACGATGGCCATGGTCGGCACGGGTGGCTTGTCGGGAATCTGCTGCACTGGCGGCGCATCGACGGGATGGCCCGCGACCAGCTCATATTCGCGCCAGACATTGTTCAACTTGCGATGCCCCGAGAAAGGCGAAGCGAGCGTGACGATGGCACGCACCTTGTCGGGGCGCTTGCGGGCGAGCTCGCGGCCCATGACGCCGCCAAGGCTCCAGCCGACGACCAGCGCCTTGTCATTGCCCGAGACGGCATCGAGCTTTTCCTCGAGATCCTCGAGAATGCCTTCATAGGCACCGCGATTCTGCCCCTTGCCCCAGCCATGCACGCGCCAGCCACCCCGGGCGAGATGACGCCGTAGCTCCAGCGTCGTGCGGTCGCTGGCCAGGAAACCGGGAATGACGAGCGCAGGCGGGCCTTCTTCGGGGCCGCGCGGACCCAGATGGCCGATATGGCGACCCATGCGGATGAGGTGGCCCGAGACATCGCGCAGGCGCGCCAGCAGGCTCGGAATTTCCTCGCCTTCGCCTTCCTTGAGTGCGGAACGTCCGTCCTCAGAGATACTCATCGCCGCCCATCAACTCATGAAGCGCCTTGGGCAATTTCACGCGGCCGTCGGCAGTCTGGTGGTTTTCGAGGATCGGGACGAGGATGCGCGGGCTGGCCAGCGCGGTATTGTTCAGCGTGTGCGCGAACACGACCTTACCCTCGGCATTGCGGTAGCGAAGGTTGGCGCGGCGTGCCTGCCAGTCATGCAGCGTCGAACAGCTGTGCGTTTCGCGATACTTGCCGAGGCTCGGGACCCAGCTTTCAATATCGTTCATGCGATATTTGCCGAGGCCCATGTCGCCAGTCGAGGTTTCGATGACCTGATAGGGAATTTCCATCGCCTGCAGCAGCTTCTCCGCGGCGCCCAATAAGCGGGCATGCCACTTGGCGCTGACCGCCTCGTCGGCTTCGCAGATTACGTACTGTTCCACCTTCACGAACTGGTGGACGCGCAGCAGCCCGCGCACGTCGCGACCCGCGCTACCCGCTTCGCGGCGGAAGCAGGGGCTGTAGCCGGCATAAAGAACCGGCAGCTGATCGGACTCAAGAATTTCGCCCGAATGCAGGCCGGTGAGCGCAACCTCGGCAGTGCCGGCGAGAAACAGGTCGTCCTTCTCGAGCTCGTAGGTTTCCTCGCGGTGGCCGGGGAACTGGCCCTGGCGGATAAAGGCATCCTCGCGGGCGATGGCGGGCACGGTGATCGGGTCGAACCCGTTGCCCATGATTTCCTCGAGCGCCCATGCCATCAGCTTCTGTTCGAGCAAGGCCAGGCGCCCCTTGAGGCAGTAAGTGCGGCTGCCCGAGACCTGTGTGATGCGCGACAGGTCGGCCCAGCCATTCTTTTCCATCAGCGCGACATGGTCGAGCGGTTCGAAGTCGAAGCTGGGCGGCGTGCCTTCGGTGCGGATCACCTCGTTGGCGCTCTCGTCCGGTCCCACTGGCGCGCCGCCATAAGGGATATTGGGCAGCTGGAGCATCAGCGCCTTATATTCGTCGGTCTGGTCCGACAGGCCCTTTTCGAGTTCGCCCGCTTTCTTGCCGGCTTCCTTGGCGCGTTTGCCAAGCTCGGGCTTCTCCTCGTTCGAGGCGTCCTTAAACATGTCGGAGATGCGGTTGCGCTCGGTGCGCAGCGCGTCGATCTCCTGCCGCGCCGACTTGATCTCGTCGGCCAAGGCAATGAGGCGGTCGAGGTCCAGTTCGACATTCTTGTCGGCAATGGCCTTGCGGACGGCGTCCGGATTCTCGCGGATGAAATCGATCGAAAGCATGGGGCGCGTCCTGCGGCATCGGACGGGGGCTTGGCAAGACAAACTGACGCGCTATCAGCCCGAACTTTAAGAAATATCGGTTCACCGGAGTATCCTATGCGTATCCTCATCACCGCGCTTGCTTTGGCGCTTTCCCTGTCCACCGCCGGCATCGCGCATGCCGAGCCCGATCGCATTGCCGAACTGGACGTCGAAGGACGCGCGGTCGAGATTCTGGTGTGGGAGCCAGGAGACGAGGCCGAGGCCGTGATCCTGTTCGGGCACGGCCATGGCGCCGACCCGGCCTCGTACGAGCTGCTCGCCAGCTATTGGGCTGATGCGGGCTATCTCGTCTATGCGCCGATGGCCGTCGACAGCCATGTCCATCCGGATCGCGCCGATTATGATATGCAATCGGGCTTCATTGCCCGTGTGCAGGACCTACAGGCTACGCGCGGCATGATCGACGAAACGCATGCCGACTTGCCCGTCATCCTCGCCGGTCACAGCTTCGGCAGCTTCATGTCGCTCCTGGGTGGCGGCGCGACGACGATGTATGTCCCCCCGCTCGAAGGTCCGCCCGTCGCCGGCATCATCGCTTTCTCGACCGCTGGAAAACTGCCGCAGCTGATGGGTGTCGGCGCTTATGCCGATCTCGACGAGCCGCTTTTGCTCATCACCGGAACCGAAGACCTGGTTCCCGGCTTCGTGCCCGAATGGACCGATCATCGCGTCTCGTTCGATAGTGCGCCGGCTGGCGACAAGATGCTCGTCATCGTCAATGAGGGCACGCACGACCTTGTCCGCTTCGATGATGAATCCCTTGCCGAAACGCTGCTGCCGATGACGCGCGATTTCATTGCCGCGCATGCGCTTGGATCGACCGAGGCCTCCGAAGCATTGGCAAAGCAGCAATCGGACGACATGGTGACGATCGAACGGCGTTAGGGCGCCGCCAACAGGGGAAACAAGCATGCCTTCAGGCCTCGTAGCTCTGCTCGACGACGTCGCGCTCATCGCGCGCACAGCCGCCGCCTCGGTCGATGACGTCGCCGCGGCCGCGGGCCGGGCCGGGGCCAAGACGGCAGGTGTCGTGATCGACGATGCCGCGGTGACGCCGAGTTACGTGACCGGCTTGGATCCCAAGCGCGAGCTTCCGATCATCTGGAAGATCACCAAGGGGTCCTTGCGCAACAAGCTCATTTTCCTCCTGCCTGCCGCGCTCCTCCTGAGCGAGTTTGCGCCCTGGCTGATCTATCCGATCCTGATGCTCGGCGGTTCCTATCTCGCCTTCGAGGCAGTCGAGAAGATCCTCGAAAAGCTGACTGGCGACCACCATGCCGAAAAGACGCTGGCCGAGGCGGACACGCCCGAAGAACTCGAAGCGCGCCAGGTTTCCGGAGCGGTGCGAACCGACTTCATCCTGTCGGCCGAAATCATGGCGATCACGCTCAACGAGCTGACTTCGCAGGGCCTGGTCGAGGGGCTGTGGATGCAGGCTGGCGCGCTGGCGATTGTCGCTGTCGCGGTGACGTTGCTCGTCTACGGGACGGTCGGGCTGATCGTGAAGCTCGACGATATCGGGCTGCACATGGCGCAAGGCGAGGGGGGCAGCGCAGCCTTCGGCCGCGGGCTCATTGCTTTCGTCCCCAAGCTCCTCACCGCGCTCAGCGTCATCGGCACGGCCGCGATGATGTGGGTCGGCGGATCGATCATCCTGCATGGATTCCACGAGCTGCACTTCTTCGAATTCGTCTATGACTGGGTCCACCATGCCGCCGAGAGCATCGGCCAGGGCAATGGCGTGATCGAGTGGATCGTGAACACGATCGGCGCGGCGATCGTCGGCTTCATCTGGGGCTTCATCATCGTCCAGATCGTCACCCGCATCTTCGGCCATCATCCGCTCCATGGCGGCGGGGAGCCGGTCAAGAAGGCCGAACTGCATTGAGCCACGCGCTCGCCGTCTTCCTCGGCGGAGGGCTGGGCGCCCTGCTGCGCTATGGTGTCGGCAAATGGACGCTGGCCTGGTTCGGGAGCGGGTTCCCGGTCGGCACGCTGGCGGTCAATGTCGTCGGCAGCCTGATGATTGGCCTCGCCATCGGCGCGCTGGAAGGGGTCGGACCGACGGCGCGCCTGTTCTTCGTGACGGGCCTGCTCGGCGGTTTCACTACCTTTTCCGCCTTCAGCCTCGACACGCTGACCCTGTGGCAGCGCGGCGAAGCGGCGACGGCGCTCGCTTATGTCGCGGCGTCTGTCGTGCTGTCGCTGGCCGCCTGCGCAGCCGGATGGATGCTTACTCGCTAGGCTCTTCGTAGAGCGCGGCGATGGCCTTCAAGTCCCAGCGGATTTGCAGCGCGCTTTCCTCGTCCCAGGCCCCGATTTGGATATGCGGCGCGCGACCAAAGCCATTGTTGCCGACCGTCCCGATTTGTTGTCCGGCGTCGACCATGTCGCCTTCGGCCACGAGGATCTCGCCAAGGTGGGCGACAATGAGGTTCACGCCATCCTCGCCCGCAATCATCACCGCATTGGCCGGCGGCGTGCCGAGCTCGCCGGGCACGTTCACGACGTCATTGACCATGATGCGCCGGACCGTCCCGGACAACGGCGCCAGCACCGGGCGGCCCCAACCATACCAATCCTCGTTGGTCGCGCCGTCGGTGCGATAGGGCGAGGCATAGCCACGCTCCTCGATCCCGCCGGTGATCATGCAATCCTGTCCCAGCGCGTCGCCGGGAAACATCAGTTGTCCCGCCCAATGCTCGGAGCACATGTAATTGTCTTCGAACAGCGGATGCAGCGTGGCCTGGCGGATAACCTCGGGATTGGCGCGCGCTTCCATCGCGGCGCGTTCCTCGGGCGTCGGTTGGGTGACCATCGCGGCGATCAGTGCGAGTGCAAGCATGACATCCTCCCCTTCTTCAAGACAGCCTTGGGGTAGGTGGGCCGGCCGCCAATCTGCAAAGCGGCTTCGACGAACCGACTACAACGTTAGTCGAAATGCAACCGACGATAACGGCCCTGATAATAGAGGAGGGGATCGGGCCCTTTTTCAAAACGCGCGCGTTTGACTTCGCCGATCAGGATCCAGTGATCACCGCCATCATGAACGGCGTGGCGGTCGCATTCGAACATGGCGAGGCTGCCGGTGAGCAGGGGGGCGCCATGCTCGCCTTCCTCCCACTGCGTCTCGCCGAAGCGGTCATTGCCGCGCGTCGCGAAGGTGATCGAGGCCGGACGCTGCTCGGTCTGCAGGACGTTGATCGCGAAATGCTCGGCCTCGACCAATGGCTTTGCGCTGGTCGTCGGCTTGGCGAGGCAGACGAGCAGCAGCGGCGGGTCGAGACTGACGCTCGTGAAGCTGTTGACCGTCAGGCCGTGCGGCACGTCCTCGCCATCTCGGCAGGTGACCACGGTGACCCCGGTCGCGAAGCATCCGAGAGCATCGCGTAAAGTCCGGGGATCACCGCCGGGTCGATATTCATGCAGGTTGGCCATCCAGCGGGGCATAGCTGGGTGCTTCGCCCGCGCCAAGCACTGCCAGCTTCGCATCGGTCAATTCATTGAGCATGCGGCTCGCTTCCTCGACGCTGTCCGACACGAAATAGAGCGGCTGGAAACGGTCCGAACGATACGGGGTGAGCGATGCCGCCTCCGGAGTGAAGCGCGGCCGTGGCACATCGGCCTCGAGTGAAAACTTCGCTTCGCCGAAGCTGGAGGCGAGACCTGCGCCCCAGATCTTGGTGCGCCCGTCTTCCTTGGCGAGACCGAATTCGACGGTATGCCAGTAGAGGCGGCTGATGAGATCGCCATGACCGTTGGCGCAGGCTTCGACGCCCAGCCGGCCCAACGCTTCCATAAGGTCGGCCATCGGCTGGTGCGCCAGCACGGGCACGTGGCCGAAGATATCGTGGAAGCAATCGGGCTCTTCCAGATAATCGAGATTCTTGCCGTCGCGGATGAAGTTGCCGATCGGGAAACGGCGGTCGCGCAGCATCGCGAAGAATTCGGGATCGGGCACGATGCCTTCGACCGAAACGAGCCGCCAGCCGGTGAGGTGTTCGAGCCGGTCAGACAGTCGCTCGAGCCGCGGGATACCCGGCTCGGTCATGCCGAGCTTCTTGAGGCCGTCGATAAAGATGCTGACGACATCGTCATGAAGCAGCTTCACCTGCCGATCGAACAGGCGATCCCAGGTGGCGTGGTCGACGGGCATGAAGCGCGACCAGTTTTCGGGCACGAGATAAGCCTGCCAGTCCGGATTGCGGGTGGCGGCTTCGATCTTGGTCTCCAACATGTGACGCTCCTAGGTCTCGGGTTCTTGGGGCAATAAAAAACCCGCTCAAGCTTTCGCTTGGCGGGCGGTGGTTTCAGGCTCGTTGCTAAACTGTTGCTAACCTGTCTCCACCGCACCGCGATAGGCATAATAGACGACCGTCCACGCAAGCGCGCGGCGGTCGGCTTTAATGGCCATCGGGTTGGTCGAACGGGTCAACATGATGGGGACCATGGTCGAAGCGTCGGCGTGAAGCAAGGCTGAATGGCTGGAATGCCACGCTTTTCGACCAACTGCGCCTCTGGCGCCACAGGCCGAGCCTAGGATCCCTTCACCCGGCTACGCCGGACGAACTCGGCAATGAACACGGCGCCAGCACCGATCGCGACCATCTCCAGCGCTCGATCAGGGCGGTCGAACACGATGGCAGCAAAGAACCAGATGAGCCCGCCTGCAATCGCCGCGTCGAAGGCTGCACCGGGAAGGGGAGGAAGGTTTGACCTCACGCAACCAGCTCGTCGATCTGCGCGGCGAGGTCGGCATCCTTGCCCGTCAACCCGCCCGCATCATGGGTGGTCAGCGTCAGCGTCACCTTGTTCCAGACATTCTCGATCTCGGGATGATGGTCGGCTTTCTCGGCCAGCATCGCCACGCGCGTCAGGAAGGCGAAGGCTCCGGAAAAATCGGCAAATTCGAAGCGGCGCGTGATCGCCTTGCCGTCGTCCGATTTGGTCCAGCTTGTCGGAAATTCCATGTCATGCTCCTTGATTGTCGGCACTTTGCCCGTCAGGACGCGGGCAAGCCAAGGAGAAAGTGATGCGCGACGCCTTTATCTGTGATGCCGTCCGGACACCCATCGGGAAATATGGCGGGGCGCTCGCCCGCGTGCGCGCAGACGATCTTGCCGCCATCCCGCTGCGCACATTGAAGGAACGCAACGAGGGCGTGGACTGGGCGCTCATCGACGACATCATCATGGGATGCGCCAACCAGGCCGGCGAGGATAATCGCAATGTCGCGCGCATGGCCGCCTTGCTCGCCGGGCTGGGCGAGACGGCGCCCGGGACGACGGTCAACCGCCTGTGCGGATCGGGTCTCGACTGCGTCGCCATGGCGGGCCGCGCCATCAAAGCAGGTGAGGCGGACCTCATCATCGCCGGCGGTGTCGAATCGATGAGCCGCGCGCCCTTCGTCATGCCCAAGGCGGAAACCGCTTTTTCGCGCGGCAATGCGGTCTATGACACGACCATCGGCTGGCGCTTCGTGAACCGCATTCTGCAGGCCGAGTTCGGGATCGACTCGATGCCTGAGACGGCCGAGAATGTCGCCGAGCAATATGGGGTGAGCCGCGAGGACCAGGACAAGTTCGCGCATGAAAGCCAGGTCCGCGCCGCCCGCGCGCAGGAGAATGGACGTCTCGCCGCAGAAATCACGCCGGTGTCGATCCCGCAGCGCAAGGGCGATCCTGTACTGGTCGAGGCGGACGAGCATCCGCGCCTGTCGAGCCTCGACGTGCTCGCGGGCCTTCGTCCCATCGTGAAGGAAGACGGGACCGTGACGGCGGGCAATGCCAGCGGGGTCAATGACGGTGCCGCGGCCCTCGTTATCGCTTCGGAAGACGCTGTAAAACGCCACGGCCTGACGCCGCGTGCGCGCATCCTCGGCGGCGCGGTTGCCGGTGTCCCGCCGCGCATCATGGGGATCGGTCCCGCGCCCGCCAGCGCCAAGCTGATGGAGCGTCTGGGGCTGCACATCGACGATTTCGACGTGGTCGAATTAAACGAAGCTTTCGCGGCGCAGGGCCTGGCGGTCATGCGCGAATTGGGGCTTGCCGATGACGCGCCGCACGTAAACCCCAATGGCGGCGCGATCGCCCTGGGCCACCCGCTCGGCATGAGCGGCACGCGTCTCGCCTTGACCGCAACCGAAGAGCTCGCCGCGACCAAGGGCAAGCGCGCGCTCGCAACAATGTGCATCGGCGTCGGACAGGGTATCGCATTGGGGATCGAACGGGTCTGAACATGACGACGATGATCGACGAGCAGGGATTGATGGAGGTGCTGGCCGGCGTGCCGGACCCGGAAATCCCAGTTATCTCGGTCGTCGATCTCGGGATCGTCCGCGGCATCGAGGCGGACGAGGATGGCGTGCGCGTCATCATCACGCCAACCTATTCGGGCTGCCCGGCCACCGTCGCCATCGAACAATCGGTCCGCGAGGCGCTCGACGCCAATGGCTATCGCGACGTGGGAATCGAGAACCGGCTGAGCCCGCCCTGGTCGACCGACTGGATTTCCGAAGAGGGCCACGCCAAGCTCAAGGCCTATGGAATCGCGCCACCAACGCGCGATGAAACCGCCGAATGCCCAAATTGCGGTTCGCGTGATACTAAGGAAATTAGCCGATTTGGTTCTACGCCATGTAAGGCGCAATGGCAGTGCAAATCCTGCCTCGAACCCTTCGACAGGTTCAAATGCCACTGACCGATGAGTGAGCCGACGGCCTTCCTGCTGGCGATGCTCGCCATCTACACCTTACCCTGGCTGCTCTGGCGCGCGGCCGGCCAGCGCTCGTGGCTCCCGCTCGTCGTCGTCCAGATCGTCGGCGGCGTGCTTGCCGGTCCGGCGGTGCTCGGCGCCGTCTTTCCCGACGCCCATGGGGCGCTCTTCACCCCCGGCGTACTGGGCGCGCTGGGCGGAATCGCGTCATGGGCGGTGATGTTGTTCGTGTTCGTCGCGGGGCTGGAGCTCGACCTGCCCGATGCCTGGGCTAATCGGCGCGACACTGCGACTACGGCGGGGCTCGCGCTCATCGTCCCGCTGCTGATCGGCGCCGCGACTGCCGCGCTCGTCATGCGCGATTCCGTGTGGATGGGTGTGGGCGCGGCGCGGTGGCAATTCCTGCTCGGCGTCGGGCTTGCCTGTGCGGTTACCGCCTTGCCGATCCTGCTGCTCTTCCTCGAGCGGCTCGGTATCCTGCGCAGCCCGCTGGGCCAGCGCATCCTTCGCTATGCCAGCCTCGATGACCTGATCGTCTGGGCGCTGCTCGCGGTCATTCTCGTCGATGCCGAAATGCTCGGGCGGCAAGCGGAGTTCGCGACCCTCTTCGCGCTCGCCACGATCGCTGCGCGCCGCCTGTTCGCCCGTGCGAACGAACGCGACCGCATTCCGCTCGCCCTCATGTGGCTTCTCGTCGTCGCTCTCGGCGCCGACTGGGCCGGACTGCATTATATGGTCGGCGCCTTCCTTGCCGGCTCGGTGCTCGATTCCGACTGGTTCGGCATCCCCGTCATCGACGAGTGGCGCGACCGTATCCTGACGCTTCTGATGCCCGTTTTCTTCCTGTCGACGGGGCTGCGCACGCGCTGGGAGATGGGCGGGATGGACGTTATCGGCGTCGCGCTCGCCTTGCTCGCTGCCATCGTGGTCGGGAAGCGCTTCGGTGTCCTGCTGGCCGCGCGCATCCTCGGCTGGGCCAAGGGCGAGGCGCGCCTCATCGGCTGGCTCCTCCAGACCAAGGCGCTCATCATGATCATCTTCGCCAACATCATGCTCGACCGCGGTGTCATCAGCCCGACCGCCTTCACCGCGCTCCTCTTGGCGGCAGTGCTCAGCACCATGCTGGCGATGCCGATGGCGCAGCGGGCCATTGCCGCGCGGGACGCCGACAAAGGCTGAGCTTTCTGGTATGACCGAAGGCCGTCAACCAGAGGGAGACGTGCCATGCCGCAATTCGTGATCGAGCGTGAAATGCCCGGAGCCGGGAATCTCGGCCCCGACGACCTCAAGGGTGCCTCGCAGAAAAGCTGTTCGGTCGTAGACCGCATCGACGGGCTGGAATGGGTGCATAGCTATGTCACCGGCGACAAGATTTACTGCATCTACAATGCCGACGATGCCGCGCAGATTCGGGACCATGCCGAGCAATCGGGTTTCCCGGCCAACAGCATAGCCGAAGTGCGCAACGTCATCAGCCCGGCAACCGCCGAAATCTAGCTTCGCTACAGTTCGCTCAGCCGCACTGGGCGCGGTGGAGCAGATACTGGTCGGCCAGCACTAGCGCCATCATCGCTTCGGTCACTGGGGCGCCGCGGATCCCGACGCAGGGGTCGTGGCGGCCTTTGGTGACGACATCGGCCTCGCTGCCATCCTTGCGGATGCTGTGCACCGGTTTGCGGATCGAGCTGGTCGGTTTGAAGGCGACGCGCACGACGATGTCCTGCCCGGTCGAGATCCCGCCCGAAATACCGCCGGCATGATTGGCCTCGAAGTGCGGGGCATCCGCGCCCGCGCGCATCGGATCGGCATTCTCGCTGCCTTTTAGTGCAGCCGCCGCCATGCCCTCGCCAATCTCCACGCCCTTCACGGCCGGGATGGACATCATTGCCGAGGCCAGCATGGCATCGAGCTTGGCATAGACCGGCGCGCCCCAACCGGCAGGGACGCCGCGCGCAACGCATTCGACAAGCGCGCCAACACTATCCCCTTCGGTTCGTAAGCTATCGAGCAATGATTCCCATTTGGTTTCATCTTGCTCGCCACCGATGGCAAGGACGCGCGCTTCGATCTCCACTTCAGGGATGATCAGCCGCGCGACTGCGCCGCCGGCCACGCGCATGGCCGTTTCGCGCGCTGACGCGCGCCCGCCGCCGCGCGGATCACGAAAGCCGTATTTCTCGTCATAGCCATAATCGGCATGGCCGGGGCGATAGGGCGCGTCGGCGGGATAATCCTTCGAACGCGCATCCACATTCTCGATCATCATCCCGATCGCGGTGCCCGTCGTTTTGCCTTCATAGACGCCGGACAGGATCTTGATCTGGTCGGGTTCCTGGCGCGGCGACACATTCTTGCCGGTGCCGGGGCGTCTCAGGTCGAGATATTGCTGGATGGCCGCTTCGTCGATTTCGATCCCCGGGGGGCACCCGTCGATCATGCAGCCGATCGCCGGACCGTGGCTTTCGCCCCAGGTCGACAGTCGAAGGAGATGGCCGAAACTGTTGATGCTCATCGTGCCGTAATCACTCCGCCAAGTCCGCGCATGATCGCGGTGAAATCGGGAAAGCTGGTCGCGATCGGGTCGGCATTGTCGACCGTGATCGCGGATTCTGCCGCAAGGCCCAGCGTCAGGAACGCCATGGCGATGCGATGGTCATGGCGGGTCGAGATGATCCGCCCGCCTGCGACCTTGCCCTTGCCGAAGATGCGCAGGCTGTCTTCGCCGGGCGCCGCCGTGACACCGTTCGCGATGAGGCCGGCCGCGGTCGCGCCGATGCGGTCGCTTTCCTTGACCTTCAATTCGGCAATGCCCTCGAACACGCTCTCGCCATCGGCCATCGCCGCAACACAGGCGAGGATGGGGATTTCGTCGATCAGCGCGGGGACTTCCTCCGCGCTAAGCGAAATAGGCTCCAAGCGGTCATGCGCGACCGTGACGTCCGCCACCGGTTCTCCCGACAGGACGGTCTGGTTGGACAACGTCACCTTGGCACCCATCCGTTCGAGCATTTCTACGAAGCCGGTCCGGGTCGCGTTGACGCAGACGCGGCGGGTCGTGACCGAAGCGCCGGGGATCATCGCACCCGCCGCCCAGGCAAAGGCGGCCGAGGACGGATCGCCCGGCACGTCGATGCGCGTCGCGGAAAGCTTGCGATTGTCGCCTAGCGAGATGGCGATGCCATTTTCGACCTCGTCCATGGCGCCGTCGACGCCGAATTGGGCGAGCATGACCTCGGTATGATCGCGGCTGAGATGCGGCTCGACCACGCGCACCGGCGCGTCGGTCTGTAGACCCGCCAGCAGGATGGCGGACTTGACCTGCGCGCTCGCCACCGGGCTCGCATAATCGATGCCGCCCAGCTTGGCACCGACCAGGTCGATCGGCAGCGTGTCGTCGCCGGTGAAGACCGCGCCCATCCGGCGGAGCGGCGTCATCACGCGTCCCATCGGCCGGCTCGAAAGGCTTTCATCTCCAATGAAGCGCGCGCTGAGACCTTCGAATCCCGCGGCCGCGCCCATCAGCAATCGTGCCGACGTACCGCTATTGCCGCAGTCGATCGGATCGGACGGACTTTCCCAGTCGCGACCGGTAATCAGCAGGCCCTCGGTATCGCGCTCGATATGGGCGCCGAAGGCCTTAACTGCTTCCTCGGTGGCGCGGACATCGTCGGAGACGAGCAGGCCGGTCACCTTGCTCGTGCCCTCCGCAAGCGCCGAGAAGATCAGCGCGCGATGGCTGATCGACTTGTCGCCGGGTAGGTCGGTTTCGCCGCCAAACTTGGGGCTGGGATGGGCGATGAGCGGGGTCATGAAGTGGCCATCAAATCCTTGGTAAAACGGAGCGCCTGGTCGCCATTGAGACGCGGGTCGCAGGCGGTGCGATAGGCACGGTCGAGGTCGGCAACCTCTGCAGGGCCGCCGCCGCCGAGGCACTCGGTAACGGGATCTGGGCTCATCTCGAGATGCACGCCGCCCGGCACGAGACCATGCTCGCGCAGGATGCGGAAGAAGGCGCGCGCTTCGGCCAGCACCGCATCGTAGCGGCGCAGCTTGCGGGTCCCGACCTTTTCGGTGTTGCCGTGCATCGGATCGACGATCCAGACGAGGTCGCGCCCCCGCGCGGCTTTCAGCAGACGCGGCAAGTAGGCCTCGATCTGGTCGGCACCCAGCCGAACGATCAAGACGAGCTTGCCGGCTCGCGCCTCGGGATCAAGCCGATCGATCAACGCGGTCATTTCGTCTGTCTCAATCGACGGCCCGCATTTGATGCCGACCGGATTGGCGATGCCCGACAGATAGGCGACATGCGCGCCGTCGAGCTGGCGCGTGCGGTCGCCGAGCCAAAGGAGGTGCCCCGACGTCGCCCACCAGCGTCCGTCTTCGCCTTTCCGGGTCAGCGCCTCTTCGTACGGTAGAAGTAAGGCTTCGTGACTGGTGTAGATCGGCGCCAACCCGTCGCGCGCGGCCTTGAGCGTCGCCGCTGTCCCGACCGACTGGACATGAGCGCGGATCATGCGCTGCGGATCATGCGCGCGCGTCGCTGCGGAAAATCCCTGCCCGTTGATGATGTCACCGCGATAGGCGGGCAATTCGACGCTGCCGCGCGTTTCAGTCGGTGCCGAGCGGGGCTTGGCGAACTGTCCGGCGATCCGCGCAACACGAACAACATCGCGCCCGTCGCTATCCTCGATCATTGCCGCCATGTCGTCGAATAGGCCGGCGAGCCGCGAGACACGGTCGGCGACGGCATCGTCGAAATTTTCAGCGCAATCGCCGCCCTGCAGGAGGAAGTTGTTGCCCTTGGCAACGCCCCCCAGATCGCGAGCCAGCGCTTCGATACCGTGGATCTTCACCACCGGCCGCGCGCTCGCCAGTCGCGCCTCGACATCGGCGAGAGCCGCCGCGTCGGCATAGCTCGGCAATTGACGCGCGGGAAAGGCGCGCCAGCTATCCGGCTTCCAGTCGGCCATGGTCGGGGTGAAATGGCGGTTCATGGGCGTTTTCATGGACTAGCCGAGCGGGGACGCGGTGAAAAGCGTTGACTAAAGGCCGTGCCTGCGGCCCGATGCGGACGAGAGGAGCCCCTTCATGCCCGCCATCCAGCCCCACGATCCCGCCCGCTTTGCCTACATTCCCGATTATCCCTTTGCCGAACACTGGCAGGAGGTCGACCTCGGCAATGGCGAGACAGCACGGATGCACTATGTGGACGAAGGGCCGCGCGACGGGCCGGTTATTCTGCTGCTGCATGGCGAGCCGAGTTGGTCCTTCCTTTATCGCTTCATGATCCCGCCGCTGGCCGAGGCCGGCTGCCGCGTCGTTGCGCCCGACCTCATTGGCTTCGGCAAGTCCGACAAGCCCACCGACAAGGCGCTCTTCAGCTATGCGGCGCATTATGATTGGCTGGTCCAAGTCCTCGATGCGCTCGAGTTGAAGGATGTCGGCCTCTTCTGCCAGGATTGGGGCGGCCTGTTGGGATTGCGCGCCGTCGGCTTGAACCCGGACCGCTTCGCCTTCGTCGTCGCCTCGAACACGATGTTGCCCACGGGCAAGGGCACCCCGCCCGACGCCTTCCTCGCCTGGCAGCAATTCGCCAAATCGAGCCCCGATTTCCGTATCGGCCCGCTGCTCCAGCGCGCGACGGTGCGCGAACTAAGCGAGTCAGAAGTTGCTGCCTACGATGCACCCTTTCCCGACGAACCGAGCAAGGCCGCCGCGCGCATGTTCCCGACGTTAGTCCCGACGAGCGAAGACGATCCGGGCGGCATTGCCAATGTGGCGGCTTGGGCTGGGCTGGCGCGCTTCGACAAGCCTTTCCTGACACTCTTCACCGATCAGGATCCGATCACCAAGGGCGGCGAGGCCTATTTCCAGAAGATGGTGCCGGGCGCGAAAGGCCAGCCGCATCGTATTGTCGAGGGTGGCGGGCACTTCTGCCAGGAAGATGTGCCGGACGCGTTTGTCGCTGCCTTGAAGGAACTAGCGGGCGTCTAGCTATCGCCGGACTGCTCTTCGATCTTCTTCGACAGGTCGCGGGAATCCGCGAGGCTGCGCGTCGCCAGCGACGTTTCGCGCAGGAAGAAGGTGAGCGCCGCGAAGATCAACGTCATCGCACCGATCCATGCAATCGCCACCAGCGTACCAAGCGGCGTGCGGACGAAGGCGCTCACGAACAGAAGCGCCACGACGATGCAGATGGTCAGCGCGGCGGCGGTGGACAGGTTGACCGCATGATGGGCGAAGCGCTGGCGGCGCTGGAGCAAGGCGAGCCTATCCTCGCTGCGCGGGCTGCGCCCTTCGTCGATCGCCGTCTCTATGATATCGATGCGCTCGCCTAGCCAAGTCAGTCGCAGGTTCATGACGTTGAGGAAGGCCCCGATGCCGGCGAGCATGAAGACGGGGGCGAGGCTTGCCTGGAGGATCGCCTGGACGCGCGGCGTGGACGCAGTGCGTTCGAGCAGGTCGGTGACGCCGGATGCGATAAGAAGGTCGATCAGCATGATGGAGGGATGGACCCGCGGCGCGCGCCTGGCAAGCGTGACGCGCGCTTCGGGGTCGGTTAGGCCCGTGCGATCAGGGCCAGCGTGAACAGGACCGCACTGGTGGTGCAGGCAATTGAGCGTACATGGTTCCAGACAGTCCAGCGGCGCATGTAGAGCGACCACATGGCCGCTGCTCCCGAGCCGTCGGAATCGGTCGCTTCCAGCCGGTCGTTGAGTGGCACATTGCCCGCCGCCGTCACGCCGAACATGCCCAGCACATAGATCGCGCCGCCTGCCAGCAGGTAGATCGCCCCGGCATCCGCCAAGTCGAGCGCCGTGCCGATGGCAAGGACGAGGCTGGCAAGGCTGCTCAGGAAAAAGAGCGGCATGAAGGCGGATTTGAGGATGATGCGGTTGATCGACTGCATCGCCGCCATACCGGTCGTGCCTGCCATCGCGTCGAGCGAGCGCATCACAAAAACCGAAAAGGTGAGATAGACTCCGGCCATGATGCCCGATGATATCGCGGCGAACCAAGTGAGGGCGGTGGTGAACATATCCATGATGATTCTCCCCTTGGGAAGCGGCCTCAAGCGGCCGCTTCCTCCACATTCCAGATGCCGGTCGCGGCAGTTTCGCGCGCATAGTCGGCAAAGTCCCTGGGGCGCCGACCGAGCGCCCGTTCGACCCCGTCGGCAAGATAGGCGTTGCGCCCGTCGAGCACGGTCGAGAGCAGATAATCGAGGATCCAGACGATATCGTCCGGCGCACCCGAACGCTTGATCTCGTCCATGAAGGCATCGTGCGGGACGTCGACAAAGTCGATCTGTCGACCCGTCGCGGCGCTGAGGTCGGCGGCCACTTCGGCCATGGTCATGAGGCGCGGGCCGGTCACTTCATAGACTTCGCCATGGTGGCCGTCCTCGGACAAGGCGGCGACCGCCACGTCGGCAATGTCGTCGGCGTCTATAAAGGGCTCGGGCGTGTCGCCGGCGGGAAGGGTGATGGCACCGGCATGGACCATGTCGATGAACGCGCCTTCGGAGAAATTCTGCGCGAACCAGCTGGCTCGCACCACGGTACATTCGAGCCCGCTTTGCTGGACGATCCGTTCGCAGGCCTGTGCCTCTTCCTCGCCGCGACCCGACAGGATGACGAGGCGCTTCACGCCATTGGCCTTGGCCTTCTCGACCAACGCAGCGATGGCATCGGTCGCGCCCGGCATGGCGAGGTCGGGAGTGTAGCTGATGTAGATGGCGGCGGCGCCGTGCATTGCGGCATCCCATCCGGCTTCTTCATTCCAGTCGAAAGCCGGGGTCGAGGAGCGCGAGGCGGCGCGGACGTCATGTCCTTTCGCTTCGAGGCGCTCCACGATGCGGCGACCGGTCTTTCCGGTGCCGCCGAGGACGAGGATGGTGTCGTTATTGGTCATGTCATGTCTCCCGTTGGCGTTGCATCATCCGGGATAGGCCGAGGGACCGCGATCATTCTTGCCCGCTCGTGCCAAGCTTTTGACCGATGACGACAATTCACGCGGCCGCTGCCTGTTCAAGCCATAGGGCGCCGATTAGGCTCAATCCCCGTCATGGGGCAGATCACGTCACTCTATGTCTACAAGGTCGTCTCGCAGGCGAGCGAGGGCGTCGAGACGCGCGACCTGGTCGAGGATCTGGGGCTCGATCCCGATGGTCCGATCGATCCGGCGCGGATGGTGTCGTCGGAAGACTATTACCGTTTCTTCGCCCGGCTGGAGGAGCGCGACCCAGAAGGGCTGGCGCTGCCGTGGCGGATCGGCGGTTCGATGCGGGCCGACGAATATGGCGCCTTCGGGCTCGCCTGGAAGTCGGCGCCCGACCTGCGCGGCTCGTTCAGCCGCGCGGAACGCTATGGCCGCGTCCTCTCCAGCGTCGAAGTCTTCGAACTGGAGCGGGTCGAAGATGGCGCTTTCCTCACGCTCCATAAAGAAGGTGACGGCAGCCGCGGCATGCTGCTCTCCAACGAAGCGAGCATCGCGGCCGTACGGGTCATGTGCGCGCAGGTCAGCGCCGAACCATTCCGCGCCAAGGCCATCCATTTCATGCACGCGCCGCGCGGCGACGTTGCAGCCTACGAAGCGCACTTCGGCTGCCCCGTGCACTTCGGGGAGCAGCGCGATGCCGTGCTGGTGAGCGAAGACACGCTGACCGCGCCCAACCTGTTGGGCGATGCCACCATTGCGGGTTTCTTCGACCGCCATCTCGAACAGGAACTGGCGAGCATCGAGGAGCGGCAAACCCTCGACGGTCAGGTGAAGACGCTGGTCGCAAACGCCTTGAGCGAAGGCGTGCCGACGGTCTCATCCATCGCTTCGGACATGGGCATGAGCGCACGAACGCTGCAAAGGCGTTTGTCGGACGAGGGATTCAGTTTCCAAGGCCTGGTCGACGCGGCGCGGCAGGGTCTCGCCAAGCAATTGCTCTGCGAGACCGATTACGGCCTTGCCGAAATCGCTTTCCTCACCGGCTTCTCCGAACAAAGCGCTTTCACCCGCGCCTTCAAGCGCTGGGCCGGGCAGACACCGGGGTCATTTCGCAAGGCGTAGATAAGGAAGCCGGTGCAGTCATTCGCGCGATCTGACGCATGCTGACGGGAGCCAATCCTCTGCAATTGCAACAAAAAGCATCGCCGCGTGTTCAGAATGACTCAGGCCAAGCGCGGCTTGTTACATTGTTACACTTCATCTCCTGAAGGGTCTGAGAAATGAGAAGTCGTTTTCCTGAGAGCTGCAAGCCAACGAAGAGCCTTCTGGCAGTATTGCCGATCGGTTTGCTGCTTACAGCTTGTGGCGGCGGATCGACTTCGGGCGGTTCGGGCATCGTGACCAGTCCGCCGCCGCCTCCACAGGCCGTCTTCGCCAATTTCGATAGCGTGGTTGCAAACAACACGACCCGCATCAACGGTCGGTCCACTGAAGCTGCTTTCACCTCCAGTGGCAGCGGTGACAATCTGGTATTCAATTCGGTGTCGGGGGTCACTCGGGGCAGCGCGATCGCTAGGATCACGATCGACAATAATCAGGACCTTTCAAGTCTTTCGATCGACGGTCGGCAATCCGATGTATCGTTCGACGAAGGCGATGCCGGGGTAGCATCCAATTTGGGTTCGTTGGGCTATCCCGGGGCCATCACGCTGCAATCCTCGGACATGCGGAGCATGGCTATCTATGCCGATCCCTATTTCAGCAATTTCAATTATCAGACCTTCGGTGTCTGGGCGACGGGTCTCGGGACCGGGAGCGGCAATCTCGGCGCCCTATCGGTCGGAGCGGCAACGGACGGCACCCGCATCCCCCCGACTGGCTCGGTCGTGTTTACCGGCTATGTTGCCGGCATCCTCACGCAAGACGGTGAAAATGCGGCCGAAGTCGTCGCCGATGCTAGCTTCTCGACCAATTTCGAGAACCGGACGATCGAAGTGGAAGCCGTCAATTCGCAATTGTCGAATGCCGTTGGTTCGTTGACGCCGAACGACGCGGCCTTGTTGGATTTCACGGGCACGCTGACCTATGGCGGCGGCGGTAACACGATCACCGGCATTTTCAGCACGTCGCCCACGCTCAACCTGTCAGGCGAAGCTTCGGGACAGTTTTTCGGGCCGGATGCCAACGAGATTGGCGGGACGTTCTTCCTGACAAATCCCGATGACAGCATGTCCTATATCGGGGGCTTCGGCGGCAATTGATCGATGCTCCGGTCGATATATCGCCGACCCATCTGGAAGCGCCACAACCAGGTCACAGCGAAACCGAGAACCAACGTCAGTTTCTGATCGGACTACAGTTGATTGCCGAGGGCCGACCGGAAGAAGCGGTCGATGTCCTGAGCGATCTCTACGCGCGATCACCGACCCCGCGCATCCGATTGGAGCTGGCCCGCGCCCTCATGCTGTCCGGGCGGCTTGGGGAGGCGCGGCAGCTCTTCGTCGAGGCTTATGACGATGACCCGCCGGCTGCCGTCAAATCGTCGATTCTCGTCTTCATCGACCGGATCGACAGGCAGCGCGGGCGACTGAAGCTGCAGGCGTCGATCGCCCGTTTCGGCAACCCCTTGCGCCAACCCGACACCTACTCCTTCGATTTCGGCGGCATCGAACTCACCTTCGAGCCGGACGACGAGTATCGCGACATCTGGGGCATCACGCTTGGCGGGCAGTATGACCGTCAGATCGCGGATGACACCTCGGTGGCCGTATCCGCCTCCTATCGAGAATTGCGCGGCGACCTGGCTGACAGGTTCACTGGCAATGTCGGCGTGCAGCACAGATTGGGGCCACGGGTCTCGGCGACGGTCGGCGCTGCGCGCTTGGACCAGAAGTTTCAGTCCTTCACGCTGCCCTTCACCCGGGTAGCGTATACGGAGACGTTGGGCCCCAGGGCCGCACTGCAACCCGCTTTGACGGTCGGCTATTTCTTTTCCGATGCAGGGTCGAGCCTGTCAGGCGTGCAAGTCGAGGCGTCGCTCCCCTATCTTTTCACGCCGACGCCCACCCAACGATTTGCGGTGGGCCCCATATTCCAGCGACGAGAGGCCGGCTTTGCCGAGCAGAGTTTCACCTCGATCGGCCTGAGGGCCTCGGCTCAGTGGAGGTTCGAAGAGGTCAGCTTGGAATTGTCATTGCGTGGCCGGCTGACCCGGTTCGACGAGATCGACCCGTTCTGGCTCGAGCGCAGGGAGGAAGCGGGCGCATCGGTTGCGGCTGCGATCAGTTCGGAGCGCTTGCGGGTCGGCTCGTTCGTCCCGGGCCTCACGATCTCGTGCGATCTCGTCAGTTCCTCGATCGACTATTTCGAGCAGAGGAATTGCGATTATGCGGTGCAGATAAACCGCATCTTCTAGATTTTCGGGAGTGTCCGGATGGCCGGCACCAGCATCCAAAAAAACGCCTTGGGCAGGACGGCCTCGTAAATGGCGGAGCGGGTGGGATTCGAACCCACGATAGGGGGTTACCCTATACACACTTTCCAGGCGTGCGCCTTCGACCACTCGGCCACCGCTCCGCGCCAGTGCGTGCGCCTAGCGGGAAGGGCGCGCGCGTGCAAGCCGTGGCTTGCCCCGGCGCATCTCCCTCGCCTAAGCGAAGGCGATGGATCGTCGCTTCGGCACTGCCCCCTCTGCGGAGGAGATGGAGAAGATTGCCGAGACGGCCTATGCGCGGCTGCCTGCCCAATTTACGGAACATCTCGGCGACATTGTCTTCCAGGTGCAGGATTTTGCCGAGCCCGAGCTGCTGCGCGAAATGAGTATCGAGGAGCCGTACGAGCTGACCGGCGTCTATGAAGGCATCCCGATGAGCGAGCGCAGTGTCGAGCATTCCGGCACCTTGCCCGACCGCATCCGCCTGTTTCGCCTGCCGATCCTGCTCGAATGGTGCGAGCGGGGCGACGAGACGCTGGAGCATCTCATTCACCACGTGCTGGTGCACGAAATCGGTCATCATTTCGGCCTGTCGGACGCGGACATGCATGCGCTCGAGGACGAGGCATGAGCGCGCTCCTGACCTTCGAGGGCGTGACCTGCGCGCGCGGCGGGCGGACCTTGTTCGAGGATGTGAGCTTCGCGCTCGGGCCCGGCGATGCGCTGCGGCTGACGGGCCCCAACGGCACCGGCAAATCCTCGCTGCTGCTGGTCGCGTCAGGATTGCTCGAACCTATCTCCGGCCGGGTCGAGGCGGTGCGGCTGGCGCTGGCCGACGAGCGGATCGGACTGGAGCGCGACCGGTCTTTGCGCGATGCGTTGTCCTTTTGGGCGAAGCTCGACAATTCGGACATTGTCGATACGGCGTTGAAGGCGATGGGCCTTACCGAGCTGGCCGAAGTGCCGGTGCGTTATTTGTCGACGGGACAGCGCCGCCGCGCCGGCCTCGCGCGGGCGATTGCCAGCGGCGCGCGCCTCTTGTTGCTCGACGAACCGGCCGACGGTCTCGATACGGCCTCGCGCGAACTGCTCGACGCCGCGATTGCGCGGAATCGGCAGGCGGGCGGTGCGGTTCTTGCCGCCAGCCACCAGCCATTGAACGGTACGTGGCAGGAATTGGAGCTGGGCTCGTGACCGGCGCGCTCATTGCTCGCGAAGTGCGCCGCGCGCTGGCGGGCGGCATTTGGCTGCCGGTCATCTTCTTCCTGCTCGTCGCGACCTTGGTGCCGTTCGCGACCGGCCCCGATGCGGCGCTGCTGGGCGCCGTCGGCCCGGGTATGATCTGGGTCGCTGCCCTGCTTGCGGCCTTGCTCCCGCTCGACCGCCTGATCGCGCCCGACATGGAAGATGGCAGCATCGACCAGCTGCGCCTGCGCGGCATCTCGACCGAATGGATCGCGCTCACCAAGCTGATCGGACACTGGCTTGGCTTCGGGCCGCTGTTGCTGGTCGCGTTGCTCCCGGCCGCCGCCCTGATGGGCCTTACCGAAACGCAGATCCCCGCACTGGCCCTCTCCCTATTGGTCGGGACGCCCGCCTTGGCAGGGCTTGGCATCGCGGTCGCAGGGCTCGTCGCCGGACTGGAGCGCGCCGGATCGCTGGCGGGCATCCTGCTCCTGCCGCTCGGCATCCCCGTGCTCGTCTTCGGCGTCGGCGCGGCGCAAGGACAGGCCGGCGCCTTTCCACTCTTGGGCGCGGTCTCGTTGTTGCTGACGGTGGGAAGCCCGTTCGTTGCGGGCGCAGCTTTGCGCCAGCGCAGCTAGTCGTTCACGTAGCGCGCGAAGATGGCGGTGGGCAGGACCAGCCCGCGCGCTTCCTCGCGCACGCCCATCTCGCCGACTTCCACCTTGCCCGGCAGGTGTGCGGCCTGCTGTCGCAGCAGTTCGCCAATGCTCAGCGCGCTCATGCGCACGGCATAGACGGTGAGGATGAGGAAGCGACTATCGGCGTCGAGCAGGCTGACGCAATCGTTGAGCAACGGCGCCAATCCAGTCTCGATTTCCCAACGCTCGCCCTTGGGGCCGCGCCCGAATTTGGGCGGGTCGAGCATGATGCCGTCATAGCGGCGCTCGCGGCGCACTTCGCGCGCGGCAAACTTGCCCGCATCCTCGACCAGCCAGCGGATGGGATTGTTTTCCATCCCCGACAAAGCGGCATTTTCGCGCGCGCCGTCGACCGACTTCTTGCTTGCATCGACATGGACGAGGTCGGCCCCGGTCTCGCTCATCTGAAGCGTGCCGACGCCGGTATAGCCGAACAGGTTCATCGCGCTCTTGCCCGCGCCGAGCCGCTCGCGGGCAAAGTCCCATTGCGGGGCCATGTCGGGGAAGAAGGCAAGGTGCCGGAAGGGGGTCAGGCTGGCGTGAAAACGCGTCGGCCCGCGCGACAATTCCCACGTTGCGGGGACATGCTTGAGCTCGTGCCAGCGGCCGCGCCCGTCGGCATCGCTGGCCGGCACGAACTCGGCATGTGCGTCCCAGTCGGTGCGCGCGGGCGCCCACATGGCCTGCGGCTCGGGACGGATCGTGCGGATGTCGCCGAAGCGCTCATATTTGCGCCCGTCGCCGCAGTCGATCAGCGCATAATCGTCCCACGGTTGGGTGACGAGGGTCAGAAGCTCGCTCATGTCTTGGGCTTCCGGCGCATGGCGAGGAAAGTGATGATCAATGCGATCGCCGCAAAGGCGAACCATTGGAAGGCATAGCTCATATGGTTGTTGCGGATCGCATCGGGCGAGGGCGCGGCGCTGGTCTCGAGCCCGGCCTGGCCTGCCTCTGCGACAAGGCGGAAGCCGTATCGCTCGTCGGGTCCGATGACGCCGGCAACCTCGCCGCCCTCCCAGTCGGTGCCGGCCACGGGTTCCCGGCTCCAGCCGATTTCGACTGCGGCGCCCGGCCCCTCGGCACTGGTGCGGCAATCGGCGACATGGGCGTAGCCGGACTGGCCGGCGGCGTTGGCACCGGCCTGGTGTCGCCAATCGACGACTTCGAGGCAGTTGAGCGAGGAGCGGCGATAGAGCGGCGGCTCGGCCGGGACGATCACCGGATAGGCAACCGGATCGAGATCGGTCGCGGCTTCATATTGCGCGAGCAACGCTTCCTTCTCCTCGGCCCGGCCCAGTTGCCAGATGCCGAGGCCGATCATCGTGGCGACCGCGCCGGCGACGATGACGAGGGTGAGGATGCGCTTGGTGCTCATTCCTTGAGGCGTCCTTCGCGGGCTTCGTGCTGATATTCTTGGTACAATAAAGCCGCCTTGCCGAGGCGCAGGCCATAAAGCGTAAGGCCGAGCAGGATCGGGACCCAGACAAGGTGCGCATACCAGGCGGGCTCGATCGCCAGCTCCATCCAGATCGCGCCGACCGCGACGATCGTGCCGATGATCAGGATAAGGAAGGCGGCCGGACCATCGCCGACATTGAAGCCGCTCAAGTCGAGGCCGCAATGGCGACACGTATCGGCGAGCGCGACGGGCCCCGAAAATAGGCTCGGGGTGCCGCAACGCGGGCACTGGCCCTTGAGGCTGGCCGCGGCCAGCCCCGGTGCCGTGTTTCTAGTGATAGGTGGCGCCCCAGCCGCCCCACACATAGATGGTGGCGAAGAGGAACAGCCAGACGACGTCGACGAAGTGCCAGTACCAGGCAGCGGCCTCGAAGCCGAAATGCTGCTTGGGGGTGAAGTCGCCGCGGCGCGCACGGAAGTAGCAGACGATCAGGAAGATCGTGCCGACGAGCACGTGGAAGCCGTGGAAACCGGTCGCCATGTAGAAAGTCGAACCATAGATGTCGCCGCCATTTTCGACCGAGAAGGCGAACGGCGCGACGCTATATTCGAAGGCCTGGATGGCCGAGAAGACGACGCCCAGACCGATGGTCGCGAGCAGGCCCTTCTTGAGGCCGTCACGGTCGCCGTGGATCAGCGCATGGTGCGCCCAGGTCACCGTCGTGCCCGAGCAGAGCAGGATGAGGGTGTTGAGCAGCGGATAGCCGAACGGGTTGAGAACTTCCTTGCCCGCGGGCGGCCATTCGGCGCCGATCACTTCGGGCGGGAAGAGCGAGGCGTTGAAATAGGCCCAGAACCAGGCGACGAAGAACATCACTTCAGACGCGATGAAGAGGATCATGCCATAGCGGTGGTGCAGCTGCACGACCGGGGTGTGATCGCCGCCGTTGGCTTCCTTTACGACATCGGCCCACCAGCTCCAGAAGGTGAACAGCACGCCGATGAGGCCGGCACCGAACATGTACGGGCCAACGGCATAATCGCTCATCCAGAAAACCGCGCCGGCAAGCATGATCATCGCGGAGGTCGCGCCGACCAGCGGCCAGATGCTCGGGGGAAGGATGTGATAGTCGTGGTTGACGGTACCAGCCATGGATTCAGGTCCTCAGATGTTCGTTACGCGCGGCCCTAGCGAACCCCGCATCAATTTTCCACCGGGAAAAATGTATAGGAAAGGGTGATTTCGTCGATATGCGCGGTCTCGGGGTCGGTGAGGATCGCCGGATCGACGAAGAAGTTGATCGGCATCTCGACCTTCTCGCCGGGTGCCAACTCCTGCTCGGTAAAGCAGAAGCATTCGATCTTGGAGAAATATTGTCCCGCCTGGACCGGCGTCACGTTGAAGGTCGCGGTGCCTTTGGTCGGCAGGCTCGTATAGCTTTCCGCCGTATAATTGACGGTCGTGCGCGCGCCGGGGGCGATGCGCACCGTGGCGGCAGGCTCGAAATTCCACGGCAGGTCGCGCGAGATGTTGGCATCGAAGCGCACGCCGATTTCGCCGGCCACGGCGCCGGGTGCCTCGTTTGCGACCTGCGTGGTGCCGCCAAAGCCGGTCACCTGGCAGAAGATGCGATAGAGCGGGACACTAGCGAAGGCGAGCGCGAGCATGCCCAGCGCGAACAAGGCAGCGCGCAGCGCGACCTTGCCATTATTGCGGTCGAGGGCCGTGCTGTCGCTCATCCGGCCAGCCCCATCTTGGCGATGGTGATCCCGAAGACCAACGCGACAAAGCCGAGCAGCAGCAGGGCCATCACCCGTGCGCGCTCTTTCTGGCGGCGGCGATATTCATTCTCGTCGAAGGGGGGCTGGTTTTCGGTCATGCGATGATCATCCGGTCGGCAACGAGCACTGCGAACAGCGCGAACAAGTAAAGGATCGAATATTTGAACAGGGCTTTTTCAGGGCCCATGCCGGCAGGCTCGTCGGCGGTGTTGCGCGCGACCCTTGCTGCCAGCACGAGGAAGATAAGGTTCAGCGCGATCGATGCGATACCGTAAATCGGCCCGGTCAGGCCGAGCGGCCAGGGCGCGACCGCCGAGGCGACCAGCGGCAGCGTATAGAGGAAGATCTGGCGGCGTGTTTCCTTGTTGCCCGCGACCACCGGCAGCATCGGGATGCCGGCGGCGGCATAGTCGGTGCGCACGAACAGGGACAGCGCCCAGAAATGGGGCGGGGTCCACAGGAAGATGATGCCGAACAGAAGGATGGGAAGGACGGTGACGTCACCGGTCACGGCAGCCCAGCCAAGCAAGGGCGGGAAAGCGCCTGCCGCGCCGCCAATGACAATATTCTGCGCGGTCCGGGGCTTCAGCCACATCGTATAGATGACGGCATAGAAGAAGATGGCGAATGCGAGGATGGCTGCGGCGAGCCAGTTGGTCGCGAGCCCCAGCAGGATCACCGAAAAGGCCGAGAGCCCGACGCCGAAGTGGAGCGCCGACTGGCGTTCGACGCGCCCGGTCGGCAGCGGCCGCTTGGCGGTACGCTTCATCTTGGCGTCGATATCGGCTTCGTACCACATGTTGAGCACGCCCGATGCGCCGGCGCCGACGGCGATGCAGAGGATCGCGGTGAAGCCCAGGATCGGGTGGATGCCCTGCGGCGCGACGAGCAGTCCGCACAGGGCCGTGAAGACGACGAGCGTCATGACGCGCGGCTTGGTCAGCGCGAACAGGTCGGCGGCGCTGGCCGGATAGCGGGGCGTCGTGGTGGCGGCTGCATTGTCCATGGTTGCGGCTCCTATAAGGCCTCGTTTCGATGAGTCCAAGACCACAAAAATACCTTGTCGCAAGAGGTGTTTAGGCTAGGCTGCCGCCCATGTTGATTCTCAGTCTTGCCGCCGCATTGTCGCTCGCCTCGCAGGAAGTGCCTGCAGAGCCCTCCGAAGCCGAGGAAAGTGTTGACCAAGCCCTGCCGCCCGGCTGGCGCCCGGCGCCGGCGGGGCTGATGATCGGGGGTCCAAACGGTGAGCCGATGCGGGTCGTGGCCGTTGGGCTGGCGATCGAGCCGCAGGCGGAAGAGGCCGAGGCTGCGGAGGATTTGGTTCGGGTCACGCTGACCACCGGCATGGGCGACATCGTGCTCGATCTCGACCGTGGCAATGCGCCGGTCACGACGGCGGCCTTCCTCGATTATCTCGAGCGCGGCTGGCTGGTCGATGCGGCTTTCTATCGGGCGATGCCCTATGGCGATGCCGGGATCGCGCAATTCGGCGTGCGGCGCACCGATCACCTGCTCGATCCGATCGCGCATGAATCGACCGACGATACGGGCATCCTGCACGAGCGCGGGACTATCTCGCTGATCGCGCCGGCGCCGGGTGAGGGCCGCGCCGACTGGTTCATCTCACTGGTCGATATCCCGGGCTTCGATGCGAGCGAGAGCTTTCACGGCTTCTCGCCCTTCGGCCGCGTGGTCGAGGGCATGGATGTGGTCGAGGCGATCTTCGGCGCACCGCTCGATCCCGAAGCGGGCGAGGGCGTGATGAAGGGCCAGATGCTGGCCGATCCCGTGCTGATCACCGCCGCCGAGATGGCGGGCGACGACTAACTGCCGAAATTGAAGAAGATGCCGACCGCCAGCTCTGCCCACAGGTAGAGGATGAAGATGGCGATGATGGCATAATAAGGCAGACGCTTGCCGGTCGTGTCGACGCGCCGCCCGACAAGGTCGAACAGGCCGACCGCCAAAAGAATGATCGCCGCCCCGACGATGAAGTCGAGCGGCGACCAATTCACCTCTCCGCTCACGCTGGTGCCGATCAATGGAATGAGCAGCAGCGACAGGCCCCAAAGATAGGGCGTCAGGCGCGAGCGCGGTGTTGCGGGAGCAATGTTATCCATTGCCCCCTTTTACACCTCGATTAGAGGAAATTCACGTAAATTGCGTGGAGCACGCCCGGGATGAAGAAGAGCAGCGTCAGCACCAGGTTCACGAGGAAGGTGCCGCCAATACCCTTGTTCAGCGCGACGCCGAGCGGCGGCAGCAGGACGGAAGCGATAAGTACGATAAGATTACCCATGAAAAATTCCTTTCATGGCCAATAACTTGTTCGCCTAATGCGCCGTTCCGGTCGGCATGGCCCTGCAACGACGAGCGCGCCGAAAAGCACGGCAAACCGCGATTTACTTGATTTTGTCACGCAAGTGATATATAACCGTCACATTATGGCAACTTCAGTGCAACATACGCTTCGCGCCTTCGACGACGATATCTCGAACCTGCGCGGTCAGATCGAAACCATGGGCCGTCTCGCGATCAAGGCGGTCGAGCAGGCTGTGGAAGCGCTGTCGACCGGCGATGTTGCGATCGCCAAGCGTGTGATCGAGGACGACAAGAAGATCGACTTGCTCGAGCAGGATATCGACCAGCTGGCGATCCGCACGATCGCGCTGCGCGCGCCGATGGCCGACGACCTGCGCGATATTATCGCAGCGCTGAAGATCGCCTCGGTAATCGAGCGGATCGGCGACTATGCCAAGAACGTCTCGAAGCGCGTCAAGCGCATGGGCGACAGCGCCGACCGGAGCCAGGTCGACGACCTCGTAGCGATGGGCAAGGATGCCGCCGCGCTCGCCGGCGCTGCGGTGAAGGCTTATCTCGATCGTGATGAAAAGCTCGCGCTGACGATCGACAGCCGCGACGATGCGATCGACAAGGCCTATTCCAAGATCGTCAAACGTACGCTCAAGATGACCTCGGACAGCGAAGGCGCTGCCGACGACATTGCCCACGCGCTTTTCATCGCCAAATATTTTGAGCGGATTGGCGACCATGCCACCAACGTGGCGGAGACGGTCTATTATGCGGCGACGGGCGAGATGTTCCCTGAGGATCCCGCCCGCACCGACGACCTGGACGAATAGCCGCCGCATCGCGCGACGGCTATTCGCAATTTCAGTTTAGAATTCGACCTGCGCGCGGGTGCCGAACACGTCCACACCGTAGTCGCGATCGTCCCCGGCCGCGGGGATGGCTGCATTCTCGATCTGCAGGCGCTGATACTGGACGATGAAGCGGATGTAATCCATCGGCGTCCAGATGAGCGAGGCACCATAGGCGTCCTGGCTGCCACCGATCAGAGTGCCGTCGGTGAGATCGATATGATCGTAGCGCAGGTTGGCCTGCAGCGCGCCGAAGCCGCCTTCGCCAACCGGGCTGACCGGCTTCACGCGATCGAACTTGCCGCCCTTGTAACCTCGGCTGTCGCCCGGCGTCAGGAAATAGCCTACCTCGGCAAACCCGCCGAAGAAGCTGGCATCTTCGAAACCGTCGCGCGAGGCATCGAGCCAATGCGTTTCGCCGGCGACGTGGAGCGGGCCGCGAATGGCGGCGAACTCGAGCCCGTAGCTCAGCTGCTCGTCGGAATCGAAGCTCCCGGTATTGATGAAGCGCGTGTCGGTCGTCGCGATATTCGGACGCTGGCGATAGCGCACGCCGAGATCGTCATCGTCGCGATCGAGCCAGTGGATCGAGCCACCGAAATGAAGCTGCGTGTCGCCGACCTTGGGCAGGTACACGACGCGGGCATCCATGCCGTAATCGTCGGCATCATCGTCACCCAGATCGTCGAGATCGGCGGTGAAGAAACCGCCCCACAGCTTGACGTCCCCAGCGGAATATTCGGCCGAAAGGCCGACGCGGCGCGAGAAGCCGAAGGCATCGGTGAAGGCAGCGCGCTCGATAAAGCTGATATGGTTGCTCGAGGTCATTTCCTCGAGGCCCCAGAACGCATTGTGCTGGCCGATGGTGACGCCGAGCGGGCCATCTTCGTAGGTGATGATGGCGTCGGTCATGGCGACGTCGTTATCGGCAAAATCGACTTCGAACTTGTAGCCGAAGCCACCCGGCATATCGCCCGAGACGCCCAGGCGTGCGCGGCGCAGCGTGGTGCCCCAGCCGAGGCCCTCATCATCGATGCCGTTGGGCGACGAGACGTTGGCGACGTCATATTGGAGACGGCCACGCGGCTTGAAAGTGAAGCCACCGGCCTTGGTTTCCGGGGTCGGCTTCATGGCGATTGCGGGCGCCGCCGCAACGGCCGCATTGGCGGCCTCGGCCTCGGCCTTGGCTTCGGCGATGCTGGACATCAGCTCGCTCTCGCGTGCAGCCATTTCCGCTTCGTAGACGACTTCGGCGGACTGCGCTTCGGCAAGCTGCTGGCGAAGGTCGGTGACCTCGGCCTGGAGTGCATCGAGCTGCGCCTGCATGCGCGCGAGATCCTCGGCGCTGACTTCCTGTGCGAAGGCGGGCTGGGCCGCGAGCGCAAGGCAAAGCGCGGCCGAGCCGAGAAGAGTATTACGAATCATGATGACGGTCCCCTGACCCCTAATTGACGATTAGGTGTCCCTTTGGCGACGAACGTCTAACAATTGAGGCAATCGCGTTTCTGTTCGATGACACAGGGTGAAGAGTTGACCGGCAATTTCAAACGGATCGCTGCGGCCTATTCCATCCAACCCAACTGGCGCAGCGAGTGGACGTCGTTCCACACCTTGTTGACGTGGCTGATCCGGTCGCCGTCGAAATCCATGACGAACACATAGTCGCCGGCAAAGCTCTTGCCGGTCGGCGCATGGTCGCCTTCCCCGCCAGTATGGGTGCCATGATAGACGGCGGCTGCCGCGGCGCATTGACGGTCCTTGTCGACGCCGAAAAATTTGAGATCGTAATGCGCGTCCGGCATGAGCGGCATCATGCCCTTCATCCAGTCGGCATAGGCTTCGACCGTCTTGATCTCGTCGAGTGCATCGGCCTGCGCGCTGAAGCTCGCATTGCTCTTGCAATAGGGTCTGCAGGCATCCCAGCCCTGGCCTGTCTCGCACGCATCGAAAAACTTCCGCGCCGTATCGTACATGCTCATATCAGCTCTCCTTGTTCGCATTGGACGCTGACAGGCCCCCCGGGGCGACATGCAGGATAGAGCGGTGTTCGGGCTTGCGGAAGGGGCGAAAGTCGAGGGGCCACCTGAACCGACACCAAAAGAAAAGGCCGCTCCCGGAGGAACGGCCTTTCCTTGTTCTCGGTGCTGCGGGGACTAGTCGACCCGGGGCAGCGTTTCGAACTGGTGATAAGGCGGCGGGCTCGACAGGCTCCACTCGAGCGTCGTCGCACCTTCGCCCCACTCATTGTCGGGGGCCTTCGGACCCTTGGCCAGGCTCCAGAAGACATTGACGAAGAAGATCACCATCGAGGCGGCCATGATCATGTAGCCGATCGACGAAATCTCGTTCCAGTACGCAAAGGCATCCGGATAGTCAGGATAGCGACGCGGCATGCCGTCGAGGCCGAGGAAGTGCTGCGGGAAGAAGATGACGTTGACGCCAACGAACATCACGAAGAAGTGCAGCTTGCCCAGGAACTCGTTGTAGCGCTTCCCGAACATTTTCCCGAACCAGTAGTAGAAGCCCGCGAACAGCGCGAACACCGCACCGAGGCTCAGCACGTAGTGGAAGTGCGCGACCACATAATAGGTGTCGTGCATGTAGTTATCCACGCCGCCATTGGCGAGCACGACGCCGGTGACGCCGCCCACGGTGAAGAGGAAGATGAAGCCCAGCGCCCACAGCATCGGGGTCTGGAAGCTGATCGAGCCGCCCCACATGGTGGCGATCCACGAGAAGATCTTCACGCCGGTCGGGACCGCGATGATCATCGTCGCGGCGGTGAAGTACATCTTGGTGTTCACGCTCATGCCGATGGTGAACATGTGGTGCGCCCAGACGACGAAGCCAACGACGCCGATCGCGACCATGGCGTAGGCCATGCCGAGATAGCCGAAGACGGGCTTGCGGCTGAAGGTGGCGACGATCTGGCTGACGATGCCAAAGGCCGGCAGGATCATGATGTACACTTCGGGGTGACCGAAGAACCAGAACAGGTGCTGGTACAGGATCGGGTCGCCGCCGCCGGCAGCATCGAAGAAGGCCGTGCCGAAGTTACGGTCGGTCAGCAGCATGGTGATCGCGCCGGCCAGAACCGGAAGCGCGAGCAGCAGCAGGAAGGCGGTGACCAGCACCGACCACACGAACAGCGGCATTTTGTGCAGGGTCATGCCCGGCGCACGCATGTTGAAGATGGTGGTGATGAAGTTGATCGCGCCAAGGATCGAGGCAGCACCGGCAAGGTGCAGCGAGAAGATGGCGAAATCGACCGCCGGACCAGCCGAACCGCTGGTCGACAGCGGGGCATAGACGGTCCAGCCCGTACCCGCGCCCGGTCCGATGCCGCCCGGCACGAAAGCCGAGGCGAGCAGCATGATGAAGGCGGCCACGGTGAGCCAGAAGGAAATGTTGTTCATGCGCGGGAAGGCCATGTCCGGCGCCCCGATCATGATCGGCACGAACCAGTTGCCGAAGCCCCCGATAAGGGCCGGCATGACCATGAAGAAGACCATGATGAGGCCGTGCGCGGTGATCAGCACGTTCCAGTGATGGAGCGCCTGGTCGAAGCTTGCTTCGGCACCCGCACCCATCGGCCATGCGCCGGTTAGATACTGGATGCCCGGCTCGGCCAGTTCGAGGCGCATGAAGCCCGAAATCGCGCCGCCGATGATGCCCGCGATGATCGCGAAGATCAGGTAGAGCGTGCCGATATCCTTGTGGTTGGTCGACATGAACCAGCGGGCGAAGAAGCCCGGCTTGTGGTCCGCGTCGTGCGCATGGGTGTCGTGACCCTCCTCGCGGGGAGCGTCGAACGGCAGCGTGTCGGCGTGGGTGGTAGCCATGTTTCTTCTATCCCTTACGCAGTCGTGTCGGCGGCATCGTCGGCCGCTTCGTCATTGTCGTTGGCGGCGTCGGCAGCCTCTTCGGCAGCGGCCGCAGCAGCGATGTCCTCGGGCATGGCGCCGCCCTTGGAGGCGACCCAGGCTTCGAATTCCTCGTCGCTCACCACTTCGATGGCGATCGGCATGTAGGCGTGACGCGCACCGCAAAGCTCCGAGCATTGGCCGAAATAGAGGCCCGGCTCGTCGACCTTGACCCAGGTCTCGTTGAGGCGGCCGGGGACCGCGTCCATCTTGAGCCAGAAGGCGGGCATCGCGAAGCTGTGGATGACGCCGCCCGGATCGGCAGTGATGATCAGCTTGACGACCTTGCCGGCGGGAATGACGACGCGTTCGTCGACCGCGAGCAGGGCCGGGCCGTCGGCATCGGTGCGCGGACGGCTGCTAGTGTTGCGATCGGGATCGTCTTCCTCGCGCAGCATGTAGCTCGAGAACTTGATCTCGCCATGGTCGGGATATTCGTAATCCCAGTGCCACTGCTGGCCGGTCACCTTGATGACGACGTCGGCCGGCGGCTGGTCATACTGGGCGCGGATGAGGCCGATCGACGGCACCGCGATCACCAGCAGGATGAGCACCGGGACGAGGGTCCAGATGACCTCGATCGCGGTATTGTGGGTGGTGCGGCTTGGCTCCGGGTTGGCGGCGCGCCGGAAACGCACCATCGCGTAGATCATCAGGATAAGCACGAAGATGCTGATCGCGGTGATGATCGGCAGGAGCATGTTGTCGTGGAAGCCCTGCGCCTGCTGGCCGACTTCGGTGACCTGCGTCTGGATGCCGCGCGCCGCATCGCTGGGACCGTAATAGCCTTCGGTCGCATCGAGACCGACCCAGTCGGGGATTTCGGCCGCAGCTTCGTCGGCGGTCGTACCGTCGAGATCGGGCTGCACGGCGACGAGTTCGCCGATCGGCGTGTCGACCGCAGCCATCGCTGCGTTGGGCAGGAGGGTGATGGCCAGAAGGGCCAGGAGCCAGCGTTTCAAGATCATGCTTTTCCCACGTTACTGAAGGTCGGGCCGCGCGCGCGACCCATCAGAATTGGGGCCTCTATAGAGAGGTGAGGCCGCATGCTCAAGCGCTGCATAAAGTCTGTATTCGGATCGCTGGACGCCCTCCATGCGAGCGCTTAAGTGGAAGGCAGCCCGAGACCGGAGAACGATGTGACCGAAGACGAGATTTTGGCAGAATTCCGTAGCGCAAATGCGTTGCTGGAGGGACATTTCATCCTCTCCTCGGGCAAGCGCAGCGCGGCCTATCTGCAATGCGCGCGCGTGCTGATGGACCCGGCGCGGGCGAGCCGGCTGGCAGAGGCATTGGCCGATAAATTGCCGGAATCACTGCGCGAATCCATCGATTGCGTGGTCTCGCCCGCTATGGGCGGCGTCATCATCGGACATGAAATGGGCCGTGCGCTCGGCAAGGATGCAATGTTCCTCGAGCGCCCCGACGGTGTCTTCTACCTGCGCCGCGGCTTCACGCTCGACAAGGGTGCCAAGGTGCTCATGGTCGAGGATGTCGTCACCACCGGCCTGTCGAGCCGCGAGGCCATCGCTGCCGTCGGCGAAGAAGGCGGCGAGGTTGTTGCCGAGGTCGCGCTGGTCAATCGTGGCGGGGGCAGCGATCTGGGCGTGCCCTTCTTCTCGCTGATCGACCTCGATATTCCGACTTACGATCCCGACGGCCTGCCGCCAGAACTGGCGGCGATCCCTGCAGTGAAGCCCGGCAGTCGCGCGTGAAACGACTGCTGCTCATCCCGGTCGCGATCGCGCTGGGCGGCTGTCCGCCAACCGAAAAACATATTCGCGGCGGGGCCGCCGCACCGCCGAGCATCGTCTACTCGACCGCTGTCGGCCAAGCGCTCGACGAGGGCAACTTCATCGGCGCGTTCGCCTGGTCGGGGCTGGATGGCGACTGGCCCGAGCTCACCAACAATAATGCACCGTGGCCATGGGCGTCTGTCACCAAGCAGATCGTCGCGACCTTGGTGATGCAGCAAGTCGATGCCGGCCGGATGGCGCTCGATGCGCCCGCTTATGCCTATTTGCCCGAGATTGGCGAGGGGTCGCCGACGGTCCGCCAATTGCTTCAGCACCAATCGGGCCTGCGCAATCCCGACGAGAGCGATCCGGATGCGGAGGGCCTGCCGTCTTTTTATACAGATGGACCGACCGGGCTCGACTGGTGCCTTGCCGAGCGTGGCCCGGTGCCGAGCGAGGGCTGGTCCTACAATAATTGCGATTACATCGTCTTGGGCGCGATGCTCGAACGGCTGACTGGCAAGACTCTCGCCGATCTCATGCAGCGCGACATCTTCGAACCTGCCGGCATCAAATATACCGACTTTGCCGACGTCGAATCCGATTGGGGCATTTTCGGTGCCGAGGAAGAGATGCTCGCCCGGGTCGCACGCTATGGCGCCTCGGCCGGCCTGGTTGGCCAACCGCGCGAGATGGTCAAGTTCGACCGCGCTCTGATGGACGGCCTGTTGCTCAGCGAGGAAGCCCGCGCCGAAATGTGGGCGGGCGATCCCGCGCTCGGCTACATGGGGCTCGGCCAATGGTCCTTCCCCGCACCGCTTGCGGGCTGCGAAGAACCGGTGCAGCTGGTCGAACGCCGCGGCGGGATCGGGCCCTATCAGATCCGCAACTTCATCGCGCCCGACCGCGGGGCGGCGCTTGCATTGCTGACCTATCAGCCCGATTTCGAGTTTGGAGAGATCTGGACCGGCGAGGGTTTTTCCTTCGACGTGCTGTCGGCTGCTTTATGTGGGGAGGGTGATGCCCAATAATTTGCGCCTCGGGGTCAATATCGACCATGTCGCGACCGTGCGGAATGCGCGCGGCGGGGATCATCCCGATCCGGTCCGCGCCGCCGAGATCGTCGCATCGGTCGGTGGCGACGGGATCACCGCGCACCTGCGCGAGGACCGCCGCCATATCCGCGACGAGGATCTGAAGCGCATCCAGGATGCGACCGACCTGCCGCTCAATCTCGAAATGGCGGCTACCGACGAGATGCTCGCCATCGCGCTCAGGCATCAGCCGCACGCCGCCTGCATCGTCCCCGAAAAGCGCGAGGAGCGCACGACCGAGGGCGGGCTGGACGCGGCAGGCCAGCACAATCATCTCGCCCGCTATGTCGGCGCGCTGCAGGATGCGGGCATCCGTGTCAGCCTGTTCATCGAGGCGAGTGAGCGCCAACTGGACGCCGCCAACCGCCTCGGCGCGCCGGTGGTCGAATTCCATACCGGCGAATATGCGCACGCCTTCTTCGATGGCGACAGCGAGCGGATCGCATCGGAGCTGAAGCGGGTCACCGACATGGCCGCGCTGGCTGCCAAGAACGGCATCGAACCCCATGCCGGGCACGGTCTCACCTACGAAAATGTCCAGCCGATCGCCGCCATCCCGCAATTGGCCGAGCTTAATATCGGCCATTATTTGATCGGCGAAGCCATCTTCCACGGCCTCGCGCCCGCCGTGCTCAAGATGCGCGAACTGATGGACGAGGCGCGCGGATGACCTTCGTGCGCATTCTTTCGACCATCGGCATAATGATGGGGATGGCCTGGGTCGGGCTCTTCTTCATGGCGACCTCGATCGGCGCCAAGGCACCGACGTCGGAAGAATATCTCGCCATCATGTGGCCGGGTCTGGTCGCAATCGCCGCTGGTTTCGTCGCGCAATGGTTCGCATCCTCACGGCCGAACATTGCGATTGCTTTCGGGTGGGTGTCTGCCCTCGTTGCACCGCTTGGCTTCAAGGTAGTGATATGATCGTCGGCCTCGGATCGGACCTCTGCAATATCGAGCGCATCCAGAATTCGCTCGACCGTTATGGCGAGCGGTTCCTGCAGCGCGTTTTCACCGAGATCGAGCAGGCCAAGGCCAAGCGCCGTCCCTATACGATCGCCGGCACGCTGGCGAAGCGCTTCGCGGCCAAGGAGGCTTTCTCCAAGGCGGTCGGTACCGGCTTCAAGCGCGGCGTCTATATGAAGGATATCGGCACGGTGAATGCGCCCTCGGGTGCGCCGACGCTGGAATTGACGGGTGGAGCGAAGGCGCAGCTCGACAGTTTGACGCCTGCAGGGCATCAGATGCGCATTCATCTCACCCTCACCGACGACCACCCATGGGCGCAGGCCTACGTCATCCTCGAGGCCATACCGACCGAGTAATCACAAGTGACCGACCAGACCCCGACCGAAGCCGAAGCCGCCCGCGCCGCCCTGCCGCAGCGCACCCCTGCCACCCGCATCCGCGATGCGCTGCGCGCCGTCTGGCGCGAGGTGAAAGGGCTGTTCTGGGTGCTGCTCGCCGTGCTCGGCTTCCACAGCTTCATCGCCAAACCTTTCTACATTCCGTCGGAATCGATGATGCCCGTCCTCCTGAAGGGCGACCGGCTGGTGGTCAGCAAATTCCCCTATGGCTGGAGCCATGTCAGCCCGACCATTCCCAATCCGGCGGCACTGTTCCGCATGATCGTACTGGGCGGACCCGCCGAACCGTGGAGCATCGTCCTGCCGCCGATGGAAGGCCGACTGTTCGGGTCGATGCCCGAATATGGCGATATCGTCATCCTCACCCCGCCGGGTCGGTCGGACGATTATATCAAGCGCGTCGTCGGCCTGCCGGGCGACGAGATCGAGCTGGTCGGCGGCCGCCTCTTCATCAATGGCGATCGCGTGCCCAGCGTCGGGCGCCCGCCCGTGCTCATCCCGATCGACGCCAACACGCCCTGCATGCCGGGCGAGGGCAGCCTCGTCACCAGCAATGAAGGCCAGCAGTATTGCAGCCTGCCGATCGTGCGCGAGACGCTGCCCAACGGGGTCAGCTACGACACGATCGATGCGCGGCCCAACATGCCCAATGACGATTATGGGCCAATCGTCGTGCCCGAAGGTCATGTCTTCGTAATGGGCGACAATCGCGACCGTTCCTCGGACAGCCGCGTCGATATCGAGGCCGGCGGCCTTGGCGGCACCGTGCCGGTCGAACGGATCGGCGGACGCGCCGAATTCATCAGCTTCTCGCTCGACGGCACGACCGGTCTCAATCCGGCGACATGGTTCACCAGCTTGCGCGACGGGCGTAGCTGGTCCAGCCTGCGCGGCAGCACGGGCGCGGAAACGAGCCCGCAACAGGGGGAAGAGTAAGAGATGTCCAGCCAGCCGGAAGAGCAGACCGCAGGGCCGACCGAGATCAGTGATCCGCGGCTCCGCTTCGAACTGAAGCGCGCGATCGTCTGGCTGGGGCTGGCTCTCCTCATCGTCGGCGTCATCACGCTGGCCGCGCCCCTGCTTCTTATCATTGCGGGGATGGTGTTTGCGGTCCTGCTCGATGGCGGCGTGCGCCTGCTTGGTCGCATCCTCCCTATCGCGCGCGGCTGGCGACTCGCCATTGTCGTGCTGAGCTTCTTCGCTTTCCTGGGCTGGGTCGGCTGGTATGCCGGCACCAGCTTCTTCAGCCAGTTCGCCCAGCTGCGCGACGTGGTTGTCGGACAGGCCGAGCGACTTTTCGCCATGGCCGACGATATGGGCCTCGTCTCCGGCCTTTCGGTCGACAGTGTCAGCGGGCAGGTGGTGAGCTCGGTCGGACGCGTCACCTCGATCCTCGGCACCGCCATCGGCGCGGTGACCGCCTCGATCCTGATCATCGTCATCGGCATCTTCATCGCTGCCGAGCCGCGCCTCTACGACCGCGGCGTTGCCTGGATGTTGCCCAAGCGCAGCCGTCCGACCTTCTATGAAATCAGCGACCATATGGGCTGGGCCGTGCGCCGCCTGTTGGCCGGCCGCCTGCTCGGCATGGTGATCGAGGGGATCTTCACCTACGTCATGCTGACCTTGGTCGCGCAGATGATCGGACTCGACAGCTTCCCGCTCGCGGCCTTGCTCGCCCTGCTTACCGGCCTGCTCGCCTTCATTCCCAATATCGGCGCCATCGTGTCCGGCCTGCTGATGGTCGCGGTCGGGTTCAGCCAGGGGCAGAGCGAGGGCTTCTACGCTATTTTCGTCTATCTCTTCGTCCAGAATTTCGACGGCTATGTCGTCATCCCGATGATCGCCAAGAAGACGGTCGACCTCGCCCCGGCGCTGGTGCTGGCCGCGCAGATCATCTTCGGGACGTTGTTCGGCATCCTTGGCCTGCTGCTCGCCGATCCGATCATCGCCGCGATCAAGGCGGCGCTGGAGGAATATTCGCGTCAGCGCGACAAGGGCGAATTGAACGAGGCCGCGGCCGAGCCCGCGCCAGAATAGAAAAGGCCGGGCGCCGTATCGGCGGCCCGGCCTCTCATGGAGCTGTTCTTGTTCAGCGGGCCTACTGGCCCGCTTCGTCCTGCGGCATCGGCGGCATAGGCGGAGCCATCTGCTGCTGCTGCATCCGGATCATCGGCGCGAGGTCGCGGCCGATTTCCAGGATCTTGATGCGGAAGACGAGATCCGAATTGGGCGGAATGACCGGCGGACGGCCATCGGCGCCATAAGCGATGTCGGCAGGGATGGTGATGCGATATTCACCGCCCGCGCGCATCTTGAGGAGCCCTTCGTCGAAGCCCGGGATGTGACCCTCGGGGATCATCGGCACCGGATTGTCGATCGTGCTGTCGAAGACTTCGCCGGTCGAGGCCAGGCTGCCCTCATATTCGAGCAGGGCGGCATCGTTGGCGGTTAGCGGATCGCCGTCGCCTTCCTCGATCACGCGGATGTTGAGCCCGCTCTCGGTGGTTTCGCCACGCACCGGTGCGGTCGACAGCGCGGCAAGCGCAACGCCGACGGCGATGAGTGCGAGGATAGCGAGCCAGAACTTGGCGACCGAACCCTTGGCGATCGGGCGCAACGGAACCTGGGTTGCCGACATCGGCGGATCCTCTCGGGACTAGAGAAAGAAAAGGCCCCGCCGGGGCGGAGCCTTGTCTTGCGGGTCAGCCTTAGCGGCCGCCCTCGCGTTCCATGCGCTTACGCTCGAGCTTGCGAGCGCGGCGGACAGCGGCAGCCTTTTCACGGGCACGCTTTTCCGACGGCTTCTCGTAGTGGCGACGCAGCTTCATTTCGCGATAGACGCCCTCACGCTGCAGCTTCTTCTTGAGCGCGCGCAGCGCCTGGTCGACATTATTGTCGCGAACGATAATCTGCATAAAAAACACCAGCTCCTTTTCGCGCGGCAGTGCAACATTCGCCGCGAATCACAGTCATGAAAATTGGGCCGCAGACCCCAATAAGGCCGCGGAGAAGGGGCGCCACTAGCAGCAAGCCGCCGATAATTCAACCTTCTAGCGCCCAATCATTTCTTGCTGCATCGCGCAAAAAATTGCCCGCATTATCGGTGAACCGTTTCGGGACCGCGCTGAACCGAATCTGGCGCTCATCCATGCTTAAGGCCTTTATGTATATAACTTTTCTCTCACAGGGAGGGGATGAACAAGATGCAAACCGGTCGTCGTGACCTTTTGAAAGCTGGAATGGCAGGGTTCGGGAGCTTGATGCTGCCGGCTGCCGCGCATGCTGCCGCGACCGATCCGAAGAGCATCACCCCCAATAGCCGCAGCGACGTGCGCTTCCGCCCCTATGCCGGCGGCGACGCGGTCGATCCCGCACTGGTGGCGCGGGCCCGCGAGGCGCTCGATCGCCATTCGAGCCGCATCGCCAATCGCGATCGTATCGGCATCGTCGATTATTCGAAGCGGTCGAACCTCAAGCGCTTTCACGTCCTCGACATGAATTCGGGCCAGACCACCAGCCACCTGGTGAGCCATGGCCGCGGTTCGGACCGCAACCATAACGGCTATCTCGACAATTTCTCGAACCGGGTCGGCAGCCTTGCCAGCTCGTCGGGCGCCTATGTCACGGCCAACCGCTATACCGGTAAGTATGGCCCCTCGATGCGCCTGCACGGTCTCGACTGGAGCAACTCCAACGCCTTCCAGCGTGCCATCGTCATGCACCCGGCCTGGTATGCCGAGGCGGACATGGTCGCCAAGCATGGCAAGCTGGGTCGTTCCGAAGGCTGCTTCGCCTTCGGCAAGCGCGATCATTGGACGGTGATGAACCTGCTTGGCGATGGCCGCCTGATCTACGCCGACAAGCTGGCCTAGGCCCGCACCAACCCCACAAGAAAAAGGGCGATGCCATCGGCACCGCCCTTTCTTTTTGTCCGATGTCGGCCTGCCTTAGAAGGCTTCGGCCATTTCCTCGCCAAGCTCTTCGCCGGCGGGCGACAGGTCGATGGCGGGCGCGTCGTCGAGCGCGGCGATTACCTGGGCATCGCGGCTGTAGACGTCATTATAGTGGATGATCGAGCCATCGCCCTTCGCGGCAACCGAGAAGTATACGATGTAGACGGGCAGCGGATTGACGAATTGCGCGCCAGTATTCTTACCCGAATTGACGACGTCGATCGTCTTCTGGCCCGACCAATCGCCGCCATCTTCTTCAAGCAGCATCGTCGCCAGGCCGAGAATATTCTCGGTGCGGATGCAGCCATGCGAATAAGCGCGACTATTGTCGCTGAACAGGCCGCGGGCATTGGTGTCATGCAGGTAGATGGCATGCTCGTTATACATGACGAACTTGACCATCCCGAGCGAGTTGTTCGGACCCGGCGGCTGGCGATAACGGAATTCGCCATTGCCCAGCGGGATCTTCTCGTACCCGGCCTTGCCGCGAACTTCGGGTTCGATCGACTTGGGCACGTTCCAATAGGGATTGAAGATGACGCCGGTGGCTTCGGCCATCAGCTGCGGGGTCGGCGTGTCGACTGCGCCCGCAACGCCGCGATGGCGCGAGACGGTGCGGCCATCTTCGACAAGCGCGACCGTGTAGGCCGGCACGTTGACGATGATGTAGCGGTCGCCAAGGTCGCGCGGCAGCCAGCGCCAGCGGTCGAGGTTGGAGCGGATGTCGGCAATCGCCTCGGCATCGGCTTCCTCGCCCTTGGCCAGTTCGGTCGCCAGCGCATTTTGCAGCGCGGCATATTGCGGGTGAGTGGGGGCGAGGCCCTCGAGCAGCGCCCTCAAATCCTCACCGCCGAGGAAGCGGTCGAGCAGGGCGCGCTGCTGGTGCCCGTTCATGTCGGTATCGACGATATACCAGTCGACACGGTCCTCGCCGCGAACATGGCCGAGCGCGATGTCGCCGGACAATTTGTTGAACCGTTCGGTGGCGGCGGCGGACAGCGCCTCGCCTTCACCGGCTTCGATCAGCGCGCGAAGACCCGCAGCGTCATAATCGGCAGGGTCGAGACCGTGCGCATAGATATTGTCGATCGCGGCGGCGAGCATCTCGGCCTGGTCGGCGTTCCATTCGGCCGGCGCATAGGCATAGGGACGGAATTTGACCGTGCTCTCCTGCGCGTCCTGCGCTTCGGCTTCGACTTCTGCAGCCGCTTCGGCGACTTCGCTTGCGGCCTCTTCGACCGGCTGTGCGTCCTGCATGGCGAAGGCAGCCGAGGCCGGAATCAGGAAGCTCGCGGCAGCAAGCTTCATCAGGGCAACATTCTTGATCACGATTGGTCCTTTATCCCCAGTTACGCGCATGCCGGGGCACACGCTTCCGTCAGCAACCCCTTTAGCTTTGCAAAACCATATAGAAGCTGAATGGGTTTCGCTACAAAATCAGGGAGCTAGGCGCGACCATCCGGCATTTTTTTGCGGCGATTGTGGCTGCGGGGTCGCGCTCGCCTGCTTTGCTACGCTGGCGAAATGTCTTATGTTCATGAAGATGCGCGTCTCGTGCGAGGTCGCGCGAACAGGGACGGAGTGACGAAGTAATGGTCAAAGCGCGGATCGCGCCGGTCGATCCCGCCCATGAGCGGCGGCGTGCCAAGCGGCACGATATCGACCTCGACGCACAGGTGCGCGAAATGGGTGCGGAAGGGCATGAGGCCCGTTTGCTCAACATTTCCGATCATGGCTTCATGGCCGAAGTAACCGAGGGCGATTATGAGGTCGGTGCCCGTATCTGGTTGCTGCTGCCCGACGGCAATCGCGCCAGCGCGCTCATCAAATGGACCAGCGGCGTGAATCTGGGTGCCGAATTTGCCGAACCCGTGGACGCCAAGTCGATCGCTCTCGACTAGTCGTCGAGCGCCTCTTCGACGCTCGGCAGGATGCCCGTCACGATCCGCTTGATCCCCGCAAAGGTCGGATGGATGCCGTCGCGCTGCATCATCCCCGGTTCGGCCGCGACGCCTTCGAGGAAGAAGGGATAAAGCGCGACGCCATATTCGCTCGCAAGCTCGGGATAGATGGCATCGAAGGTGGCGACATATTCGGGATCGTAATTGGGCGCGGCGCGCATCCCGGCAAGCAGGACAGTGGCACCTTCGGCTTCGAACCGTTCGATCAGCGCCGAAAGATTTGTCCGCACGATCGCCGGATCGATGCCGCGCAGCATGTCGTTGCCGCCAAGCTCGAGGATGACGAGGTCGGGCGAGCGCGGCAGGTTTTCCAGCGTCCAGTCGACGCGGTCCAGCCCGCCGCTGGTCGTGTCGCCCGATACGCCGGCATCGACAACGCTTGCGGCAAGCCCTTCGCGGCGCAGTGCATCTTCGAGCTGGGGCGCAAAGCCGAGGCCCGCATCGAGCCCGTAGCCAGCAGTCAGGCTGTCGCCGAAGGCCAGCACGAGCGCGCCTTCATCTCCCTCCGTCGAAGGCTGGGCCGAGCCGGTCGAAAGCGGCAGGAACAGGATCAATATGGCGAATAGAAAGCGGGTCATGACCTTTTGTCTGGCTAGCGCCTTTGCTAGCGCGCTGCAATCTCGCGACACCCCGACCATGGAGCGCCTATCTTGTCCGACCTGTTGATCGACCTATCCGACATCCGCCTGAGCCTCGGCAGCGGCGCCTCGCGGGTCGACATATTGAAAGGCCTCGACCTCCAGGTCGAGCGCGGCGAAACGCTCGCCATCCTCGGGCCGTCTGGCTCGGGCAAGTCCTCGCTGATGGCGGTGATGGCGGGGCTCGAGAAAGCCGATGCCGGCGCGGCGCGCATCGTCGGGGAAGATCTCGGCGCGCTCAGCGAAGACCGGCTGGCGCAGCTGCGCGGCCGCCGGATCGGCATCATCCTCCAGGATTTCCAGCTGCTCCCGACGATGACGGCGCGCGAGAATGTCGCGGTGCCGCTCGAGCTTGCAGGCGCCAAGGATGCTTTCGAACGTGCCGAAACCGAACTGGCGCGCGTCGGCCTCGGCGAACGTCTCACCCATTATCCGTCGGAATTGTCGGGGGGCGAGCAGCAGCGCGTCGCCATCGCCCGGGCCACCGCGCCGGGTCCCGAATTGCTGCTAGCGGACGAGCCGACCGGCAATCTCGACAGCGCGACGGGCGAGGCGATCATCGAATTGCTGTTCGAACGCGCCAAGGCGCGCGAGGCCGGATTGGTCGTGATCACCCATGACCCCGCGCTGGCCGAACGCGCCGACCGCACGCTCTACATGCGCGATGGAAAGTTGTCGGCGTGACCGGCTGGACGCTCGCAAAACGCGATTTGAAGGGCGGGCTTGGCGGGCTCGGCCTGCTTTTTGCCTGCCTGTTGCTTGCTGTGGCGGGGCTTGCCGCCGTTCTCAGCCTTGTCTCGGCCATGGACCGCGCAATCGAGGGCAATGCGCGCGAGCTCCTGGGCGGCGATATCATTGTCAACCAGTCGATGCGGCCCGCTACCGAGGCCGAGCTGGCAGCCATGGAGGAATATGGCGAGGTCAGCGAAAGTATCGGGACCCGCGCGATGCTGCGCTACGAGGGCGAGACTGCGCTCATCGACCTGCGCGCCGTCGACGACGCCTTTCCGCTGGCTGGCAGCATCGGCATTGTCGGTGACGGCGCAGCGCCGACCGACGGCAACGGCATTGCCATCGGGCGCGATATCTCGACGCGTCTTTCGATCGGTGTCGGCGACACGGTCTCTGTCGGGCGGGCCGACTACCGGATCACTGCAATCGTCGACCGGCTTCCCGGCGGCACTTTCCTGTTCGCCCCGCCGGCATTGATGACGTTGGACGGGATCGACCGCAGCCAGCTGGTCGTGCCGGGCAGCCTCGTTGACTATCAGTATCGTCTTGCGCTCGACGACCCCACCGACCCGCGCGCCAGCGTCGATGCCTTGGTCGAGAAATTAGAGCCGATCGGCTGGGAAAGCGGCACTCGCGATGGTGCCGCCGGCGGCACGCAGCGCTTCGTTGAGACGACGGGCGACATGCTCCTGTTCATCGCCATTGCCGCGCTCGGCATTGGTGCGCTGGGGATTGGTAGCGCGATGCGCGCCTTCGCCGCCTCGCGCCGCGCCACGGTCGCGCGACTGAAGCTGGTTGGCGCCACCAAGGGCCCGCTTGGCAACATGCTCGCGCTCGAAATCCTCATCGTGACGCTTGCGGCGCTCATCCCGGGCCTCGCACTCGGCGCGCTCGCGCCGATCATTGTCGGCGCTGCGGTCGGCGACCAATTGCCGATCACCCCCGATCCGGGGCCGCACCTCGATGCGCTCGGCCTTGCTGCAGCCGTTGGCCTGATGGTGACGCTCGCGGCCAGTTGGCGTCCGGTGGTCACTGCGCTGCGCACGCCGCCGCGCGACATGCTGCGCGCCAGCGACGGGGCGAGCGACCCTGAGCGCCGCTGGAGCGACTGGCTGGTGCCCATCCTCGCCAGCCTCGGTGCCGTCATCCTGCTGCTTGTCTCTGCCGGTGAGCCGATGCTGGCGGCCATCTCAATCGCAGCGCTTACCGTGCTCGCCATCTTTTTCGCCTTTCTCGGCTGGCTGGTGCAGCGGCTGGCCCGCGCACTTCGACATCGTGGCGGCCCCGTCGTGCGGCTCGGCATCGCGGCACTCGACAGGCCGGGCAATGCGACCAAGCGGCTTACGGTCAGTCTTGGCCTCGGCCTCTCGATCCTCGTCGCCCTGGCAGCGGGCGGCCAATCCATCCTTGCCGAACTGGACGGCTCGATTCCCAATCGCGCGCCGTCCCACTTCATCGTCGATATTCCGCGCGACGAAGGCGATGCGCTCGAGGAGCTGGTCGACGATTTCGCGCCCGGTGCCGATCTGCGCATGGTCTCTTCGCTGCGCGGGTCGATCGTCGCGGTCGACGGTATCGCGGTCGAGGACTTGCCCGAGGATCGACGCAGCTGGCTCGTCCGCGGCGACCGCGGCCTGACCTACGCGACCGACATTCCGCAGGGCAATCGCATCACCGAAGGCGAATGGTGGGACGCCTCCTATGACGGCGTGCCCTTGGTCAGCATCGAGGATGAGGCCGCGCGCGACCTTGGCGTCGGCGTCGGCGACACGCTGACTTTTTCCATCGCCGGACGCGAAATCCAGGCCGAGATCGCATCCTTGCGCGAAGTCGACTGGCAGAGCTTCGGCTTCAATTTCGGGATCGTCTTCGCGCCCGGCACGCTGGAAAATGCGCCGCACACGCTGATGGCGACCGTCAGCCCTGGCGATGCCGGCATGACCGACGGGTTCGAACGGGCGCTGGGCGAGCGCTTGCCGATGGCAACCGCCATTTCGGTGTCCGATGTGCTTGCCGAAGTGCGCTCGATCCTCACCGCGCTCGACGCCGCGATCCGCATCGCGACCCTGCTCGCCATCGGTATCGGGGTGGTCGTGCTTGCCGGGTCGGTCGTCGCCACCCGCGCGGCGCGCGCCCGCGACATCGTCCTGTTGCGCCTGGTCGGTGGGCGTCCCCGCCAGCTGGTCGCCAGCCAGCTGATCGAGTTTGCCATCCTCTCGATCGTCGCGGTCAGCCTGGCCTTCGGCATCGGCCTCGGTCTTGCATGGTGGGCACTCGACGGCAATTTCGAATTGCCCTTCAGGCCCGACACGCCGCAGCTGGTCGTGATGGCCGTCGCCGCGGTCGGCGTCGCCGTGCTTGCGGCGATGGTGGCGGTCCGCCCGGCCTTGTCGCGCACCCCGGCAGAAGCCCTGCGAATCCGCTAAATTTCGGTCGGCCCCCGAAAATATGCTATAGGTTAAGAAACTCTTGCTGCGATGAAGCGTTCTTTATCGACTGTGACCCGTTAGGGGAAAGGAGTGCACATGACCGCTCGCATGAGCTTCGGCATCAGCCGCGTCGCCGAGAAACGGGGGTATTTTCCCGTCTATCGCGCCCATGAGGTCAATCACTGTCCGGGCTGCGGACATTCGCAATGGCTGGTCGGGCGGATTTCCGCCGAATGCGCTTTCTGCGCGACCGCGCTCCCGATCGCCGAAGCGACGTCGAGCAGCTACGCCGCCCCCACCCGCTTCGTCACGCGCCACAGCGCGGCTGCGTAAGACTTAGTCTTCGCCGACCTCGCGGATCGGCACCTGCACGTTGCAAAGGTCCACGCCGCGCGCCGGCACGCGGAAGAAATCGCCGCTGCGATTGGCCCGCGCCCGCACATAATCCCCGAATTCGTCGCTCGTCTCGATCATCACTTCATAGGACGGGCGCTCTTCTTCCGGCAGCATACTGGCAAGGATGACGCGGTCGATCTCGGTCGGCGTCTCATTTGCCTCGTAAAAGCCGAGCGTACCCGACCCGCGCGGTAGCGAGGAGAGATGCTCAATCCCATCAATGACGCGGCCGACGATCGCGATGTTGCGGTCGAGATGGCGCGGCGCATGGCCGATGATCGCGTAAAGCTCGCTGCCCGATCCCGTCTGCGGATGCAGGCCACGCGCGACTCCGACGGTGCCGTAGCAATGGGTCAGGCTGGCAGTGCCGTCGCGATACAGCGCGACAGGCCAGCCATCGACGAAGCCTGCGGTTGCGGCATAGGAGTCGGGCGAACCAAGGCCGCGTGCGCGGATGCCCTCGATCGACGTGACATATTCCTCGGGCGGGTTTTCGACGACGCCGTCGGGCATGTCTTTTTCGGCATCGCCGATGCCCCATTGCGCGACATAATTGTCCTGCACGCGATAGACGGTGCCGTCGAACCACCAGCCATTTTCGGCGAAGCGCTGGATGTTGAGAACATGGCGCGGGGCGAAGCGGCTGTTGAGCTCGATGACGACCTCGCGATCTCCTGACAGGGTCATGATGAGCAGGTGGTCGGGCGCGACCTGGCGCCAAGCGGAGGGATGCGAATTCTCGACGATTTCGCTGGGGCTCATGGCCGGGACGGGCGGGTCGGCATCCTGCGCGCCTAGTGCGAGCAGGAGGGGCAGCAGCGAAAGCATCATGTAGGCAATCCTATGTCGAAATGGAGCAATTGGCCGGCAGCATGGCATGTGACCGAAAAAGCGCAAGATGCCGCGAAGCGGGCGCGCGCTATGTCGGCTTGGGAACAAAGCCTGTTTTCAGTCATTTGGCCCGACATGGAGAGAGATCATTCGAACCGGCTGACGCCCGACGAATTGCGCAGCATGGCCGATACGAGCGCGGATCCGATCATCCGGCGCGCGCTCGAAAATCTGGCCGAAGATGTCGAGCAGCAGCACCAGCCCATGCGGGATGACGACCTTTGGTAGGTCGCCTTCTCATCGCCTCGTCCGCCCTGCTGGCTCTAGGGGCCTGCGGCGATACCAGCGCGTCCGAAGATAGCGGTATCGAAGTGCGCAGCGCCGAACAGAACCGCCTGTTCGAACTGTCAGCGATCGACCGTGATATAACCATGCGCCGCGCCATCTTGGCGGCGGGCTATCCTTGCGACCGGGTCGAACGGTCGGGTTTCGTCGCGAAGTATGAGAATACTGACATGTGGACCGCAACCTGCAGCGATACGCGCCGCTGGGCGATCTTCGTGGGCGCGGATGACAGCGCGCAAGTGCGCTACTGCCCCGATGTCGAGGCGACCGAGGGCTTGCCGGCCTGCGAGATCACGCAGCTCGACACTGAAGGCATCGAGCCCGAGCTGACCCCGGTCGAGCCGGGATCGAACGAGCCCTACCCCGAAGAGGGGAATAGCGAGAGTTCGGCGAACTGATCGGCGTTGCGGTGGCCGATCACCGGCTCACCGCCCGATGATACCCAGACATGTGCTTCCAGCCCCGCGTCGCCGCGGCGCGAGCCGTAATGCAATGTCGCTAGATAGCCGCGCCGCCGCAGCATGGCGGTGGCAGCAAGACCCTGGATGAAGCAGGCTGGCTTGCCGGGCAAGCGCCGCGCCCAGCCGTCGATCGCACGTTCGATCTGGCTGGCCTCTGCCTTCGAAATGCCCGTCGCGCCATCGACCTGCGACGTCGGGACCAACTGTTCGAAAGACGAGGTCTTGAGCCGAGCCGCAGCGGCAAGGATCGACGCCAGCGCCTCAACCAGCATCGCAACGGGGAGGCGGTTTCCGCTCACAATTCCTCGACCCATTGCGCGAAGGCCGCGCTGGTGAGCGCGCGTTGCAGGTGCACGCGATAGGCCATGACCTGCGCCTTGTCGCGCCAGCCTGCTGCGGGCCAGGCGCTATGCAGAGCGCGAAGCCGGACCGTGTCGAACAGGTCGGCACCGCGATGCCCATCCTCGATCCGATCGATCACGCTCTTCATCAGCCCGACATCGCGCCGCGCGGCCCAACGCCAGTCGGAGCCCTGCACGCCGCGCCCTTCCATGTCGCGGATCGCGCTTGGCAGTCGCTCGTCAAGCATGGCGCGCTGGAGGCGCCGCGTGCCATTGCCGTTGGTGAAGACATGGTTGGGCAGGCGCATGGCATATTCGACGAGAGCAGGATTGGCATAAGGGTCGATCCCCAACGTGCCGTGGCGGCGCACCGACATGAGCGAATAGGCGCCGGGGTCGCGGTGCAGCACGAAATCGTTGAGGCGGCGCGACGGGTCGCCAATGCCGTCGTCTGGGCGGTCGACGAGATGGCCAGCATGGATTTCCGGCCAGAGCGCATCCATCACCGTGGTGGAATTTCGATTGGCCATGACGGCGGCGACATGGCGCTGCGCCGACTTGCGCGCGAATATGGGACGCAGTGGCCCCGGCGGATAGGCTTTGAGCGTGGAGCGCAGGCCGTGACCGCGCGACTGCCAGAAGATCGAGGCTAGCGCCGCCCAATCGCGCTGCTGCCCGAGTATTTCGATGCGGTCGAGCCCGCCATGGCCGAGGGTGAAATTGCCCGCCGTCCCGATCAGATAGGCTTGTCGACGCAGTCCGCTCGCCAGCTCGCCAAGTGCGTCGGTCCAGCCGAGGTTGGACGGATTGTACATGGGCTGCTCGGCGGCATCGAAGCCCCAGGCGATGGCTTCGCGCAGGCCCGTCGGCGCGACGCGCATCTGGTGGTGGACCGATCCGCCCAGCGCTTCCATCGCCTGCGCCGCAAGCGGCCCCTCGTCGGTCCAGCCTCCATCCCATGGATCGGGGTCGCTGGCGGGCGAGGCGGTCATCGCTTCTACGTCCACGCCCATCGCGGCGAGGCGGCTCAACAGGACATTGCTGTCGACGCCGGCTGACAGAGTGAGCGGAAGGTCGCGGTCGGGCGACAAGGCGCGGTCGAGCAGCCGCTCGCCTTCGCGCACTGCATCCTCGAACCCCACGTCCACCGTGTCGAGATCGGGCTGCCACCAGCGATCAAGGCGGTAGGTACCGTCGCGCCGCACCCGCATCACATGACCGGGCGGCACCCGCGATACGCCTTGGAAGGGTGACCGCGGCCCTCGCTCGGGGAGGGTCAGCAGGTAGGCGGCGAGCCAATCCTTGTCGATCCGCGGCTTTCCGACGGCCTGCGCCAGCTCCAGCGCGCTATGCGAAAAGGCGGTCTGCTCTCCCGCGATCCGGACGTAGAGCGGCAGTCGCCCCGTCGCATCGCGATAGAGGATGAGCTCATCCTCGTTCCACCATGCAATGGCCAACGGGCCCAGCGGCCGGGACAGCGCCGACAGGCCGCTGCGCTCGATCGCCGTGCGAAGCAGCGCTTCGTCCGACAATGTCTTCGCATCGGGGCCGAGCAAATCGACCAGCGGCTGGCGTTGTTCCAGTCGCCCGGCTACCGCAAAAGCACGCGCGTGGTCACCGTCGGCACCCGAGGCGCCGGCCCATGGTTGGCCGCTAATGTAGAGAGGGAAGTAGTGGGGCTGGGCGATGGGTCGCCTCAGCTTTTGCCAAGCTTGCCGCTATTGCCTTCGCCGACATTGCCGCGGTTGGGCATGCGCGCGGATTTCGCCGACAGACGCTCGATGCGCGGCTGGTTCCAGATACGACGCGGCGACGCGGCTTGCATGATACTCATTCCCCGAAAACAGTGTTGCCGGTTCGTCCGGCGTGTTCAGGGCATGACTAAAGGGCGCGCTTCGCCAAGTCCATCGACTTTGCGGCGCGTGACAAATTTTCGCGGTGAATGCGTCCCGCTTCGGGTCAGCTCTTGCCGAGCTTGCCGCTCTGGCCTTCGCCGATCCCGGCGCGATTAGGCATGCGCGCGGCCTTGGCCGACAGCGATTCAAGCTGCGGACGGGTCCAATTGCGGCGCTGTTTCAACATCTTGCTCATTCGATTCGGCACTTTCTTCGACGGCGCCGATGGCGCCCCGTTCGATGCTGGAGAATGAATGGACGAGGTTAAAAAACGGTAAGCCGTAAAATGGGGCGAATCAGCCGATTTCGACGACGCGGTCCATAAATGTCAGGCTCTGCGGCCGGTGCGAGACGAACAGGAGGCTCATGTCCGGCTGCGCGGCGCGGAGTCGCGCAAGCAGAAGCGATTCGGCCTGCAGGTCCAGCGCAACCGTGGCTTCGTCGAGGATGAGGAGCTTGGGTTGGCGAAGCAGCGCGCGCAAGATGGCCAAGCGACGCCGTTCGCCGCCCGCCAGTTTGGCCCCGCGATCGCCGACATGCGTGTCGAGGCCCGCGGGCAGGCGATCGATCAGGTCGCGCAGGCCGACATCGTCGATATGGCCGTCCAGATCGGTAGGCGTTTCACCCGGCTCGAGGCCCAGCATGTCACGCGGCGTGTCGCCCAGCATCGCATCGTCCTGACCGACATAGGCAACGCCTTCGCGCCAGCCATCGAGCACGCCCAGCAGGACCGGCTCGCCATCGAGGCGGATGGTGCCAGACACGGGCGAGAGCAGGCCGGTCAACGTGTCGATCAGCAACGTCTTGCCGCTGCCCGAGGGACCGGCGATCGCGACCCACTCGCCCGCATCGATGTGGAGATCGTAGGGGCCGAACGGATCGGCCTGGTCGCCGATATTGAGGTCGTCGGCCTCAAGCTTCGACCAGTGCCGCGTTGCGGCGGGCAGGGACGAGGCGGTGCCGCCGGGGTCGCGCCCGGCTTCGGCCAGCAATTCGGCGATGGGCAGGAAGGCCGGCGCATTGGCCCAGAAACCCTGCAAGGCCTCCACCGCCTGGCGGGCCGGCCCCATCATCCGCGCGAGCAGGATCACCAGCAACGCGAGGATTGCAGGCGCGATGTCCAACCAAACGAGACCTGCAAACAGGATGGCGACGAGCGCCACGACGGAGGTGATGGTGGAGGCGAGACGGGCGCGGGCGCGCATGAGGTCAAGAGCGACCCAGCGTTCCTGTTCGATCCGCACGGCCTCGCCATAACGGTCGAGGAAACGGTCGGTCCGCCCTTCGGCCAACGCGGCCTTGAGGCCTGCATGGAAGGAAAAGCCGGTGCGATTGGCATCCTCGACCGCCGCGAGCAGGTCCGCACCGCCGCGTTGGCTGCCCGCGATCCAGCGCCAGCTCACCGCAATGCTGAGGCCCAGCAACATCGCGGCCAGCAAGGCGAAGCGCGGCGCGATGGCCAGCGCGATGAGGCCCTGCACCGCGAGGAAGACGAGCGACACTGCAATGCTCAGCGCCTGCATCACGGCGACGCCCGTGCGCACGATATCGGCATTCCAATATTGCTGCATGCGCGCCTGCCCGATGCGGCTGGCGCGCGCCCAACCGAGCCGCGCGAGCGCGGCGGCAAGGTCGGTCTTGAGCAAGCCTACATAATCATTGTCGATGCGGGCCTGCACGCGGTCGCGGGCGTAGAGCAGCAGGCTGCGCAGCACCATCGCGCCGAGGAAGAGGCCTAGCAGAACGGGCACGCTTGGCAATTCGGGGACCCATTCGGGCACGTCGCCGCCCAGGGCCGCAAGGACCGGGACGAGCAACAGCAGCCCCAAACCCTCGGCAATCGAGGCGACCAGCATCAGCGCAAGCAACAGATAGAGCCGCCCGCCGAGGCGCGATTTGAGGTCGTCGACCAGCAGGCGCCCCGCTTTGGCCATCAGGCGTCGACTTTCAGAATCATGTTGGCCGCGAGCAATTCGTCCAGGAAAGACAGGGTGTCAGCCTCGCAGGTCGCCCTGTCGACGTCGAACTCGTCCAACATGCGATCGACAATATCGCCGATCCGCGTCTCGCCCTCGATGCTCTTCCAGATCTCGGTACCGATGGCGTCGAGGCCGTACACCTCGCCGGCCTTGGGATCGAGCGCCATCAATTCATGATCGACTTCGCCGGTCGGAATGGCCGCATTGCGGGCCACGCGGTCGTCGAGCGACAGGGAAGGGTTCGCCTTTTGCATCGTGGCCAGCTAAGCGAGACCGGTGAGCGGTGGCAAGCATCCCTATTCCTACGGCGCCTTCGGGCTGCGCATTTCGAGCGCGTTGGAGCTGCCTGAATTGTTCGCGATCGACGCCGCGGCAGAGCCCGACATTCGCCTCGACCTGCGAGTAGATACCGAGTTGCAACGCGACGACCTGACCTTGTGGGACGTGCGCGCGGACGGAAGCGTCACCTTCCGGCTCGAGGGCATTTCCTATGTCGTGACCGACGGCAATCATATCGACATTGCCGCGCCGCCTGAAACCGATCCCGCGGACATCCGCATTTGGCTGCTCGGAACGGTGATCAGTGCGCTGCTACTACAGCGCGGTCTGCTCGTGCTGCACGCCAATGCCGTCGCCTTTGGTGACGACGAGGCGGCGGCATTTCTCGGCGCATCGGGCGACGGGAAATCGACATTGGCGGCGGCGTTGTCCGCGCGGGGTCGCCGGGTGCTGTGCGACGACCTGCTGGCGGTCGACGTCGACAATGACGGTGCGGCATGGGTGCGGCCCGGCATCCCGCGCGTGAAGGTGGGCCCAACCGCAGCGGCGGTGCTGGGAATCGATCTTTCCGACGCGCCGCGCGTGGCCGCCGATATCGACAAATATCAGATGCCGCTCGATCGCAGCGCGGACTGGGACAAGCGATACCGCCTGACCCGCCTCTACCGGCTCGAACAGGGCGAGCTGGACATCGCCCCGGCACAGGGCCGCGCAATGGGGGCGCTGGTCATCGACAATATCTTTCGCCCTATGCTCGATGCCGACATGGCCGGGCAGGCGGGGCGATTTTCCAAGGCGATGGCCATGGCCAACACGGCGCGAGGCTTCACCTTTTCGCGTCCGTTCGACCTCGAAACCCTTGCCCTGTCGACCGACACCCTCGAAGCGCATCTCGATCGCGGGCTATAGACAGCAAAAAACGCCCCCGGAAACCCGGAGGCGTTCTTCACGTTCAACCCTCCCCGCAGGGAGGCCGTCGGGCAATTAGCCCTGGCGCGCCTTGAAGCGACGGTTGGTCTTGTTGATGACGTAAGTCCGGCCACGACGGCGGATCACGCGGCAGTCGCGATGACGATCCTTCAGCGACTTCAAAGAGTTACGAATTTTCATGGCGAGAACCTCTGCCTCAAAAAGTTTGATTCGAATGTCGGGGTAAAAAACCTTGGGGGGCAGGTAGTGGCTGCCCCCCGCCGAGTCAAGCTTTAGGGGAGCGGCGCCCGCTCGCCATCCGGGTCGAACCGGTCGGCGAAGTAATTGTCCGCATACCAGAGCGGCCGGTCCTCATCGACCGCGATCGTGTAGGCGATGCGATAGTTGAGGTCGGCATATTTGGCCAGCTGGTCCCACATGATGGGCAGGTCGAGCTGGTCCGACGGCTGATGGTAATGGTTGGCAAAGAAGTCGCCGAACACCGCTTCGCCGTCACCGCCATAGCCGGTGAACAGCAGGATGGCGGGAATGCCCTTCATTGCGAACCGGTAATGGTCCGAACGGGTGAAGATGCCCTGTTCCGGCATCGGGTCGGGCGACACAGCGATGTCGAGCGTTTCGCCCGCTTCGGCGACCTTCTCGGCAACGCTATTATATTCGGCGCCGAAGGCGACCACGTCGTTAAACTCGTAGAGCGGTACCGGCATGTCGAGATTGACGACGGCGTTGATGCTATCGAGCGGCACGGTCGGGAAGTTGGCATAATAGCCGGCTCCGCGAAGCCCCTTTTCCTCACCCGTCAGCGCGATGAACAGGATTGAGCGATCGGGGCGTTCGTCCATCGTCGTGAAGAGGCGGGCGGCCTCGAGCATGGTGGCGACACCGGCGGCATTGTCGAGCGCGCCGTTAAAGATCTTGTCCTCGCCCCGCGCGCGTTCGTTGACGCCGACATGGTCGAGGTGCGCGGTCATCGCGACATGCTCGTCATCGCGCGACGCATCGCTGCCAGGCAGGCGGCCGACGACATTGGCGCTCATGAAGCTTTCGTGGGTCGAGGTGACGCTGGCGCTGAGGCGGCCGGTCACGTCGAAGCCGTCGACGACGTCGCCAGCCGCGGCTTGAGCGAACTGGGCGTCGAGGTCGCGGCCCAGCATCATTTCCGCACCGGCGCGGGTCATCATGCCGCGCACGGCAATGTCGCCGGGCATCGAGCCCGCATTGCCGTCGGGTGCCATCCAGTCGACAATGTCGCGCTGGGCCATGAAGGCGACGATCCGCTCGGCCCGGCCTTCGGGCGCCGTGGTGATTTCGATGAAGCCGACCGCGCCATTGTCGGCGGCGGCCTGCAGCTTGGAATTGCCGAGATGCGCGGCAATGTCGCTTGGTTGGCCCGAGGGAATGCCGCTCATCGCGACGACGATCTTCCCGCGCACATCGACGCCGTCATAATCGTTATAGCCAAGCAGCGGCTCGTCGAGACCGTAGCCGACGAAGACCAGCTCGGCATCGACCGTGGCTTCAGCCTGCTCGACATTGGCGTAGATGGCGATCTGCTCCGCCGTCATCTCGGTCGAGATGCCGTTGGCGGTGAAGGTGGCACTGCTCGCGGTCGGGGTGGCGCGCACGAAGGGCACGTCCTGGAACCAGCTGCCATTATCGCCGGCCGGCTCGAGGCCCATGGCGCGATATTGCGAGGCGACGTAGAGCGCCGCAATGTCATAGCCGCGCTTGCCGGTGTCGCGACCTTCGAGAAGGTCGTCGGCGAGAAATTCGACATGGCCGCGCACGATATTTTCATCGGCGCGTTTGCCCGTCATTTCCTGGGCGAAACCGGGCGTGGCCACGGAAAAGGCCAGCGCGCCAAGCGCGAGGCGGGAAATCTGGATACTCATATTGAAGTCGTGTCCCTTGCAAAAAATCCAATTGCGACGGGAACATAGCGAAGCTTTTGCGCTGCGCTCCCCCCTTTCGACGAACGGCGGCCACGAGGAATGCCCCCCTTTTCAGCGCCCGCCCTTCTGCCTAGAGGACATGGCCACACTTTTTCATCCTTCAAGGGGCCCTTCTTTCCCATGACCCTTTCCGTCAGTTCCGCATTCGATAGCGGCAATATCCGGCTGCTGAGCCAGCAGGGCGACATGCTCGAGCTGGAAATCGTCACCGACAAGGACAGCAATTTCTACCAGTGGTTCCACTTCCGCCTGATCGGCGGTGCGGGCCGCGAGGTCGAGCTGCGCATCACCAATGCGGGCGGCTCGGCCTATCCCGACGGTTGGCCAGGCTACCAGGCCAAGGTCAGCATCGACCGCGAAGAATGGACCAGCATCCCGGCGACGAGCTACGAAGATGGCGTCCTGACGATCCGTCTCGTGCCCGAGACCGACAGCGTCTTCCTCGCTTATTTTGCGCCTTATTCGATGGAGCGTCACCTCGACCTCGTCTCGACGGTCGCGGCGCTGCCGGGGGTCGAATATCGCAGCCTCGGCAAGACGCTCGACGGACAGGACATGGACTATCTCGTCATGGGCGAGGGCGAACTCACCGTCTGGCTCTATGCGCGCCAGCATCCGGGCGAGACGCAAGCCGAATGGTGGATGGAAGGCGCGCTTGAAAAGCTCACCGACCCCGACGATCCGGTGTCGCGCGCGCTCTTGCAGAAATGCACCTTCCACATCGTGCCGAACATGAACCCCGACGGGTCCAAGCGCGGTCACCTGCGCACCAATGCGGTCGGCATCAACCTCAATCGCGAATGGGACAATCCGACTGAAGAGAAGAGCCCCGAAGTCCTCGTCGTGCGCAATCGCATGGACGAAACGGGCGTCGACTTTGCAATGGACGTGCATGGCGACGAAGCAATTCCCGCCGCATTCCTGGCCGGCTTCGAAGGCGTGCCGAGCATCACCGACAAGCAGCACGAGCTGTTCAAGCACTTCTCGGCGAAACTGAATGCGGCAACGCCCGACTTCCAGGAGACGCTGGGCTATGAAGTGTCGGCGCCGGGCAAGGCCAACCTTTCCATGTCGACAACGCAGTTGGCCGAGCGCTTCGGCGCGGTCTCGATGACGCTCGAGATGCCCTACAAGGACAATCGCGACCTGCCCGATCCCGTCTATGGCTGGTCGACCGAGCGCTGCAAATATCTCGCCGATGCTTGCCTCACGACGCTCGCCTCGATGGTCGACGATCTCATCGCCTACAAGAAGGAACGCGATTGATGCCCAAGCTCATCCTCGTCCGCCACGGTCAGTCCGAATGGAATCTGGAAAACCGTTTCACCGGCTGGTGGGACGTGGACCTCACCGACAAGGGGGTCGAGGAAGCGCGGTCGGCAGGACGCCTGATCGCTGAAAAGGGCCTTGCGCCGACGCGCTGCTTCACCTCGGTGCTGACCCGCGCCATCCGCACTTTGCACCTCGCGCTTTACGAAGCGAAGATGCTCTATCTGCCGGTGACCAAGGACTGGCGCTTGAACGAGCGTCACTATGGCGGGCTGACCGGGCTCAACAAGCAGGAGATGCGCGACAAGGTGGGCGACGAGCAGGTGCATATCTGGCGCCGCAGCTTCGATGTCCCGCCGCCGCCGCAGGACGAAGACGACAAGTATCGGATGGACGCCGACCCGCGCTACAAGGGCATCGACATTCCCGATACGGAGAGCCTCAAGGACACGATCGCGCGCGTCATGCCCTATTATGAGGAGCAGATCGTGCCGCACCTCAAGGCCGGCGAGACGGTGCTGATCAGCGCCCATGGCAACAGCCTGCGCGCGCTCGAAAAGCATCTGTCGAATATCTCCGATGACGAGATTACGGGGCTCGAAATCCCCACCGGGCGGCCGATCCTTTATGAGTTGGATGACCAATTGAACGCGCTGAGCCGCGCCTATCTCGACGAAGCCTAGTTGCATCGCCCCCCTGTTTTTCCCTAAACCCCGGCTTTGAGGTCATGACAGGGGATCAAGGATGACCGCACGCGTCGGCGTGATCATGGGGAGCCAGTCCGACTGGGAGACGATGGGGCATGCCGCCGCCATTCTCGACGAATTGGGCATTTCGCACGAGGTGAAGATCGTCTCGGCGCATCGCACGCCCGACCGCCTTTACGACTATGCCAAATCGGCTCGCTCGCGCGGGCTCCAAGCGATCATTGCGGGTGCCGGTGGCGCTGCGCACCTGCCAGGCATGGTCGCCGCGCTGACCCCCGTTCCCGTTCTCGGCGTTCCGGTCCAGAGCCGCGCATTGTCAGGACAGGACAGCCTGCTCTCGATCGTCCAGATGCCCGCGGGCGTCCCCGTTGCCACCTTCGCCATCGGCAAGGCCGGCGCCAGCAACGCTGCGCTGTTCGCTGCCGCACAGCTTGCGGTGAATGACGAGGGGCTTGCCAAGAAACTCGACGACTGGCGCGCGGCGCAGACCGCCAAGGTTGCGGAGAGCCCCGAATGAGCCTCGAACCCGGTTCGACCATCGGCATCGTCGGTGCCGGCCAGCTCGGGCGCATGCTGGCGCAGGCCGCCGCGCAGCTCGGCTATCGCACCCATGTCTACGCTCCCGATCCCGCTCCGCCTGCGAGCGGACCGGCGTCGCTCTATGTCTGCGCCGACTATTTGAACGCCGATGCGATGGCGGCCTTCGCCGCCGAGTGCGACGTCGTCACCTACGAATTCGAAAATCTTCCGGTGGAGGCGCTGGAAGCGATGGGCGACAAATTGCGCCCCTCCACCCGCAGTCTCGCCATCGCGCAAGACCGCGCCCACGAAAAACGCTTCATCGAGGAGCATGGCGGCAAGGTCGCCAATTGGCACGAGGTCAGCGAAGCCGCCGACCTTGAAGCGGCAGGCGAAAAGATCGGCTACCCCCTCGTCCTCAAGTCACGCCGCCTCGGCTATGACGGCAAGGGTCAGGCCTGGGTGCGCGAGGCCGACCAGTTGATGGATGCGTGGGACGCGATCGGGCGCGAGCCTGCCGTGGCCGAAGCTGCGGTCGACTATATCGCCGAATTCTCCGTCCTTGTCGCGCGCCGCGCCGATGACGAGCTCGCCGTCTGGAACGCGCCGCGCAACATTCATGACGGTGGCATCCTGCGCCGCAGCGAGGTGCCGGCAGGCGAAGGCGTCGACGAACAGGTGCCGCAGGCCGTCGAGGTCGCCTGCGAGCTCGCCATGAAGCTTGGCCATGTCGGGGTCATGGCGGTCGAATTCTTCGCCACCGCAGATGGCCCGCTGGTCAACGAGATCGCGCCGCGTGTCCACAATAGCGGCCACTGGACCATCGAAGGCTCGCAGACGAGCCAGTTCGAACAGCATATTCGCTGCATTGCCGATCTGCCGCTGGGCGACCCGGCGCTGGTCAGCCCGCGCGTCACCATGGACAATCTTATCGGCCATGATGTCGACCGCTGGGAGCAGATCCTCGCAGAACCCGGCGCGCACCTGCATCTTTACGGCAAGCGCGAAGCCCGCGCCGGACGCAAAATGGGGCACGTTACCCGGCTTGGATAACGCGCCCCATTTCGGCGTATCTTACTAGAACTTACTCGCCGGTTTCGAGCGAACGAAGCTCATATTCGATGCCCGCCGCGTCGAGCTGCGGCCCGACGACATCGGCGTCACCGACGATCACCCAGATGAAATCTTCCGGATCGAGGATCGAACGGATGGCATTGTCGAGGCTTGCCTGCGTCTGGCTGCGATAGCGCTCCGACAGGGTCTCGTAATAATCCATCGGACGACCCAGTTCGACATTGTTGCGAATGCCGCCCAGGACCGAGTTCGATGTTTCGAAATTGCCCGGCAGCGAGGCGATGTTGCTGGCAACGATGCGCTTCAGTTCGTCTTCGCGGACACCATCGTTCGACAGGAACGCAACCGTCTGCTCCTGCAGCGCGAGGATGCTGTCTGCAGTGCGGTCGGCCTGGACCGGCGCCGTGAAGATGTAGCCAACATCCTGGTCATTACGATTGACCGAGCCGCGGACACCGTAGGACCAACCCTTGGTTTCGCGCAGGTCCATGTTGATGCGGCTGAGGAAGTTGCCACCCAGCGCCTCGTTGGCCGCGTTGATGTCGACCAGGTCGGCCGTCGGATCCACCGGGAGGATCTGCGCACCAGCGATGATCGACTGCGGCGAATCCGGGCGATCCACCAAGATATAGGTCGGCTCTTCAGGGCGGACCGGACGGTCCGGAAATGCCTTGCTGCCCAGTGCGACCGAAGGGGCTTCCCAAGTGCCGAGCTCGGCGTCGACCGCAGCCTTCACCTCGTCGAGCGACAGGCTGGAAATCACGTAGATCTCCATATTGTCGGGACGCAGGTAGCGCTGGTGAAAGCGCGTCAGGTCCTCGCGGCCGATCGTCTGGATCGCTGCGGGGTCACCGAACGGGCTGCCACCATAGGGGTCGTTCTCGCCATAGATGATGCGCGGCAGCGTATCGGCGATCAGGCCGTTGGGGCTCGACATCGACCGCGCATAGCTGGCGAGCGACTGGTTACGGACACGCTCGACGGCGCCAGCCTCGAAATCGGGCGACTTGAGCATGGTGCCGAGCAGGTCGAGCGATTCCTCGAGATTGACCGAGAGGGCCGACATGCTGGCAATGCTCTCGTCGAGCGAGTTGCCAAAGCCGATCGAGACACCGAGCGATTCCTGTGCTTCGGCAAGCGCCTGCGCATCCATGCCACCGGCGCCTTCTTCGAGAAGGTTCGTGACCATGCTCGACAGGCCGCGCTGGTTGACCGGCTCGGCCGCACGCCCGGCGTCGAACTCGATGACCATGTTGGTCACCGGAACGGTGTCGCGGAAGGCGTAGTAGAGCTTGGCACCGTTGGAGAGCTCGGTTTCCACCACATCGGGAAAGTCGAGCGCCGCGGTCTCGCCGACCGCGGGAATGTCGCGTTCGGTGATCTCGTAGTCACGCGCTTCGAGCCCGCCGCTTTCGGCAGGTGCTTCGGCTTCTTCGTAGGGAGGGCGTTCGCCCGGCTCCAGCGTGATGGTGACCGACGGACGGGTAAGCCATTTCGCAGCGGCCGCCTGAACGGCCTCAGGCGTTAGCGCGGCATAGTTGCGCAGCGCGACGGCATATTCGTCGCTATCCTCATTGTAGAGGAGCCCTTCGGCGAGCGCGTTGGCTTTGCCGCCGAAGCCGCCAACCGATTCGAGGCCTTTGACTTGACCTGCCAGCAGGTTGGTCACGGCCCGATCGACTTCTTCCTGCGTCGGCCCATTGGCGATGAAATCATCCATCAGCGTTCGCATGCGGGTTTCGAGGTCGCCGATGGCGACGCCTTCCTTGGCTTCGGCCGAATAGGTGAACCAGCCAACGCGATGGAAAGGCGAGTAACTGGCAAAGGCGTAGTTGGCGATTTCCTCGCCGCGGACGATCTCGGCATCGACGCGGCTGGAGTTCAGGCCGCCCAGGATCGAGGCCGCGATGGACAGCGCTTCGCGGTCATCGTCGGCGATGCCGGGCATTGGCCAGTACATGTTGACGCGCGGCTGCGGGACGCGGTCCTGCATGACGATCCGCTTGTCGGCTTCGAGCGTCGGCACGTCGGCCTCGGCGGGGTTGTTGGCCGGACCCGAGGGGATCGCGCCGAAATATTTCTCGACCAGCGGCTGGGCGGTCGCGGCATCGATGTCGCCGGCGAGCACAAGCACTGCATTGTTGGGGCCATATTTGTCGATGAACCACTGCTGGACATCGCCCATCGTGGCCGACGAAAGGTCGCTCATCGAACCGATGATCGAGTGACCATAAGGATGGCCCTCGCCGAACATGGCATCGAGGAGTTCGTAGAAGATGAGGCCGCCGGGCTGGTTGTCGCCCTGGCGCTTTTCATTCTGCACGACGCCGATCTGGTTGGTCAGCTTTTCCTGCGTCACCGCACCGAGCAGGTAGCCCATGCGGTCGCTTTCCATGAACAAAGCGCGTTCGAGGGCGCCGGTCGGCACGTTCTGGAAGTAGTTAGTGCGGTCGAACGAGGTCGTGCCGTTCAACGAGGTCGCACCGATTTCCTCGGTGTAGAGGAAGTAGTCGCCGGGGAGGTTTTCCGACCCGTTGAACATCAGATGCTCGAACAGGTGCGCAAAGCCGGTCTTGCCTTCCGGTTCGTCCTTCGACCCGACATTGTACCAGACGCTGACCGCGACGATCGGCGCCTTGCGGTCTTCGTGGACCAGCACGGTGAGGCCGTTATCGAGGGTGAAGCTTTCGTGCGGGATCGAGACTTCCTCGACGAGGGCGGTGAGGCCGTCCTCGGCGGGCGCTTCGACCATCGTGTCGCTGGAAGTGGCAGGCGCGTCATAGGCGGCGGGCGAGCAGGCGGCCATCATGGCCGTGCCGGCAAGCAGCAACGCGGTGCGGGTCGTCAATTTCATGGGTCTCTCCAAATACTAGGAATTCCGTCGCGCGAGACGGTGGCCGCTATGTCGCGCGAGGGCAAGCCGGACTTGGGGCGGGGGGCCTACCTCCCCGACGAACGCGCATCGCGCGTCGACCAACGGCGGTCAGTGGTCGGGGCGAAGGTCCTGGTTGGGAATGATGCGATACTTGGCTTCGACCAGGCTGAACAAACCGAAGAGAATCAAGCCGATGCACAGAGCAGTGAACAAGGTGCCGTTGCCCTGCAGGCTTTGCAGCGCGCCCGCCAAGCCCTTGGCCTGCTCGCTCGATCCAGTGCCGGCCTGATAGACGAACCAACCCGAGACGATGAAAACGATGCCGCGGGCGATATGCCCGAGCAGGCCGAACCATTCGACGAAGGGCGGCGTGCCGGCGCCAAGACCGCGCAAAAAGTCGCGCGCGACGCCTTTCTTGATCTGGTAGATGCCGGCGATGAGGATGCCGATGCCAGTCGCGATGACGATCCAGTCGCCCGCCGTTTCGCTCGCTTGCTCGGCTGCACCCGAGGCACCCATGCCGCCACCGCCGCCGCCCGAACTCAGCAGGCTCTTGGCCGCGAGATAGGCGAGAACGAAATAGCCGAAGCCGCCGACGATGTAGAAGAAGCGCTTCACCTTGCCTTTGGCGTCGTCGTCGAAGCCCTCAAGGTTCTTCACGGCGTCCATGATCTTCCAGATGCCATATCCGATCGCGCCCAGCGCGATGATGCCGAGCAATACGCTACCGGCGGGCAGGTCTTTCACGGCCGAGAAGAGTTCGCTGGTGCTGTCGGGCGCCGCTGCCGAGAGGGCGACATAGCCCAGCAAGATGTAGATGAGGCCGCGCGCGACATAACCTGCGCGGGTCCAGTTTTCGAGGCTGCTGGCGGTGGATTCCAATTCCGAAGTGCTGACCATGTGAACGCGGCTCCATCCCTGTTGTTTGGGATCAGACGGTCAAAGGGATGGGTTCGTTCCGAAATTGCTGACAAGCGCGGATTTCGCTGCTAGCTGCCGCGTTGAAATGACTGACCTTTCTCGAATCCGCAACTTCAGCATTATTGCTCATATCGATCACGGCAAGTCGACCCTGGCTGACCGGCTTATCCAACAGACTGGGGGGCTGACGCAGCGGGAGATGCGTGAGCAAGTGCTTGATAATATGGAGATCGAGCAGGAGCGGGGCATCACGATCAAGTCGCAGACGGTGCGGCTCAATTATCAGGCGGCGGATGGCGAAGTTTACGAACTGAACCTGATGGACACGCCGGGTCACGTCGACTTTGCGTATGAAGTCTCGCGCAGCCTCGCGGCCTGCGAGGGCGCGCTGCTGGTCGTCGATGCGGCGCAGGGGGTCGAGGCGCAGACGCTCGCAAACGTCTACCAGTCGATCGAGCATGACCATGAGATCGTGCCGGTGATCAACAAGATCGACCTGCCCGCCGCGGACCCCGAGCGGGTCAAGCTGGAGATCGAGGACGTGATCGGGCTCGACACCGAACATGCCGTCGAGGCGAGCGCGAAGACGGGGCAGGGCATCGAGGACATATTGCAGGCGATCGTCGACACGATCCCGCCGCCCAAGGGCGACCGCGACGCGCCTTTGAAGGCCATGCTGGTCGACAGCTGGTACGACCCCTATCTGGGCGTCGTCATCCTGGTTCGCGTCGTCGAAGGCGCGATGAAGAAGGGCGACAAGATCAAGTTCATGAATGCAGGGACCGAGCATCTGGTCGACCGCGTCGGCTGCTTCACGCCCAAGCGGGTCGAACTGGACAAATTGGAAGCGGGCGAAATTGGATTCATCACCGCGCAGATCAAGGAAGTCGCGCAGACCGCGGTCGGCGACACGATCACGACGGTGAAGAACCCGACCGCTGCCGCGCTGCCGGGCTTCAAGGAAGTGCAGCCGGTGGTCTTCTGCGGCCTGTTCCCGGTCGATGCGGCGGACTTCGAAAAGCTGCGCGACAGCCTCTACAAGCTGCGCCTCAACGATGCCTCGTTCAGCTTCGAGATGGAGACATCGGCGGCGCTGGGCTTCGGCTTCCGCTGCGGCTTCTTGGGCCTGCTCCACCTCGAGATCATCCAGGAGCGGCTGACCCGCGAATATGACCTCGACCTCATCACGACCGCGCCGAGCGTCGTCTATACGATGCACCTGTCGCATTCGAAGAATGAGGACGCCAAGACGATCGAGCTGCACAATCCGGCCGACTATCCCGACGTCAACCGGATCGAGAGCATCGAGGAGCCGTGGATCCTCGCGACCATCTATACCCCCGACGAATATCTGGGCGGGATATTGAAGCTGTGCCAGGACCGGCGCGGGATCCAGAAGGACCTCACCTATGTCGGCGGGCGCGCGCAGGTGAAATACGAACTGCCCCTCAATGAAGTGGTGTTCGATTTTTACGACCGGCTGAAGTCGATCAGCCAGGGCTATGCCAGCTTCGACTATGAACAGATCGGCAATCGCGAGGGCGATCTCGTGAAGATGAGCATCCTGGTCAATGAAGAGGCCGTCGATGCGCTATCGATGATCGTCCACCGCTCAACCGCCGAAGCGCGCGGCCGCGGCATGTGCGAGCGGCTCAAAGATCTCATCCCCCGCCACCTGTTCAAAATCCCCGTCCAGGCCGCCATCGGCGGCAAGATCATCGCGCGCGAAACGATCAGCGCGATGCGCAAGGACGTGACCGCGAAATGCTATGGCGGCGACGCGACGCGCAAACGCAAGCTGCTGGAAAAGCAGAAGAAGGGGAAGGCAAAGATGCGCGAGTACGGGAACGTGTCGATCCCGCAGGAAGCGTTCATCGCCGCCCTGAAGATGGGTGATGAGAATTAGGATCGCCGAGCAAAACGAAGCGGTTGGCACAGCCAACCGTTAGTTCTGTCGAGAGACGATCCTAATCGGACGGCGGGTCGCGAAGACGAACCCGACCGACGAGGTCAGGCCGCCCTGACCCCTTCCCTTGTCGCCGACCTCGACTTCTTCGCGCGCGTTCTCGATGATGGGGCGCTCGACGGCCTTTTTGGCTTCCTCGAGCAATTCGGGGGTAAGTTCGGCCGAGCGGGCGGGGAGCGGGGTGCCGTCGCCCATTTCGCCATTGGCCTCGATGTCTTCGAGCAGCAGCTCCATCTCGGCGATTTCCTTGACCTGTGCCTCGATGATGGCGTCGGCAAGCTCGCGCACGCGCGGGTCGCTGATCTCGGCGCGGCTGGAGGTGAGGACGGCGATGGAGTGATGCGGGATCATCGCTTTCATCCATGCCTCGTCCTCGACCGTGGCCTGGCTGCGGGCGAGCCAGAGGAAGAGGAAGAAGCCGAGGATGGCGCCGGCCATGACCAGGACTTTGGTCGCCAGCGTCCTGTACATGCCCCACATGAAGCCGAGCATGATGACGATCATCGCCATGCCCATCATAAGCGCCATCCACATGCGCGTCTGCGAGAAGAAGACGTGGCTGGGCTCCCAGACGTTGGAATATTTGAGGACGAACATCGTGACGATCGAGGTGGCGATCATCGCGAAGAAGGTCGTCCATTTGCCCTGGTGCGACTGGTGGCTTTGGTCGGTCATGCTGTTACTCCCTCTGTTAGGGATGCAACACCCCTAGGGGGTATGTGTTCCGACGGGCTAGAACCAGAAGCGCAGCCCGGCGACGAAGCGGGTGGCGCTGGCATCTTCGCCGGCGGCGCGGGCGAAATCGCGGCTGTCGCCGACGCGCCATTCTTGCGCGATGCCGATATAGGGAGCGAATTCGCGGGCGAATTCATAGCGCAGGCGCAGGCCCAGTTCGGCCTTGGCGAGCCCGCTACCCAAGGCGAGATCGGGAATGTCCTGCGCGCTGAACACCAGTTCGCCGCGCGGCTGGAGAATGAGGCGCTGGGTGATGCGCTGGTCGAGTTCGGCCTCGATTTCGGCGGTCATTTCGCCCTCGGTGGAGAGATAGGCGGCAGCGTCGACTTCGAAGAGGTAGGGCGCGAGACCCTGCACGCCGACGGTCGCATAGGTGCGCGAGGAGCCGGCAAGGTCCTGTCGGGCGCCGATTTGTAGGTCCCAGAAGGGCGCGATGGCGCGGCTCCACGTGGCCTCGATGTCAGCGCTCTCGATGCCTTCGTCGAGATCGCCTTCGCCTTCGCTCTCGATCCAGAGTTCGTCGAGGTCGGGTCCGTAGCTGGCCTGCGCGTCCCAGAGAAAGCCGACGCTGTCGCCGCCGAAACGGGCTTCGGCGCGGTCAGCCTGGACCCAGAGGAAGCTTTGCTGGCCGGTTTCATGGATGAGTGCGGCGCGGGCCTCACGCATGGCATCGGCGCCGAAGATGCGCTCGGCTTCGCGGGCAGGGCCGCTGCCGGCAGCGCGGGGCGGCGGACCGATGGGAATTCCTTCGAGCTTGTCGCCCGCCGCAGCGCCGTGCCCCATGGCACCATGATCCATGACGGGCTGATCGGCCGCGCCATGGCCCATCATGTCGTGATCCATCTTCTCATGGTCGGCGGCGTCTTCATCTTTCTTCGCCTCGGCGGGCGGCGTGGGCTGGTGTCCCGCATGAACGGGCTGCAGCGCCATGGCGCTCAGGATGAGGGCCGCGTTCATGCCTCGCTCCCGTCCGGATTGGCGACCGTGACGATCTGAAACATCCCGGCATGCATGTGGTAGAGAAGGTGGCAGTGGAAGGCCCAGTCGCCGGGCTCATCGGCGGTAAGGTCGAAGACTGCGCTCCCGCCAGGCTGGACGATCATGGTGTGCTTCAAGGGCTGCTCGCCATGGCCCGCGCCATTGACCAATTCGAAGAAATGGCCGTGCAGATGGATGGGATGCGCCATCATCGTGTCGTTGACCAGCTTGATGCGGACGCGTTCGTTATAGGCAAAGCGGATCGGCTCGTCGGCGACGGCAGCAAACCTCTTGCCGTCGAAGGACCACATATAGCGTTCCATATTGCCGGTGAGGTGGATCTCCATCGCGCGAGTGGGGGCGCGGACGCTGTGATCGGCCTTGAGGGCGCGCAGGTCCGTGTAGCGCAAGACGCGGTGGTCGACATCGTCGAGGCCGACGCCCGGATCGCCCATGCGGTCGACGGGGTTCATCGCCACCATGTCGACCCCGGGGCCAGCTCTGACCGTCGGGGGCAATAGGGATGTGTCACGCATGTCCATGCCACCCATCTCCATGCCGCCGTCGCCATGGCCCATCGCGCCATGGTCCATGCCGCCATGCCCCATATCCTTCATGGTCAGCAGCGGCGGCTTGCGCAGCGGCGGGATGGGCGTGCGGGCACCCGGGCGGCTGGCCAGGTGCGCCAGCGCCATGCCCGACCGGTCCATGCTTTCGGCGACCAATGTGTGCGCTTCGCCCGTCGGTTCGACGATCACGTCATAGGTTTCGGCCGGGGCAATCTGGAATTCGTCCACTTCGACCGGCTTCACATTCTTGCCGTCAGCCTGGACCACCGACATGGGCAGGCCGGGGATGCGGACGTTGAAAAAGGTCATCGCGCCGGCATTGATGAAGCGCAGTCGCACCCGCTCGCCCGGACGGAAGGCATATTCAAGCGCGTCCATCGGGCCATGACCGTTGATCATGTAAGTGTAGGTCGCCGCCGTCACGTCGAGAATGTCGGTCGGCATCATGCGCATCTGCGCCCACATGCGACGATCTTCCGCGCTCAGCGGATAGTCGTCGGTCCAGCTGCGCTGCTGGTAATTGAAATAGCCTTCACCCTGCTTCAGTTTCTTGAAGATGGTGTGGGGGTGGAGCGGGGTGAATTCGGACAATAGCACGACATAGTCGCGATCCGCCTCGATCGGGTCGGGTCCTGCCGGATCGACGATGATCGGACCGTAATGGCCGGCCTGTTCCTGAAGGCCCGAATGGCTGTGCCACCAATAGGTGCCCGACTGGCGAACGGGAAATTCGGCGACGAACGTCTCACCGGGCTTGATGCCGGGAAAGCTGACGCCCGGCACGCCATCGAGATGGAAGGGGACGAGCAGGCCGTGCCAGTGGATCGACGTATCCTCGTCGACATGATTGTGCACCGCCAGCGCAATGTCGGTACCCTCCTTGAGACGCAGCAGCGGTCCCGGAACGCTGCCATTCACCGTGACTGCATGCCCGGTCTTGCCGCCGGTGCCGAACATCGAGCGGGCGACCGTCAGGTCGACGCGCGGCCCGGCTGCCTCGTCGAATCCTCGCCGCGCCATCGCTCCATGCGACACGTCGCCGCCACGCGCCCAAGCGGGAATCGCAGTGGCGAGAGCGCCGCCGGCAAGTCCGGCGCCGAGGAGGCTGCGTCTGGTAATCTGGGGCATCTGCACTTCCGGTACCTTGAACTCGAGGTGGGTTCCTACTATACCCCCTGAGGGTATAGCAAGCTGGACCTTCTGACCATGTCGACCGACCGCAAGACCGCCAAAACCAACCGTTTCAAACGCATCGCCGGACAGGTGAACGGTATTGCCAAGATGGTCGAGGATGACCGCTATTGCATCGACATCCTGACCCAGATCCAGGCGGTGCGCGCAGCGCTGTCGCGGGCCGAGAGCGAAGTGCTTCGCGATCATGCCGCGTGCTGCGTTTCCGAGGCGATCGCATCGGGCGACGAGGCCGAGCAGAAGCAAAAGTTCGACGAATTGATTACGCTGTTCGAAAAGGCGAAAAGGTAGGCTCGTCCAGCGGGCTCAGGGCGGCCTGAGCCCGTCGATCAGGATCGCTTTGCGACCTGTCGGCCGACAGGTGACGCGTTTCTCGTGCAAGGACGCTCGCTGCGCTTCGCTTTCCTTGCACTCGGCGCTTTTCACTGTTCAGCTTGCGTTTTGGTGCAATGCGTCATAGAGGGCGCACACACATTCGGTGCAGCGTGAGGCCCTCATTCGGGACCCGCACCGCTCAGAAAATCTGACAGCTTCCTTTTTCACGCAGGGTCGCATTTGACGAAACCCTGCCGCGTGGGCGCCTTATCGGCCTGCCCGCGCCGCTTCATATTGAAAGAATATCTATGTCCTTTTTCCGTAAGCTTGGGCTTTCCAAGCCGATCCTCAATGCCCTCGATACGCAGGGTTACACCGAGCCGACGCCGATCCAGCGCGAGGCGATCCCGGCGCTCATGGAAGGGCGCGACCTGATGGGGATTGCGCAGACCGGTACCGGCAAGACGGCGGCGTTTGCGCTGCCGAGCATCCACAACCTCACCAAGGACGGCTTCACGCCGCGCCAGCCGGCTTCGTGCCGCATGCTGGTCCTGTCGCCGACGCGCGAGCTGGCGGCGCAGATCGCGACCTCGTTCAAGGGCTATTCGAAGGGCACGGGCCTGCGCGTCAATGTCGTGTTCGGCGGCAAGCCGATCCATGCGCAGGCGCGCGGGCTGGTCGGCGGCACCGACGTGCTGGTGGCGACGCCGGGGCGTTTGCTCGACCTGATCGACCGCCGGGCGCTGACGCTTAAGGGCGTCGAGATTTTCGTGCTCGACGAGGCCGACCAGATGATGGATCTGGGCTTCATCAAGCCGCTCCAGCAGATTGCCCGCATGCTGCCCGAAGAGCGCCAGTCGCTCTTCTTCTCGGCGACCATGCCCAAGGCGATTGCCGACCTTGGCAAGCAGTTCATCAAGAATCCCGTGAAGGTCGAAGTGACGCCGCAGTCGACGACCGCCGAGCGGATCGACCAGGGCGTGACGTTTTTGAACCAGCGCGAAAAGCAGGCGCTTCTGACGATGCGGATCAACGAGGGCCTGCGCGACGGGTCGATCGACCGTGCGCTTGTCTTCACGCGGACCAAGCATGGCGCCGACCGGGTCGTGCGCTTCCTCTTGGGCGCAGGCATCGAGGCGGCGGCGATCCATGGCAATAAGAGCCAGGGTCAGCGCACCGCGGCGCTCAACGCGTTCCGTTCGGGTGACTGCCCGATCCTGGTTGCGACCGATATTGCCGCGCGCGGCATCGACGTGCCGGGCGTGAGCCATGTGTTCAACTTCGAACTGCCCAACGTGCCCGAGCAATATGTCCACCGTATCGGTCGCACCGCGCGTGCCGGTGCCGAGGGCGCGGCCATCAGCTTCTGCGCGCCGGACGAAAAGTCCTACCTGCGCCAGATCGAAAAGCTGACCGGCGTGAAGATCACGCCGATGCCGCTGCCGGCAAACTTCATCGAGCGTGCCGATGCGCTGCCCAAGGCGGCGCCCAAGTCGGCGGGCAAGGGTCGCTGGACCCCGATGGACGAAGAGCATGGTGACGGCGTGAATTCGCGTCCGCCGCAGCAGCGTCGCCCCAAGAAATCGGCGCATCGCATCAAGCCGCGCTTCGAGCGCCGCGACCGCGACGAACAGCCGAGCGAAGGCCAGGCCGAGCGCAAGCCTTTCCGCAAGAAGCATGGCGGCGGCGGGAAGCCGTTCCGCGCGGCTGGCGAAGGTCGTCCGCAGCGCCAGGAGCGCGGCGAAGGTCGTCCCCAGCGTTTCGACCGTGAGGGTGGCGAACGCCGCCAGGGTGGCAAGCCGTTCCGCAATGGTGGCGAAGGTCGCCCGCAGCGCGGCGAACAGCAGCGCGCTGAAGGCGAACGCCAGGAAGGCCGTCGCCACGATGGTGGCAAGCCGTTCCATGGCAAGCGTCATGGCGGGCCCAAGGGCGGCAAGCCGCATCGCGGCCAAGGTGGCGGCCAGCGTCATGGTGGCCAGCACCAGGGCGGCCAGCGTCAGGGCGGTGCGCCGCGCGGGAAGGGTGGGAACCGTCCCGCCCAGCGCCGCGACGCGCGCTAGAACCTAGCGATCATCATCGTCGGCCGCGCGCTCCATCTGGGGCGCTGGCCGCGCGGTGACGACAGCCGTGCTGCGCTGCGACTCGGCGGCTTCCTGTTCGTCCTGATTTGCCGGGCGGGCGATGACACGGGTCGTCGCGCGCTGCGGCTGCGCTGCTTCCTGCATGTCATCGTCGCTGGCCCGGTCGGGCTGGGTTGCGGCGCGTTCCGGCTGGGTCGAGGCGCGCGGCGGATTGGCGCGTGCCGGGACCGTGGTCGTGCCGACCGTCGGACGGGCACCGGGACGCGTCGTGGTCGAGCCCGGCGGGCGCGGCTGCGGGCTCCAGTGCGCGGCGCGGATGTCGTGGCTGTTCGAGCAGACGGTCTGCGCGTGGCAGGCGAAATTCACTCCGCCCGGCGGAAGCTGGACCGCAAGCTGCGGGAACCAGACCGGCCATTTCCAGGTGCGCGACCAGACCGCGACATCGACATAGACGCGGCCTTCGATGCCTGGCGTCATGAGGAAGGCGAGGTTGTAGACCGGATCGCTGATCGAAAAGCGGCTGCGATGCGCATCGTTGAGGGCAAGCTCGTAAGGGTCGCCGCTCTGGGTCATCCACTGGTCGCTGCCGGCGACATGATCGCGCAGCTTGAAGGCGATGCCGTTGGAGGTGAGTTCGAACTTTACCGCCGGATGGATCTTGGCGCCGACCACGTAGAAATTGGCGCGATTGCCGATGAGGTCGACCTGCGTGATCGTGCGCGTGACCGGATCGGTGACCTGGCCCGGCCCCGGCGGCGTGAACTGGCCGTTGCGGAACGGATCGGGCAGGCGGTCGGTCAGATCGACGCCGACATTGAAGCCGACATCGCCGCTGATCCCGGCGGGCAGCTTGTAGAGCAGGCCGGCATAGGCCTGCGCCTCGGCGACAAGCTCCTGGCCGTTGAAGCGCTTGGATTGGGGCAGGCCGGTCTCGCCATATTGGGTGGCATTCCCATTGAAGGGCGTGAATTCCGGCACGAGGAAGGCGCGTTCCTGCCCGTTCTGGTGGCGGTAAACATAGGTGCCTTCGACCCGCAGCGGGAAGCGCAGGCCGAAGCCGTAGCCGAAGCCCGCATAGGGCTCGAGATAATAGGTGCGCTTGCAGCCGATCAGGCACCATTTGACGGTGATCGAGACGCGGCGGCTCCATTCATGCTGGCGGCCCAGGGTGAAGCCGGTCAGGTACGACTTGGTCTCGATCGGAATGTCTTCGGCGATGTCCAGCATCGGGGCGGCGGCAAAATCGTCGACCGGATTGATCGGGCGCGGCGCCGCCTTGATGTCGGTCGGGCGCGTGTCGGGAGGCACCGGCGAGGTGCGGACCGCAGGCTGCGTGTCGGCAAGGCGCGTGACGGCCTGGGCCCGGGCGCGCGTGTCGACTTGGCCAAAATCCTGTCGCGCCTGGAAGCGAACCTGCGTGGGCTCGACATTGGGCACGAACATCACTTCCTCGACCTCGACTTCGGCATTGTTGACCAGTTCGGCCTGCAAGGCTTCGTCGTCGAGGCTGGCGAGACGGCGGGTTTCCGCCGCGCCGATTTCGGCTTCGATCTGGGCGCGTTGAGCCGGATCGGCGAGCATCTGGCGCAGCTGCGCGATGTCGCCGTCAATCTCGGCCTGCTGACGCGAAATCGCGCGTTCGGCCTGGCGTGCGGCGCGGCGGCGCTCGCGCGGATTTTCGATATAGCGTGCGCTTTCAGGATCGGCGAAAGCCGCTTCCCGGGTCTGCGGCGTGGCGCGGTCGAAACATTCGACTCCCTGTTCCTCGACCGCGCGGCGGCTGGCCGCATTGGTGCAGGTGCCAAGGTCAATCTGGTAGGCGATGAACTGGCGCACGACGATGCCTTGCGGGATCTCGGCCAGTTCGATCGTGTCGGCACGCACCGTGGCAAGCTGCGGACGGGCGCGCAGGCGGTCGGCCAGGTTGATCGGCGATGCCGGGTTTTCGAGCACCGGGCGCAGGTTGGCCTCGCCCTGCTCGAGCTGGATCACCGGCTGGGCGCGCAGTTGCTGCTGGTTGAGGCGGCGCTGGACGGGCAGCGTCTGCAGGTTGCGGGCCTGGTTGTCGGCGCGCAGGATGACGGCGCGCTGCGGGATGGACGCGCGGCTGATCTGTGGTGCGGTCAGTTCGGTCGGCTGGGCCCGGATGGTCCCGTCGAGCCGCTTGAGCTCATTGTCCTGTACCTGCTGCGCGGCGCTGGTCCCCGCCATGCACAATAGGATGAGCCCCCCAGTGGCTCCGATACGCTTCCTCATCACCCGTCTCCTTACCATTTCACATGTCTTGGCGATCTGGTGGGACGCAATACTGGCCGTCTGTGCGGATATTATCACGTTTCGGGCACGAATTGTTTCGATTGTTTCAGTTTCACCACGCCATTCACTTTTTGCGCTGTGGGCAATCTGGGTTAAGCTCAGGCCATGGAGCGCATGGGGGAAGGCGAGTCGCTTGAGAGCGACGAGGGGGATGTGGCTGTGCCGCAGGATACCGAGAACGCCGTTTCGCCCGTCGGCAAGGGGTTGGGAGACCTTCTTGCCGCCATGCCTGGGGGATTCGATTTTTCCGCACTGGTGGCGATTGCCGACGCGCTGCCGGTGATGATCGCCTATTGCGATACCGACCAGCGCTATCTCTTCGTCAACAAGCCGCTCGCCGAGTGGATGGAAATGCCGCGCGAGGAGGTTATCGGCAAGCGTATCCGCGATGTCATGGGCGAGGAGAGCTATGCGGCGCGCGCGCCGCTGCTCGACAAGGCCCTGGCCGGGGAAACCCAATGGTACGCCGCTGCCTACGAGCATCCGACGCGCGGCCTGCTGACCACGCAGGCCGAATATGTCCCGCATGTTGGAAAGAATGGCGGGGTAAAGGGCCTGATCCTGGTCATCCAGGATGTGACCGAGCAACGATTGGCGGGGCAGGCCCTCAAGGAGAGTGAGGCTCGATTCCGGCGCATCGCGGACAGCGCGCCGGTTCCCATCTGGGTGACCCGCGCCGATGGCAGCCGCGATTTCGTCAACCAGGCCTGCCGGGAGATTTTCGGGGACGGGGCGGAAAGCTGGATCGAGCTGATCCACGCCGATGACCGGGACGCGATTGTCGAAGCGCTGGACGAGGCTCGCATCGACGGCAAACCGTTCGATCTCACCGCGAGGGTGAAGCGCAGGGATGGCGAGTGGCGCTGGCTCAACGCAATCGGCCAGGCGCGTGTCAACGAGCATGGCGTGCCGGTCGGGCATCTCAATGTGGCGTATGACGTGACCCTGGCGAAAGAAGCCGAGCGCGCGCTGCGCCGCGAAGTGGCGGACAAAAGCGGGGAGCTGGCTTCCAGCGAAGCGCGCTTCCGTGCCGTCTTCGACAGTCTCGACATGGTGGGGCTCGTCGCGCTCGACGGGACGATCATCGAGATCAACCGCAACGCGCTCGACAAAATGGGTGCGACGCAGGCCGATGTGGCGGGCCGCGATGTTTGCGACGTTCCCTTCGTGCGCGACATTCCGGAAAGTCGCGAGACCTTGTCGCGATTGATTCAGGAGGCTGCTGGCGGGCGCGAGGTGATGGACGAGGTCGAAGTCGACCGGCCCGGCGTTGGACGCGGCTATCACCAGCTCCAGCTCAAGCCGGTCCGTTCGGACGATGGGGAGATATCTCACCTCATCATCGAAGCCAGCGACATTTCCGAATTGAAGCAGGCGCAGGACCAGTTGCGCCAGGCCCAGAAGATGGAAGCGCTGGGTCAGCTGACAGGCGGTATCGCGCATGACTTCAACAACTTGCTGACGGTCGTCGTCGGCGGGCTCGACATGATCGCCAAGCGGGTCGAGGATGATCGCCTGAAGCGCTACGCCGACAATGCGTTGGCGGCGGCACAGCGCGGGGCAAGGCTGACTGGGCAGCTGCTGACTTTCAGCCGCGTCCAGAAGCTGGAAGTCCGCCGGGTCGAGGTCGACAACCTGATCGAGGAAATCCGGCCGTTGCTCGGCAATGCGCTGGGTCCGGCGATCGAGCTCAAGATGGAGATCGCACAGGACGGGCTCGCAATCCTCGCCGATCCGACGCAGCTCGAAGTGGCACTGCTCAACCTTGCGATCAACGCGCGAGACGCGATGGGAAGCGAGGGCAGCGTGACGCTGAGCGCGCGGGTCCAGCAAATCACGGACGATCCTGCGATCGAGGCGGGCGACTATCTCGAGCTGGCGCTCACCGATACTGGGTCGGGGATGGACGAACAGACGCTGGAACGCGCCTTCGACCCCTTCTTCACGACCAAGGAAGTGGGCAAGGGGACGGGCCTTGGCCTTTCGATGGTTTATGGCATGGCGCGCCAGTCCGGCGGGACCGCGCGCATTGCCAGCCAGCCGGGCGAGGGCACGCGGGTCGCGCTCTATTTCCGGCTGGCCGACAGCGATGCGGGCCAGCAGTCGAAGGACGAACGTGTGGCCGGTTGCGGAACGCCGGTGGCAGGGCGCTCGATCCTGGTGATCGACGATGACGAGGATGTGCGCGGGTTCGTCACGACGACGCTGGAAGATGCCGGCGCAAAGCTGGCCGAGGCGGCGGACGGGGAGAGCGGGCTACGCCGGTTCAGGAGCTTCCGGCCCGACCTGGTCGTGCTCGACTATGCCATGCCGGGCATGAACGGGGCGGAGGTCGCGCAGGCGATCCGCAATGAGGTGCCCGACCAGCCCATCCTCTTCATCTCGGGCTATAGCGAAACCGATGCGATCCGCGCCGCAGCGCCCGGCGCGCCGATGCTCGCCAAACCGTTTACGCCGGACCAGCTTGAAGATGCGGTGTGCGAGATGGACCTGCCGGTTCGGGACTGACGCCTAGTTGGTCGCGCTGCCGCGAAGCTTGCTGGCGAGCGCGGTGACGAGGACCGACAAGAGGAAGACGGCGTGAATGCCTATCAGCCATGGCAGCGAGGGCAAGACTTCGCCGGTTGCGCGCGCGGCCATGAACGCTTTCAACAGCTCGATTCCGCTGATGGCGACGAGCGACGCGAAAAGTTTGAGCTTGAGGCCCGAGAAGCCGACCTGGCTGATCCAGTCGGGGCGGTCGGGATGATCTTTGACGTCGAACTTGGAGACGAAGCTTTCGTAACCCGAAAAGATGACGATCAGCAGCAAGTTGGCGATCAGCGCCAGGTCGATGAAGGTGAGGACGTGGAGGATCGCCGCATCGGGCTTCAAGGTCAGCAATTCGGGTATAACTGCCGCAAGTTTGTTGAAGAATGCGACCAGTAACAGGATCAGCCCGAAGACAAGGCCGAGATATATAGGTGCAGCCAGCCAACGCGACTGGAACAGCAAGGTCTCGGTGGTTTGTTCGACTTTTGTGAGATCGGTCATTCGTGCCCCCGCAACGCATTGCGGCAGGTTAAGCGGCCAAGCCGTGCTGCGGTCAAGAACTTAGTGCCGGAATCCTGTCGAATTACGCGCTCTTGCGGCTCATCCCCATGACCATTTGGTTGGCGCGCTCGTAGGAGAGCGGGCGGCCGAAGAGGTAGCCCTGGATGGTGTCGACGCCGAGGTCGCGCATGCGCTCGAAATCCTCGGCCGTCTCGACGCCTTCGGCGGTGACCGACATGCGGAACGACTTGGCGAGCTGCACGATCGACTTGATGATCGCGACATTTTCCTCGCGGGTACCGGCTTCGCGGACAAAGCTGCCGTCGATCTTCAGCTTGTGAAAAACGGCCTTGTTCAGATAGCCGATCGAGGAATAGCCGGTGCCGAAATCGTCAAGCGCGATGCCGACACCAAGCTGGCGCAGGCGCTGCATGATGTCGAGCGTGGCCGAATTGTTGCCGAGGAAGATCCCCTCGGTGACTTCGAGCTCGAGACGGTTGCCCGGCACCTTGTGACGCGCCAGCGCCTGGCTGACGAGCTGCGGCAGCGAGGGCATCTGGATTTGCTTGGGCGAGACGTTGACCGCGACCGTGATCGGCTCGGGCCAGTTGGCGACGGTGCGGCAGGCCTCTTCGATGACCCACTGGCCGATCTCCATCATCAGGCCGCATTCCTCGGCGATCGGGATGAAGACGGGCGGGGGCACGAGGCCGCGGGTCGGGTGGTTCCAGCGAATGAGCGCCTCGAAGCCAATGAGCTTCTGATCCTTGGCCGAGACGAGCGGCTGGTAGAGCAGGTGGAACTGCTTGGAGGCGATCGCCGCGCGCAGGTCGCTTTCGAGACGGACGCGGTCTTCCTGCTCGCTCTGTAGCTCGCTCGAGAAGTATTTGGCGACGCCGCGGCCGGCATTCTTGGCCTCGTAGAGCGCCAAGTCGGCCTTGAGGATGAGATCGTCGACGGTGGCGCCGTCGATGGGGCCGAAGGCGCAGCCGATCGAGACGCCGATGCGGATCTCGATCTGATCGATCATATAGGGTTCGCCGACCGAATTGATGATGCGGGTGGCGAGCGCTTCGACGCCTTTGCGGCTCTGCGCATCCTTGATGATGATGGCGAATTCGTCGCCGCCCATGCGGCCGACATGGCCCATGTCGCCAACCTCGTCGACGAGGCGCTTGGCCACGGCCTGGAGGACGGCATCCCCCTTGGGGTGGCCGAACGTGTCGTTGACCGGTTTGAAGCCGTCCAAATCGAGGAACATGATCGCGCAGGGCACGTTCGATGCGGTTGCCTGGCGCAACACTTCGCCCGCCAGCTGGCGCACGCGGCCGCGGTTGGGCAGGCCCGACAGGACGTCGACATTGGCGAGGTGGGTGAGGCGTTCCTGCTGCTGGCGCACTTCGGTAATGTCGCTGCCGACGCCGCGATAGCCGGCGAAACGGCCGGCATGATCGATGATCGGGTCACCCGCGAGGCTGATCCAGCGGCCACCGCGGGCGGTGTCGAGCTGCATTTCGAGATTCTGGAACGGCTTCTTCTCGAGCAGGACGTCGCCGAATTCCTTCTGGCCGCCGAGCAGGGCGGGCAGGGCATGGCCGATAATGGCGCTCGAGGGCTTGCCGATAAGCGCGACCATACGGCTGGAGAGGTAGGTGACGCGATTGTCGTCATCGACCTGCCAGAGCCAGCCGACCCCGCGCTTTTCATATTCCTGGAGGAGGAGCGAGGCGCTTTCCGACTGCGAGCCGACATCGGCGTTGGTCTTGAGCTGATGGAAGGCCCAGCGCGCGACGGTCATGACGCCGCCCATGGCGACGCCGATGATGAAGACGATCGAGACCATATGCTCGAACGGGACCTGGTTGCGCGCAACGATGAGGTTCACGCAAAGCGCAGTCACGAAGACGGTGATCCAGGTCATGGCGGCGGCGGGCACGACCACGAGGCCGAGCGCGGCAACGCCAAGGCCGGAAATGATCGAGGCGGCGATGATCTGGTCGGAGGCGCCAAGCGAGCCGAAGGTCATCATCGGCAGGCTGAGCCAGATGGCGGCGCGCAAGGCGACGTCGGACAGCAGCAGCCAATGCGGCACGCGCTTGCCCGAGCGGCCGATATGCGTGATCGCCTGGCGGCGCGCCAGCATCATGAAAGCGGCATTGACGCCGATGATCGTCAGGATCCAGCCGCCCATCATGGCGAGGCTGACCGAGGAGTGCATCGAGGTCGCAAAGAGGAGGGCAGCGAGGATGTTGGCGCCGGCGAAGAAAGGCGCCAGCTGGGCACGGCTGATCAGCTGCACATCGCGCAGCGGAGTCGACGCCTGGTCGTCGCGCACGCCGGAGGCCGCGCCAACCGACGCGCCGTCCGGCAATTTGGCGGAAACCATGCGTTTATAACGGTCCGGGGCCTGATACATGCCTTGCAACGCTCCTATTCAAGAGCGTGAGACATAGCCGAAAGAGCGTTATCAGCCGGTTAAGATTGATCCGATCAGTCCGTTTCGGCGACTTTCGGGATTAAACCCAGCAAATCCAAATCCTTGGTCGTGATCGGATGATAAAGCGGCCGTGCACGGGGGTAAATTTCCTCCGCAATGGGGCGGCCCCATTCCTCATCTTCGGCCAAGGCGACCACGAGCGGACGCACGAATTTACGGCGTCCCTGGCTGGTCAGGAAGCTTTCGAGCCGGTCGACCGCGGGGTCGTAGCGATTCTCCACCGCCAGCATCAGCCAGAGAAACAGGATCTCGTTATTGCCGGTGCGGTTGAGCCCGAAGGCGCCATCGAGTGCGGCCATGCGCTCGTCGTCGAGATCGCGGTCGATGCGGCCGAGGAAGCGCAGGCGCTCGGCGGTATTCCACTCGCCCCAGCCGAGACTTGCAGGATCGGCGCCGCCATCGAAGGCGACGACGTCGGCATCGACCTCGGCAAAGGCATTGGCATTGCCCGCGGCATTGTTTTCGGGAAGCCCCGGCTGGTTGATCCAGGCATCGATCAGCGCGCTGGTGGCGCGTTCCTCGTCGCTTTCATAGAGGTCGTTGACGACCGCCTCCATGAACATCGAGCTGGTGATCGGCGAGAAGGCGTTGGCGTCGAACCAGCCGCGCAGGAAGGCATCGAAGCGTTCGCGCCCGACATCGGCTTCCAAGGTGCGCAGGAAGGCCGCGCCCTTGTCGTAGGGAATGTCGGTGAAGCCGTCATCTGGATGGCGGCCGGTGAGGTCGACGGCGAGGATCTGGTCGGCTTCCGGCAGTTCGCCAAGCGCGCTGTTGAGCGCGTCGAGGCTGAGGTTGACCTGCTGGTCATAGGCTTCCTTGCCATAGACGGCTTCGACGATGCGCTGCTCGGCATAGACGGTCATGCCCTCGTTGAGCCAGAAATCGGCCCAAGTCGCGTTGGTGGCTAGGTTGCCCGACCAGCTATGGGCGAGCTCGTGCGCGATCAGCGAAGTAAGCGACTTGTCGCCGGCGATGAAGGTCGGCGTGAGGAACGTAAGTTCAGGATTCTCCATGCCGCCGAAGGGGAAGCTGGGCGGCAGGACGAGCAGGTCGTAGCGGGCCCAGGGATAAGGGCCGAACAGGTTTTCCGCGGCAGTGATCATGCGGCCCGTATCAGCGAGCTCTGCGGCAGCGCGGTCGAGCATTGCGGGCTCGGTCCAGACGCCGGTGCGCAGGCCGAGCGGGCGAAATTCGAGATCGCCCACCGCAATGGCGATGAGATAGGGCGGGACGCTCTTGGTCATCTCGTAATGGAAGATGCGGTGGTCGGCGCCGTCGGGCACGGGGTCTCGTGCGCGCTGGCCGCTCATGACCACTTCGAGCGGATTGGGGACACGGATTTCGGCTTCCCAGGTCTGGCGGATGCCGGGGCTGTCCTGCGTCGGAATCCACGAGCGGTTGAGGATCGATTGGCCCTGGCTGAAGAGATAGGGATGTTCCTTGCCGACCGTCTGTTCGGGGCTGAGGAATTGGAGGGCGTCGCTGGTCGGCGAAGAGACATAGTGGATGACGAGCTGGCGCGCTCCATTCAACTGGATGATGATCGGCTGGCCGAGTTCTTCGGTGCCCTCGCCAATGACATAGTCGAGATTGCTGCCGTCGGCGGCGGTGATGGAATTGATGGTGAGGTCGCGGCTGTCGAGGATGATTTCGGTGGCATCGTCGGCGGCCTCGATGTCCAGCGTCGCCGTGCCCGAGACGTTTTTGGCATCGAAATCTACATTCAGGTCGAGCGCGACATGGGTGACCCGCGCTTCCAGAGGCTTGGCGAAGCTGTGAATGTCGACGGCGTCTTCGCGGTCGAGGATCGGCGCGACATTGCGCGTCGGGACCGGGTCTTCGGCAGGGGTGGTGCCGCGGCAGGCGGCGAGGGACATCAGACAGGCGACAACGAGCAAGCGAACCATATTACCTCCGGTGGGCCGGTGACATTGCCGCAAATACGCGCCGGACTGGCGCATCTAGGAAGCGACGGCAATGCAGCCTATGTTACGTCTATTGCATGCAGGAGCAGCTTTTGGCGAGTGGATCTGTATCGTCGATGAAGGACCGTTTGGGCGGCCAGGTCTCGGGAGCCGGCCGGCGTAGCCGCGAGTCCGTCGAAAAGATTGCCCGCGACGTCGGCGAGATCGCTGCGACGGGCGAGGGACAGGCGCGTCCGATCATTGAGGGCGTGGGCCTCGACCGCCCCTTCTTTGCCGACAAGAATCGCGCTTTCTGGATGCTCCAGTCGCTGGGCTGGTCGGGCTATCTCCTTTTGCGCTTCCTCACCGGCGTGGTGAACGGGGTGGATCCGCCTGTCTTCCTGTTCCATGTCGTGATCCTGACGGCGACTGGCTATTCGCTGACCCTGCTGATGGCCGCGCTCTACAAGCGACTGATCGCGATGCAGGCCGGGATCACCGCGATCGTCAGCCTGATCACCGTGTCGGTCTCCTCGGCCCTGTTGAGCTTCGTCGAGACATGGAGCTTCTCGACCTTCGTCAATCCGGAATTCGCGCCGGTGGGCCTGCAATATTTCGGGGCGCTTATCCTCGACTTCGCGCTGCTCGCGGCGTGGACGGCGCTCTACTACGGCATCAACTATTACCTGCTGCTGGAAGACCAGATCGACCAGCGCCGCGCGCTGGAAGGCCAAGCTAGCGCGGCGCAACTGGCGATGCTGCGCTACCAGCTCAACCCGCATTTCCTGTTCAATACGTTGAATTCGATTTCGACACTGGTGCTGCTGCAGGACCGGACACGCGCCAATGCGATGCTGTCGCGCCTGTCCAGCTTCCTTCGCTACACGCTCGCCAACGAGGCGACAGCCAAGGTGCCGCTGGTCAAGGAAATCGAGACACTCAAACTCTATCTCGAGATCGAGAAGATGCGGTTCGAGGAACGGCTGCGCCCGCATTTCCGGATCGAGGCGGATGCAGTGAATGCGCTGCTTCCCTCGCTATTGCTCCAGCCGCTGATCGAAAATGCGATCAAATATGCAGTGACGCCCGCCGAGGACGGCGCCGACATCTGGGTGACGGCGAAGCGGGATGGCAGCGGGGTGCGTCTCGAAGTGGCGGATTCGGGCGCTGGCGGCGGGATCGTCGAGAGCAATTCGACCGGCGTCGGGCTTGCAAATACGCGCGAACGGCTGGCCCAGGCTTATGGCGCGGCACATGGATTCGAGACCAAAACGAACGATCGTGGGGGTTTCAGCGTTGTCATCCAAATACCTTATGAAACGAAAGCGGAAGTGACATGACCATTCGAGCCCTGCTCGTCGATGACGAGAAACTGGCCATCCAAGGCCTCCAGCTCCGGCTCGAGGCGCATGACGACGTCGAAGTCGTCGGCACCGCGATGAACGGCCGCGAGGCGATCCGCCAGACCAAGACGCTGAAACCCGACCTCGTCTTCCTCGACATCCAAATGCCGGGGTTCGATGGCTTTTCGGTGATTTCGGGCCTGATGGAGGTCGAGCCGCCCTTGTTCGTCTTCGTGACGGCTTATTCGGAACATGCCGTGAAGGCTTTCGAAGCCAAGGCGGTCGACTATCTGGTGAAGCCGGTCGAGGAAGACCGGCTGGCGGAGACCCTCGAGCGCGTGCGCAACCGGCTCGCCGAGAAGGGCGCGGCGCGCAAGGCCGAGAAGCTTGAAGAGGCGCTGGCCGAACATGCGCCCGAAGCGGCGAGCGAACTCAGCAAGGCCGACGGGTCGAAACCGGCGGCCAGCCGCTACGAGACGGTCATCAACATTCGCGACCAGGGCCAGATCTTCCGCGTCGATGTCGACGATATCGAGCGGATCGATGCGGCGGGCGACTATATGTGCATCCAGACACCCGACAATACGCTGATCCTGCGCGAGACGATGAAGGACCTCGAAAAGCGGCTCGACCCGCGCAAGTTCCAGCGCGTCCACCGGTCGACCATCGTCAACCTGGACAAGGTCAAGCAGGTCAAGCCGCACACCAATGGCGAATGCTTCCTGGTGCTGGGCAGCGAGACCGAAGTGAAGGTGTCGCGCAGCTATCGCGACGTCGTCGCGCGCTTCGTGCACTAGGCTGGTCAGCGCATAGGGCATCTGCCCTATATGGCGGAAAAGCGGGATTTCCTAACGTGCCGTCCATCGAAACGAACGATGGAGGACATGATGAAACTCGCAATTTTCGCCAGCATCCTGATGGTCGGCGCGACGGCCGCGCCGGCGGCCGCACAGGAATATGAAGGCCCCGGTGCGACCGGCACGGTGGATGTCTGCAAGCTGTTTGCCGAAGAGGTCGGGCTGCTCAAGGTGCGCGGTCTGTGCAACGCCTTCTATCTCGCCGAAGACCCGGTCGGTCAGTGCATCGTGCTGCGCGACATGGGCGTGCTCGCCGATCTCGGCATCCGGACGCAGGGCGAATGCATCGACTGGCTGAAGGGCGATGAGGATTAGGCGCTAGATGTCGGCTTCTTCGAGCCGGGCACGGCCGCGTTCCTCAACCAATGCGCCCGTCTCCGCATCGAGGACGTCGCGCATCCAGCTGTCATAGCATTGCTCGCCCTGCATGTCGGCGAGGGCGACGCACATGAAGGCGGCGTTTTCGAAAAGGTCCATGCGATAGCGGCGCTGGAAGAAATGCTGGTTGCGCAGGACGTAATTGAAGCGGTCGGAAAATTCCTGATCGTTGCAGAGCGATTCGAGATCGAATTCGACCCGCATGTCCGACGAGGACTCAGGATCGAAGGCGATCGACACGTCCGGATCGTCCGGCACCAGGAGAGGCCAGCGATTGTCGCGAAAATTGATGAGCTGGAATTGGTAGGTCGCGCGAGCATTGCGATAAAAGTCGATGCCGAGCCGCGCGGTGGAGGATGGCAGGGCCGAGAGACCCGCGCCCGCCACCAGCTCGTCATAGACACCCGAGGGCGGGTCGATGCCGGCATAGACTTCGAGGATGCGCAGGCCCTCAAGGTCGGCCTGGGTCGGGCATTGGCCCGCATTCAGCATCTGCGCGACCCTAATGCCTTGGTCGATGCCCGGCTGGCGCTGCTCAACATCCTGCCAGATCAAGGCGACTGCGGTGCGCGCCTCCTCGAGCAGGCCGTCCGAAATGCGATCGAGCTGCGCCTTCTCGCGTCGGTCGGTGGCCCATTCCTGCAGCTGGAAGGCGACGAGGATGCCGGCGATGACGGCAATTGTCTCGATCCCGAGCAGCAGCCATTCGGGGCCGCGAATTTCGCCGGCGTTTCGACGCAGGCGGCGCAGCAGCGTGATCATCGCATGGCCTCTTGGGCTGCATCGCGGGCGATGTCGGCGTCGCGGCCTTCGAGAGGCGCGTCATTGGGGCTACAGGTGCGGCCGACATGGTGCGCCAAGACGCCGCACATGCTGATGGCGGCGTCGGTCAAATCGACGCGGCTGGCCTGCTGGATCTTGAACATCTGGGCGTCGAATACGGCCTGCAATTGCTGGGTCGGGTCGTCACATCCCGTCTCGCGCGTGCGTTCGAGCCGATAGAATTGGCGATCCTCGTCCCAGACCGGGCGGATGCCATTCCCCGCCACGGGCGCGAGGTCGTAGTTGGTGGCGGCGCGATAATGCTCCTGACGCTGTTCGAAGGACATGCGCCGGGCGGCATAATGGGCGACGGCTCGCCGCTCGCGCTCGCCGGCCAGCAGGGCAAGGCCGCCCGATCCGATCATCTCGTCATAGACCGCCGTCGGCACGTTGAGCGGGCTGTGATAGCGGGAGAAGGCGAGTTCGGCGGGTGGACATTTGCCATCGACGATCCAGGCCTTGAGCATGGTGTCGACCGAGGTCCCGCGCTCCGCCATGAGGTCGCGTTCGGCGCGCAGGATCGCAACGCTGTCCTCGGCCTCTTCGAGCAGTCGCTCTGCCAGCTCGTCGCGGTCTCGGGCCTCACGGCGGTCTTCGGCCCATTGTTCGAGCTGGAAGGCGATGACTATGCCGCCGACGACGGCGACGGTCTCGATGCCGAGCAACGCCCATTCTGTCGGCCCGATATCGCCGACGGCTCCCCTGACCCTGCGCCACAAAGCAAGCATCGTTCAGCCCCCTTGCGGACAGGCTGCGTCAGGCAGGCTGTTTTGGCAAGGCTCAGGCGGGGGGAATGGCGCGGCGGTAGAGGTGCCAAGTGGCGTGACCGAGCACCGGGAGCACGACCAATAGGCCCAGAAATAGAGGCAGCAGGGCAAGCAGCAGGGCAATCGCGACGAGGGTCGCATAGGCCAGCATCACCGCTGCATTGCGGCGGACCACCTTGAGGCTGGCGATGATGGCGGTGATGGCATCGACCTTGCGGTCGACCAGCATGGGCAGGCTGGTGACGGTCATCGCAAAGAGGATGAGGGCGAGCATTCCGCCGACCGCGCCGCCGACGACCAGCATGGCGATGCCGGACGTGGTGGCGAGAATGGCGAGCGAATGGGCTGTGGGGCCTGCACTGGCGAGGAAGATGAGCGAGATGCCGTGGGCGAGGATCACCCAGAAAGTGAAGAGCACGAAGATGAAGGCGCCCATCAGCATGATCTGGTCATCGCCGCGGCCGCGCAAGGCGCCCAAGACAGGACCCCATCTCATCTCCTGTCCCTTTTCGCGGCGGCGGCTGACTTCATACAATCCGACGGCTGCGAACGGGGCGACGATCGGGAACCCCGCAATGGCCGGGATCAGCCAGCCCGTCTGACCGAGCCGCGCGACAGCATAGAGCAGGCCCAAGCCGGCGACGACATAGATGGCCGAAAAGAAGAGACCGTAGAGAGGATAAGCAAGGAAATCCCTGACGCCGGCACCGAGCGCGGCGCGCAGATCGGCAAGGCGCAGGTCTTCGCGTACCTGCGTTCCGGTTAGGGGGGCGATGGTGTCGTTGGACATGACTCTCCCTTCAATCAAGGGGCATCATGCGCTGAAGGATGCCGCAAGGCGCGGCGGGCATCAAGCCCGCTCGGGGGCCAGGCTCGGATCCTCGTCGATGCGGCTGGCAAGGCGGGGCAAGGCGAGGCGCTGGAAGATGGCGCGCGCGGCGAGGAAGAGGGTGAAGCTGAGCCACAGCCCGCCATTGCCGAGCGGCCAGGTGATCCACAGCGCCAGCGCGTAGACGACGGTCCCGGCGATCATCGTCAGGAGCAGCGCGCGGGTCCAGCTCGCGCCCACATAGACGCCGTCATAGATGAAGCTGGCGACGCCCGCGAAGGGCATGATGATGAGCCATGGTGCCTGGCGCTGCGCGGCGATGGCGACCTCGTTGGTGGCGGCGAAGCTGGCGATGATCGGGAAGGCGAAGAGCGCGAAGAAGATCGAGACGAAGAAGGCGGTGACGAAGCCGCGCCGGACGATCGCCTTGGTCACGCGCTCGAAACCGACCCGGTCATGCGCGCCCATCCGTTCGCCATTCAATACCTGCGCCGCATTCTCGAACCCGTCGAGCAGCAAGGCGGTGAAAATGAAGAGCTGGAAGAGGATGGCATTGGCCGCGAGGATGACCTCGCCACGCTCTGCGCCGATGCGGGTCAGCGCCGACAGAGCGATGACGAGGATGAGCGTGCGCAGGAAAAGGTCGCGATTGACGCTGAGGAAGGGCAGCAGGCTCTGGCGCGAGAGGATGGTGCGCTCCGAGGCGGCGCGGCGCAGCAAGGCGAACCCGCCCGCGCTGGCGACGACGGCGGCGGTGACGCCGAGCTTTGCATATTCGGCGATGAGGCTCGACCAGCCGATGCCGGCAATGCCGAAGTCGAGGCCGAGGACGAACCACAGGCCGAGGGCGACATTCAACAGGTTATACGCGACCTCAATCACCAGCACCGCGCGCATCCGCCGCTGGCCGACGAGATAGCCGATCAGCGCGAGGTTGAGCATGACGCCGGGCGCCGACCAGTAGCGGATCGAGGCATAGGTATCGGCGGCGACATAGACCGCATCGCGCGCGCCCAATGCTTGCAGGACGGCGGGCAGCAGCACGGGTTTGAGGACGAGCAGGACGGCCGCGATGGCGAGCCCGACCGCCATGCCGCGCAGCAAGGTCGCGGCCTGCGCATCCTTGCCCTCGCGCGTGCCGGCTTGCGCGACGAGGCCCGTCGTGCCGGTCTTGAGGAAGTTCATGACGGTGAAGAGCAAGGCGAAGAGGCGCGCCCCGATATCGACCGCGCCTTGCGCCGAAGCCTCGCCCAGCCGCCCGACGATCCAGACGTCGCCGATGCCGATGAGCGCGGTCGCGACGTTGGTCAGCATCGCCGGAATGGCGATGGCCCAGATGGCGCGCGTGTCGATGCTCCCCCTTTTCATGGCCACCTGCTATGACGGCGCGTCAACGAAAGGGGAAGCGATATGGCGAAGATTACGGGCATTGGGGGCGTGTTCATCAAGCGCGCCGATCAGGAAAAGTCGACCGCCTGGTACAAGGACGTGCTCGGCATCGCCGGCGAATATGGCCCCTCCTTCCGCTGGAAGGACGAGCCGCACGAGGACCCGTTCAGCCTGCTTTCCAGCTTTCCCGAGGACACCAACTATCTCGACCCGGGCACGCAGCCCTTCATGCTCAACTTTCGCGTCGATGACCTCGATGGATTCCAGAAGGAGCTGGAGGAGAAGGGCGTGGAGATTTTGGGACGGCAGGACGAGCCCTATGGCAAGTTCGCCTGGATCCTCGATCCCGACGGTATCAAGATCGAACTATGGGAGCAGATCGGCCCTGCGCCGAGCGAATAGACGCGCCTAAACCGACGCTTTCTTCTTCGCCCAGGGCCAGCGGAAAGGTTTGCCCGACTTGAGCACGCTTTTGCGGAAGAGCTTGGCCGCGACCTTGAGGATGAGCGCCACCCAGAGCAGCTGCCAGATAAGCGCCAGTGCGTGCGTCCATAGCGCAGGTTCTTCGGCGGCGCGGGCGATCATCGCGAAGGGACTGGTCAGCGGGAAGAGCGCGGCGGCGATGGCCTCGCGGCCGCCGGGATCGCCGACCCCCAGCGATGCGCCGAGGAAGATGACGACCTGCAGCATGGTGATGGGCATGGACAGGGTCTGCACTTCGCGCACGGTGGCGGCCTGCGCGCCGATGCCGAGAAAAGCCGCGCCGATTAGCAGGTAACTCATCGCGAAATAGACCAAGGCGAAGAAGAAAAAGAGCGGCCAGCCGACGGCGGGCGGCGGCGGTACCGAGGCGAGGCCCTGGGGCGCGAAGGCGATAAATGCCGCGATGGCGGCGGATAGCCAGACGATGATGCCGGTGAGGCTGATGCACAGCATGGCGAACAGCTTGCCGATGAAGATGGCATCGACATCGACCGAGCTGGCGAGGACCTCGATCGCCTTGTTCGACTTCTCCTCGAGCATCTGGCTGAGGAGCATGCCGGCAAGCAGGATGGTGAGGAAGAAGAGCGCGAGCTGGCCGGCGCGCGCGGTCAGCGTGCGGGTGAAGACGACCTCGCTGGCCGAGCTTTCAAGCTGCTGGAAAGCGAGCGGCGGGCCGGTCGGCGGGCCGTCGGCATCGAGATCGCGGCGGGCATTGTCGATGAAGGTCGCCAATTGCTGGATGGCGAAGGCATTTTCGCCGATCGCGCCGGTGAAGCGCGGCGCGGTGAGGCCGCCATCCATCACGCCAAGCACCGGCTCGTCCTGCCGTTCCAGCAGGGCGTCGATCTGTGCATCGACATCGGCCTCGGCCTCGACGCGTTCCAGTTCGATGAAGGGATGATGCCCAGCAAGCGGGACGAGGCGCGCGCGGGCGGACTCCAACGCTTCGAAATCGGCTTCGTCGGCGATGACCGCGAGCACCTGCCGCTCGTCCTGCGAGGCCAGTTCCTGGCCGACCCCGCCAAACAGCATGCCGAGCCCGATCGGGAAGAGCGGGCCCAGGAGGAAGAAGAGGAAGGTCTTGGACATGACCGTCGCGAGATAGTCGCGGCGACCGATGACGAAGGCGGCTCGAAGGATTTCGCGCATGTGCCTCAGGCCCCCACTTTCATTTCGGCCGCTGCCGCAGCGCCGGCAATGGCGACGAAGGCATCGTGCAGACCGGGACGCTCGATCGACAAAGTGTCGATGCCCGCGCCATGGTCGATCAGCGCCTTGAGCATGGGCTCAGGACCGCTCTCGGGAAGCTCGAAGCTGAATTCGTTGCCCGAGCGCTTGGCATCGGCGGGCAGGTCGTCGAGCCACGGCCCGTCGGCCTGGCGGGTGCGCAGGTGGACGATGGGACGGAGGCGATTACGCGCTTCGTCCACTTCGCCCTCGAAGGCGATCTTGCCATTGGCGATGATCGCGACCTTTTCGCACAGTCGTTCGGCATGGGCGATGACATGGGTCGAGAAGATGACGGTGACGCCATTGTCGGCTTGGGCGCGAATGAGGTCTTCAAGCTTGCCCTGGTTGATCGCATCGAGGCCCGAAAAGGGCTCGTCGAGGATGATGAGTTTGGGGTCGTGGACGATGGTGCCGAGCAATTGCACGGTCTGCGCCATGCCCTTTGAGAGCGAGCGGATGGGCTTTCCGATCCAGTCGCCGAGGCCGTGGCCGTCCAATAGCTCACCGGCGCGTTCGCGGCCTTTGCGGATCGGCAGGCCGCGCAGCGCGCCCATGAAGGCGATCGCCTCGCGGGCGGTCATGGCGGGATAGAGACCGCGTTCCTCGGGCAAGTAGCCGATATCGTGCGCGGCCTTGAGCGGCGCTTCGTGGCCGAGCAGCCGGCGCGTGCCCTCGTCCGGATCGATAATGCCGAGCATCATGCGCAATGTCGTCGTCTTGCCCGCGCCATTGGGCCCGAGAAAGCCGTAGATCGAGCCTGCCGGAACCGACATGCTGGCGCCATCGACGGCGGTCTTGCCATCGAAGGTTTTCACCAGGCCGACGGCTTCGGCTGCGAATGCACTACTCTCCATGAGGATAAGTGGTAGAGACCCAAGTGCTAATGACAAGTATCGAAGCCCGGATTTCCTCGAAAGCACGCGAACTGGAATTCGCAGCCTGCGGCTTTGCGCGCGCCGATGCGGCGGACGAGGCCGGGGTCGAATTGAGGCAATGGCTCGATGCCGGACGGCATGGCGAGATGGGCTGGATGGAAACGCGCTACCATCACCGCAAGGGGGTGCAGGCGCTGTGGCCCGAGGCGAAGAGCGTCATCGCACTTGGGCTGAGCTATGCGCCGGCGCAAGATCCGCGCGCGCTGGAAGAGCGCGGCGATATCGGGCGGATCAGCGTCTATGCGCAGGGCGCGGACTATCACAAGCTGGTGAAGCAGAAGCTGAAGGCGCTGGCGCGCTGGTTGGTCGAGGAAGAGCCGTGCGAGGTGAAGGTGTTCGTCGATACCGCGCCGGTGATGGAAAAGCCGCTGGCGGCGGCGGCGGGCGTGGGCTGGCAGGGCAAGCATACTAATTTGCTCAACCGCAATGACGGCAACTGGCTGTTCCTCGGGATCATTTACACGACGTTGGAGCTGGAGCCGTCGGGCGCGGCGAGCATGCATTGCGGGAGCTGCACGGCCTGTATCGAGGCTTGCCCGACGGGGGCGATCGATGCGCCGCATCGCCTCGATGCGCGCAAATGCATTTCCTACCTCACGATCGAACATTCCGGGCCGATCCCGGATGCGTATCGCGAGGCGATGGGCAATCGCATCTATGGCTGCGACGATTGCCTTGCCGCCTGTCCGTGGAACCGCTTTGCCGACGCGGCCCATGCGCATCGCAAGTTCCTGCCGCGCGCCGAATTGGTCGCGCCGCGACTGGCCGACCTGTTGCAGCTGGACGATGCGGCGTTTCGCGAAATGTTTTCAGGCTCGCCGATCAAGCGGATCGGGCGCAACCGGATGGTCCGCAATTGCCTGATCGCTGCGGGCAATAGCGGCGCTGCGGCGCTGCGTCCGCATGCCGAGCGGTTGGCGAACGATCCCGATCCGGTAGTCGCGGATGCGGCGCGCTGGGCGCTGGAGCGGCTGGCCTAGCGGCGCTGCTCGATGGCGCGGATGCAGCCGGCGGACTGCGCCGGCAGGCCGCTGGTGTCGCGCGTATCGATATGGGTGACCTGCATGGCCCCGCTCGTGCCCGGATAGAGATAGGCGTCGAGCACGCAATTGCCGCCCTTATATTGCAGCATCAGGCTATTGCCCTCGGCGATGCGCAATGCGGGCTCGCCGAAGCGTGCGGCGAGGGTGGCTGCGGACGATCCGATCAGCGGCCCGAAGGCCTGGACCGTCGGCGCCGGCGGGGGCGCCGAGGTCTGCGGGAAAGCGGGGCGCACCTGGCTGGTCGTGCTGCCGCCGCAGGCGGCAAGTGTCAGGCTGGCGGCGATGATGAGAAAACGCGTCACTGGCTGAGAATATCTCCGACATCCACGAGTTCGACATGATGCATCGTGTCGAGATAATAGTCGTAATAGGCCTTGTGGCTCGCGCCAACGATATTCAGCGTCTTTTGCGACCGGTTGAGCGAGGCTGCGGCGACGATGTTGGCGACCATGCGCATGTTCCGGACCTGCCACCAATTGGCATAGTCCTGTCCGATGCCGCGCTCGTCGGTGTCGGCGAGCCCCTTGGCGAAATCGCCCTCGATGGTGAGGCGCTGCGCTTCGGGATCGTTCATGGCGATGAGGAAAGCCGTGAGGTCGCGATCCTGCTGCACTTTGGCCATTAGCCCCGCGTACATCTCGCGTCCCTCGGTCGATCCGCTCGACCAGATTTCGCGCATGCGCTCGCCGAAGCCGTCCGCATTGCGCAGGTAGAGCATGTCGGCGCTATGATCATCGACCTGCCAGACGCGCTCATGGCCGAGGCGCTGCGCCAGCGCGACGCCGATCGACACGCTTTCTTTGAGGCGGGCATCGAAGCGCTCGAGGCTGTCGATCATGCCCTGTGACACTTCCTCGCCGGCAATCCGCTCGGCGGGATCGAGATACCGCCATTGCAGCAGCGCCGAATAGATTTCCCCGGCGGCCATCAACTGCGCGACATAATTGCGCCGCGCCGCCGGGTCGTCGCCGGGACCGCCGGACAGAAAGGTCTCCATCGCCGCGATGTTCGCGTCCTCGCGCGACATGTCGCCATGGGCGGCAGCCTCCGAAATCGTCACGCAATAGGTATCCGCCGCGCCGGCATAGAAGGTGCCGTAGCGTTCCAGTTGGTCGCAATCGGCGCCCGAAATCGCCTCGACCGTAATGGTGTCGGGACCCCAGGCCTCGAGACGATCGAGGACCGGCGCCAGCGCCATGTCGAGCTCTTCGCGGTTCACGAATTCGCGCCAGCCGCTGAAATGGGCGCTGCCGAGATTGAGCATCTGGGTTGGCTCGATCGCCAGCGCATCGTCATGGACGCTGATGTCATAGGGCGTCGCCTCGTTCATGTCGGCCTCCTGCGCCGTCGCTGGCGTGGCGCTCAAGGCGATGGCGGCGAGCGCTGCGGCAATGGTCGATTTCATCTGTGAACTCCCCTCCGATTGGATCCGTATGGTGCGGACCATGACGCAACAAAGTGTATTATGCAAGCGATACAGTGGGGCCCAAAAGCTTGCCATCCATCGCGCACGCGCATAGGGGCGCGCGCACACGGTTTTTCGCCTTCAAGGACAAGAAGTATGACCAGTCCCCGTTTGGACGTCCTCGCCATCGGCAATGCCATCGTAGATGTGATCGCCGATGCGACCGACGAATTTCTCGAGGAACAGGATCTCGACAAGGGCTCGATGCGGCTCATCGACGAGGCCGAGGCCGAGCGCCTCTACGGCCTGATGGGGCCGGGCAAGGAAGTGTCGGGCGGTTCGGCCGGCAATACCGCCGCAGGCCTCGCAGCGCTCGATGTGAAGACCGGCTTTATCGGCCAAGTTGCCGATGACCAGCTGGGCAAGATCTACAAGCATGACATCGAAGCAGCCGGCGTCGAATTCGTCGTCGCGCCGTCACCCAATGTGGGCGTTGCCACCGCGCGCTGCCTGATCCTCGTCACGCCCGATGCGCAGCGCACCATGAACACCTTTCTGGGCGCGGCACAGAAGCTGCCGCCGCAGGCGATCGACGAGGCGGTCATCGCCGATGCCGGCATCCTCTATCTCGAAGGCTATTTGTGGGACCCGCCGGGCGCCATCGAAGCGATGAGCAAGGCGATCGACTTTGCCCGCAATGCCGGCCGCAAGGTTGCCTTCACTCTGTCCGACACGTTCTGCGTCGATCGCCATCGCGACGATTTCAAGGCGCTGATCGACGACGGGCGGATCGATATCCTTTTCGCCAATGAAGAAGAGATCAAGGCGCTCGCTGGGGACAGCGATTTCGACGATGCCGTCGACAATGTAGCGCCCAAGGTGCCGCTGTTGGTGGTCACGCGCTCGGAAAAGGGCGCCATCGCAGTCGAGGACGGGCACCGCGCCCGCGTCGGCGCGCAGCCGATCGAGCAGCTGGTCGACACGACCGGTGCCGGCGATCTCTTCGCCGCCGGTTTCCTCGCGGGCATCGCCAAGGATCGCGATCTCGAAACCTGCCTGCGCCTCGGCGCCATCGCGGCGGCCGAAGTGATCCAGCATTATGGCGCACGCCCCGAACAGGATTTGCGCGTGCTGGCGTCCAAGGCGCTGAGCGCCTAACCCGCTCTACCAAGCAAAAGAAAAGGGCAGCCCTGCCAAGATGCGGGGCTGCCCTTTTTCGTTGTTGGTCCTGAAGCCCTAGCCGATGAGGCCCGGGAACAGGCCGAACAGCAGGACCAGGCCGACCGCGATCGGGCACAGCCAGGCGACCAGGAAGCGCCACAGCTTGAACATGCCGTCGGACAGGCCGGTCTCGGCCTGCAGCATCTTCTGGTCGGCCTTCCAGCCGATGAAGATGGCGAGCAGCATGACGCCGAGCGGCAACATGATCTTGCCTGTGAAGCCGTCAATCGTGTCGAGGATGTCGAGCCCTTCGAAGATCGACCAGAAGCCGAGCGGGCTGACGCCCGACAGCTCGTTATAGCCGAGCAGCGAGAGGACGCCGAGCGAGCCGGCACCAAGCGCGAACATGGTGGCCGAGAAAGCGCGGCTCCACTTCATCTCGCCCTTGCCCCATGCGGTGGGGACTTCGAGCAGCGAGACCGAGCTGGTCAGCGCAGCGACGAAGATCAGGCAGAAGAAGAGGAAGCCGATGAGGGCGCCGCCCGGCATCGACTGGAAGGCGACCGGCAATGCCTGGAAGACCAAGGTCGGGCCGCCTGCGGGATCCAGGCCCGCGGCGAAGACGATCGGGAAGATCATCAGGCCGGCGATCAGCGCCACGCCGGTATCGGCAAAGGCAATGGTCAGCGAGGTGCCGCCAAGGCCGCCCTTGGACTTGATGTAGCTGCCATAGGTGATGAGGCCGGCGACACCGAGGCTCAGCGAGAAGAGCGCCTGGCCCAGCGCCGCGTTGATGACTTCAGGCGTGAGCTTGGAGAAATCGGCGGTGAAGAGAAATGCGGTGGCTTCGCTGAAATTGCCGGTGAAGGCACCATAGATGGTGATCCCGACCAGGAGCACGAAGAAGATCGGCATGAGGATCGTGGCCGCCTTCTCGATGCCCGAATGAACACCGCGGCTGACGACGAACCAGGTCACGCCCATGAAGCCGACATGCATGGCCAGCAGGAGCTGCCAGTTGCCGAACAGGTTGCCCATGCGCGACTGGATCTCATCGACGCTCTCGCCGCCGGGGCCGCCAAATGCGCCGCCCAATGGATCGCCGCGTCCGATCGCGTTGACGAGCTCGATGGCATGGACGCCCGCATAATAGAGCACCCAGCCGGCGACGACCGAGTAGAAAGAGAGGATGAGGAAGGCCGCGACGGTCCCGACCGTGGCGGTTGCGGACCATGCGGTCGAGGCACCCGATCGGCGCGCGACTTCGCGCATCGAGCCGACCGCGTCAGTCTGGCCGATCTTGCCGGTCGTGATCTCGGCCAGCACCAGCGGCAGGCCAAGCAGGAAGACGAAAGCGATATAGACGAGAACGAACGCGCCGCCCCCGCTTTCACCGGCGAGCGTCGGGAAACGCCAGATGTTGCCGAGACCGACGGCGGCGCCGACGGCGGCGAGGATGAAGGCGGTACGGCTGGACCAGCCTTCCTTGGCAGTCGCGCTGCCCTGTGCTGCGGATGCGACCATGTTTTGAAGCTCCCCCAAGGGTATTCATGAAATTCGGTCGCCTAGCTCTAATGAGTCGACGAGGCCGCGCAAGGGGCAAAGCACAGCAATTCACCCATGTTTGCAGATGGGCAACATCGTCGATAGACATTGAAGCAATACATGGCGGCCCGATCTCGCGGGATTTCGAACCAAAGGGCGATTGGAGTTCTCAGGCTGACTGATGACAAGAGTGGGGAGGACGAAGATGGGGATTCGAACGACGGTGATGCTGGCGGCAACGATCGGGGGGTTGAACCTGGCGGCGCCCCCGGCGGCAGCGCAGGATTACTGGGTCAGCGCCAAGACAGACGACACGCTGGGCATTGTCGACATTGACAGTATCGTCCGTTTGGGCGGTGATATCGTCGAAATCGAAGCCTGGTACCTCTACTCCGAGCCGCGCGGTGGCCAGTTCTACGGGGTCGGGGGAACGGTCCAGTATGACTGCGCGAACGGCAAATATCGGTTGGTCATCGCCAATGGGCGCGGTGAGGATGGCAGCCTGAACTACGGCCCCGAGGAGAGCAATTCACCCTGGAATGATCTCGCTGCAAATGCGGTCGGGGCGTCCAATTATGACCTCGCCTGCGGCAATATCAGCATTCGGAAATTCCAGGCTGAAAATGAAGACGTGCCCGACGACTTGGCCGGGCTGGTCGTGACGGTTCGCATGGCCAATTCGATCGAGACGGCCGTGGAGGGCCTCGAGATCAAGAACTGAGCGCGGCGCGCTAGGTAAGTGGGAGCAAGGGCATGAAACGTATCATGGGCGTGGCAATGGTGATGGCAGGCTTGATGGCGGCGGCGCCGGCCCAGGCGCAGGATTACTGGCTCAGCAATTCCAGTGACGAAGGTGCCATCTTCGTCGACTTGGAGTCGATCAGATCGGTCGACGGGGTCATCGAGGTCCAGGTCCATGCAGTCTATCCCAGAGAAATGGCCGAAACGGGTGTCAACGTGCATTCGGCCCTCATGGCGATCGATTGCAGCGGCGCGCGGCGGTACGCCACTAGGAATGCGCAATTGTACGATCGCAATGGCAATCCTTTGGGGCCGACCCGTTATACCGATGGCCTTCAGTGGAAGCCGGTCGTCGAAGGCAAGATGGCCGAGCCTTTGGCGCAGACCACTTGCGAGGCGGCCGCGGGACGCGCCAATCCGTATGGGCTGGAGGCGCCGGATCGGCTTACGACCCTGATCGACATTGTTGGCAGTGCGGCGGCTGGCGAGGACTTGGGCAACCTGGTGGCCGCGCTGGAGCAATAGAACTTAGTCCTTGGCGAGCATCGGGCCCAATGGCTCGCCGCCGAACAGGTGGACGTGCAGGTGGGGCACTTCCTGGCCCGCGCGCTTGCCGATATTGGCGAGCATCCGATAGCCCTGCTCGTGCATGCCGCGGTCGCGCGCGACCTTGCCGACCAGCTTCACGAAATCGAGGATTTCCTCGTCCGATCCCTTGGCGGTGAAATCGTCCCAGCTGACATATTTGCCCTTGGGAATGACGAGGATGTGGAGCGCCGTGAGCGGGTTGATGTCGTGGAAGGCGAAGCTGTGCTCGCTCTCGGCTTCCTTGTGACAGGGCAGGTCCCCACGCAGGATCTTGGCGAAGACATTGTCGTCGTCATAGGGCTGCGTGGCGTCGATCGGCATGGCTCGGTCTTTCTCAATCTTGCGCGAGGCCTTGACCCATGCCCGCGCGGCGTTCAGGTGGCAAGACCATGAGCGACGAAACGCCCGAGAGCCTGATTCCCTACGACGAAATCGTGCAGGAAGCGCTGCGCGCCGTGGTCGGCCGGGTGCTGAGCGAAGTCGCAGCCGACGGCGCGCTGCCGGGCGGCCATCATTTCTACATCACCTTTCGCACGCGCCATCCCGACGTCGACATTCCCGATCACCTGATCGAGCGTTTCCCCGACGAAATGACGATCGTGCTCCAGCATCGTTTCTGGGACCTGACGGTCGACCAGATGGGTTTTTCGGTGGGCCTGAGCTTCGGCGGCGTGCCTTCGACGCTGCGCGTGCCGTTTGCCGCCATCACCGACTTTGTCGATCCTGCGGTCGAGTTCAGCCTGAAGTTCCAGGCCAATGACGAGCATGAGGATGACGATCCCGACGGCGGCGATGAAAAGCCGGTCGTCGAACCGGTCGAGGACGGCTCCAACGTCGTCGCGGTGGACTTCACCAAGAAGAAATAGGCCGATGCAAATCGCGCTCGCGATCATCGTGGCCTTGCTCGCACCCCCGCTCATCGCGCTCCGATGGGATGGCCACAAGCTTGCGCGCCTGCGTGAGCGGGCAAAAGCGACCGGGTTGGATGCCGAGCCTGCTTCGACTGCGGCCTACCTGATGCGCGGGCTGCCGGCTTTTGCGCTGGCATCGATTGGCATCTGCGCGGCGGTCCTGGTCGAGCAGATGTTCGACGTCGAACGCTTGATCGGCATTGCGGTGTTCGGGCCGTTCGCCGTGGCTGCCATCCTGCTGCAGCACCGCGTCGTGCGCGGCATCGAGCGCGACCTGTTCGGCTGACGCCCCCCGCGCCTCAGTTCATCGCGAGCAGGTTGGTGGCGATCCAGTCATAGACGGTGCGGACGCGGCGGCTGGTGAGCAATTCGCGGTGCGAGACCAGCCAGAGTTCGAACGGAAATGCGCGCGACCCCGCAAATGCTTTCGAGATGCCCGGCTCGCGCGCGGCGATGCGGTCGGCCATGATGCCGACACCCGCGCCGGTGCGCACCAGCTCCCACATTACGGCATGATCGGACACGGTGATGCCGAACTGATCTTCGCTGACCTCGACGTTCAAGGATCGGAGTGCCTCCAGATAAGCCGGTATGTCGGCAAATCCGATCATCTCGACCTCGTGCAGCCGGTCGCGAGTGATGCGGCCGCCGAAGCGCTGAAGATAATCGTCGCTGGCATAGAGGCTGGCGGTTTCCTCGCTGACGCGCTTGGCGATGAGGGCGGGGTCCGCAGGGCGAGCCGAACGTACCGCAATATCGGCCTCGCGTCGGCGCAGGTCGCTATTCTCGTTGGTCACGATGAGCTCGAGCCGGATGCCGGGCAGTTCCTGCCGCATGCGCGTGAGGAGGGGAGGCAGCCAGAATGAGCCGGCAACCTCGGTCACGCTGAGGCGCACGTCGCCTTCGATCGCTTCGGCGCGGCCGGTGGCGACGCGGTTGAGGTCGGATGCCGCCTCGGCCATTGCGCGGACATAGGTGAGCAGTTCCTCGCCCGTCGGAGTGAGAATGAGCCCGCGTCCGGCGCGTTCGAACAGGACAGCGCCAAGCTCGTCTTCGAGCGCGCGCACCTGCCGGCCAAGCGTAGGCTGGGTGAGGCCGAGCGCGCGCGCGGCTGCGGACAGCGAGCCATGTTCGGCGGTCGCCATGAAGGCCTTTGCGTGGTTCCAGTCGAAATGATCGCGCCAACTCATGCATAAATGCATAATGGACAGGCAAATTCTGTCAATTCATGCGTGAGCTAATAGCCGCTATGTCGTCTTCAGCACATAAGGAATGACTGACATGACGGAATTGACCATGACCAATACGAGCCGCTTCTGGGACCGCATCGCGCCCAGCTATGCCGCCAAGCCAGTGCCAGATGAGGCCATCTACGCCCGCAAGCTGGCCGTAACGCGAAGCTTCATGCACCCGGAGATGCGCGTTCTCGAAGTGGGATGTGGGACCGGCAGCACGGCGCTCAACCACGCCTCGCATGCACGTGACATCATCGCCACCGACATCTCGCCGGGCATGATCGACATCGCCAAGGCCAAGGCGGGCCAGGCGGGCGTCACCAATGTGGATTTTCGCGTCGCTGCGCTTGATGAAATGAACCCTGCCGAGGCCCGCTTCGACATGGTCCAAGCCCACAGCATCCTGCACCTGGTGCCCGACTGGATCAGCGCCATCGCGCAGCTCCGGCGGTTGCTCAAGCCGGGCGGGACATTGGTGCTGTCGGTGCCGTGCCTTGGCGATCTCAACCCGGTCGTGCGCGGCCTGTTGAAGCTTGCCTCGGCGACGCTGGGGCGTTTGGGTCGGTTCCCGACATTCGGATGGTTTACCGCGCAGCAGCTGGAGTTTGCGCTGGTCGAAGCGGGTTTCTCGTTCGACTATCATTGGGAACCCAATCCGGGCCGCGACCTGTTCCTTATCGCCCGGCGCGAGCAGCTGCCGCGCTAGGCCCGCACCGCACATCCAAACGTACCCGTTGTCTCGCTCCCCCTGAAGGGCGGGTACGGGGCGGGGCTGGCGCCAACCCTCGAACCCCCGAGGCGTCAGCCCCGTCCGCGCGTGCGGGTCCGGCCTTCCTTGTAGGTCTTCTCCAGATAATCGATGATCTTGCCGGCGACGTCGATCTCGGTCGACTTTTCGAGGCCCTCGAGGCCTGGCGACGAATTCACTTCCATCACCACTGGCCCCTGGCTGCCGCGCAGCAGGTCGACGCCGCAGACGCGCAGCCCCATCGCCTTGGCGGCGAGCGTTGCGGTCTTGCGTTCGATCGCAGTGATCTTGACCGGTTCGGCGGTGCCGCCGCGGTGGAGGTTGGAGCGAAAGTCGCCTTCCTTGCCGGTGCGCTTCATCGCCGCGACGACCTTTTCGCCGATGACGAAGCATCGAATGTCGCTGCCGCCTGCTTCCTTGATGAATTGCTGGGTGAGGATGTTCGAGCCGACGCCTGAAAAGGCCTGGATGATGCTCTCGGCGGCCTTCTGCGTTTCGCCCAGCACCACGCCGATGCCTTGCGTGCCCTCGAGCAATTTGATGACGACCGGCGCGCCGCCCGCCATCTCGATGATTTCCTCGGCGCGGCTGGTCTGGTGCGCGAAGACGGTGACGGGCAGGCCCACGCCCTTGCGTGCGAGCAATTGCATCGAGCGGAGCTTGTCGCGGCTGCGGCTGATCGCAACGCTTTCGTTGAGGGGAAAGGTGCCCATCATCTCGAACTGCCTGAGCACGGCGGTGCCGTAAAAGGTCACGCTCGCGCCGATGCGCGGGATTACCGCGTCATATTTGGGCAGTTCCTCGCCCTTGTAGCGGATGGTCGGCTTGTTCGAGGTGATATTGATGTAGCATTTGAGGTGATCGATCACGTCGATCGTGTGACCACGCTCCTCGGCCGCCTCGACTAGTCGCTTGTGCGAGTAGAGGTTCGGGTTCCGGCAGGTCAGCGCAATCTTCAATCTTCATCCCCTTCATTGTCCGCGTCGGCGCGCGTCAGATAGCTCTTGCCAGGATCAACGAGCCAGCGGCGGCGAAGTGCCTGCCGACCCAATAACATTCGAAAACCCATCTCGTCGCGATTGGTGAGCGTGAGTTCGATGGGGTAGCGCGTGTCGCTAATTTCGACCTCGGTCTCGATGACGAAACGGCGTTGTTCCTGGCCGTTGGAGCTACGGACCTTGCGCATTTCCAAAAGGGGCGCCTCGGCCTCGACGACATAGCTGTCATTGTCCTGCAGCGGGTGCAGGCAGAAGCTGATATGTTCGCGTCCGTCACGTTCGAAATGGCGGACTTTCCAGGCATGGATGGCGCTGGTCCTGGCGCCGGTGTCGACCTTGGCCTTCACCGCCTCCACCCCGAGACCGGGGAGGGCGATCCATTCGCGCCAGCCGACTGTTCCCTTTTTCAAACGCGCGTCCCCTCGACAGCAAGCCGCATCCCTCCTAGGCAGGCGCCGAAAAGTCAACGCATCATCACCGCAGAGGACAAATGAGCGACACCCGCACCGAAACCGACTCGATTGGCCCCATCGAAGTTCCCGCCGACGCCTATTGGGGCGCGCAGACGCAGCGCTCCTTGAGCAACTTTCCCTTCGGTCCCAAGGAGCAGATGCCGATCGGGATCGTCCACGCCCAGGCCATCGTGAAGCAGGCCGCGGCGCGGGTGAACCGCAAGCATGGGCTCGATGCCAAGCTGGCCGATGCGATGGAAAGCGCGGCTGCCGCGATCATCGCCGGCGAATATGACGACCAGTTCCCGCTGACCATCTGGCAGACGGGGTCGGGCACGCAGACCAATATGAACGTCAACGAGGTCATTGCCGGTATCGCCAACGATGCGCTGGCCGGCACGCGGGGCGGCAAGGAGCCGGTCCATCCCAACGATCACGTGAACAAGTCGCAAAGCTCGAACGACACCTTCCCGACTGCGCTCCATGTGTCGGCGGTGGTTGCGACCGAGCGCAAGCTGCTGCCCGCGCTCGATCGCCTCACCAAGGCGCTGATGGAAAAGGCGAAGGCGTTCGACCATATCGTCAAGATCGGCCGCACCCATACGCAGGATGCGACGCCGCTCACGCTTGGCCAGGAATTTTCGGGCTATGTCGCGCAGCTGATCGCCGCCAAGGCGCGTATCGAAGGCGCGATGGACGGCAACCTTCGCAAGCTGCCGATCGGTGGCACGGCGGTCGGCACCGGCCTCAATGCACCCGAAAACTGGAAGGCCGACATGGTCGAGGCCATCGAGGACATTGCCGGCACCGAGTTCGAAGTCGCCCCCAATGCCTTTGCCGAAATGGCGGCCAAGGACGGCATGGTGTTCTTCCACGGCGCGCTCAACAGCCTTGCCGTGGCCCTGAACAAGATTGCCAACGACATTCGTTTCTTGGGCTCCGGTCCGCGTTCGGGCCTCGGCGAACTCAGCCTGCCGGCCAACGAGCCGGGCAGCTCGATCATGCCGGGCAAGGTCAATCCGACCCAGTGCGAATCGCTGACCATGGTCGCCGCGCAGGTGATGGGGAACCAGCAGGCCGTCACGATTGGCGGCGCACAGGGTCATTTCGAACTGAACGTTTTCATGCCGCTCATCGGCGCCAACGTGCTGCGCTCGGTCGACCTGCTGGCGACCGGCATGGCGAGCTTTGCCGAACGCTGCGTCGAGGGCATCGAGGCCAACGAGACGCGGATCAAGGAGCTGGTCGACCGCTCGCTCATGCTCGTGACCGCGCTCGCGCCGGAAATCGGCTATGACAATGCCGCCAATATCGCCAAGCATGCGCACAAGACGGGTCAAACGCTCAAGGAAGCGGGACTGGAGCTCGGCTTGGTTGACGAAGAAACCTTCGACCGCGTCGTGCGGCCGGAGATGATGGTAGGACGCTAATCCACAAGAACAGGGGGATGAAGATGCGCAAGGTTGCAGTGGTTGTGGGCGTCGGCGTGCTGGCGCTGGCCGGGTGCAGTTCTGGCTCTTCTTCCCCCGGTGGTAGCATGACAGTCACGACCGCGCCGGTGACCCCGGCGATGACGATGACTGCCGGTCTCTATGTCGAGACCGCGGCGTCGGCGGCGCTGCTGGCGATCGCGGCGGCGGACCTTGCCGAACAGCGCTCGAGCGACCCGCAGCTTCGCGCGCTGGCCGCGCGGCAAAAGGACAATGCGGAGGGCATTTCGGGGCAACTTTCTTATGCCGGGCGCCGGGTCGATGCGCTGCCCAGCAACACGCTGATCCGCGAGCACCAGGCGATGCTCGATCAACTGCAAAACGCAGCCGATTTCGATGCAGCCTATGTCCGGATGCAGCAGCAATTGGTACCGCAGGTCCGCGCTTTCCACGAGGATTATGCCGTGCGCGGCGGTTCTGCGACCTTGCGGCCGGTGGCGGAATTCAGTGCAGAGAAACTGGCCGAGCAGGAAGCGGTGGTCGAAGCGATCGACTAGGCGTCTTCGCTGGTCTTCTCACTATCGGCCTTGGCGCGTGCGAGCGCGGCATAGGCAAGCGCCAGATGACCCGCGACTCGGCTGTCGCGTCCGCCACCCTTGTGGCACGCTTTTTCGCGGGCTTCCGCCGCGCGACGCTCGAAATAGTCGCGGTCATGGTCCTTCATGATGTCGGGAGCATAGCAGATTGCCGCGCCGGATTTGAGGGCTTTGCGCAGGCTTCGTCGCAGCTTTTGGCCCGCTCGCCCGTTGGTGCCGTGCAACATATACAATCGTCGCTTTGCCTCAGGCAAAAGAGGGTGCTAGGGCGCGCGTCGAAGACGAGGCCGGCGGCCCAGCCGGCGTACAACAAATAAGAAAGAGGATCCTCGATGACCGCGACCGGCCAGGACAGTCTCAACACCCGCACGATGCTCGATGTGAATGGCGAGCAGTTCGCTTATTACTCGCTGCCGAAAGCCGCCGAAAAGGTCGGCGACGTTTCGCGCCTGCCCTTCTCGATGAAGGTGCTGCTCGAGAACATGCTGCGTTTCGAGGATGGCAGCACGGTCACCACCGACGACGTGCAGGCGATTGCCGACTGGCAGAAGGAACGCCGTATCAATCGCGAGATCCAGTATCGCCCCGCGCGCGTGCTGATGCAGGATTTCACCGGTGTTCCCGCCGTGGTCGACTTGGCGGCAATGCGCGACGGCATCAAGGCGCTTGGCGGCGATCCGCAGAAGATCAACCCGCAGGTCCCTGTGCACCTCGTTATCGACCACTCGGTCATGGTCGACGAGTTCGGCACGCCGATGGCGTTCGAGAAGAATGTCGAGCGTGAATATGAGCGCAACAAGGAACGCTATGAATTCCTCAAATGGGGTTCGACCGCGTTCGACAATTTCAAGGTGGTCCCGCCGGGCACCGGCATCTGCCATCAGGTGAACCTCGAATATATTGCTCGCGCTGTCTGGAGCTCGAACGACGCCAATGGCGATACGGTCGCTTATCCCGACACGTTGGTCGGCACCGACAGCCACACGACCATGGTCAACGGCCTTGGCGTGCTTGGCTGGGGTGTTGGCGGCATCGAGGCCGAGGCCGCGATGCTGGGCCAGCCCATCTCGATGCTGGTCCCCGAAGTGGTGGGCTTCAAGCTGACCGGCGAAATGGCCGAGGGCATCACCGCGACCGACCTCGTGCTCGTCATCGTCCAGATGCTTCGCGAAAAGGGCGTCGTCGGGCGCTTCGTCGAATTTTACGGCCCTGGCCTTGCCAAACTGAGCCTGGCGGACCGCGCAACCATCGCCAACATGGCGCCCGAATATGGCGCGACCTGTGGCTTCTTCCCGATCGACCAGCGCACCATGGATTATATGGAGCTGTCGGGTCGCGGCGACCAGATCCCGCTCATCAAGGCCTATTGCCAGGCGCAGGGCATGTGGCACGACGAGAACAGCCCCGAGCCGGTTTTCACCGATACGCTGCACCTCGACATGGGCACGGTCGAGCCGAGCCTTGCCGGCCCGAAGCGTCCGCAGGACCGCGTGCTGCTGTCCGACATGGCGAGCGAGTTCCACAAGCTGATGGAAACCCAATATGAAGGCGGCAAGAAGGGCGTCGACATCCCGGTCGAAGGCGAGGACTATGGCATCACCGATGGCGATGTCGTGATCGCCGCCATCACCAGCTGCACCAATACATCGAACCCCGACGTGATGATCGCCGCCGGCCTCGTCGCCAAGAAGGCGCGCGAGCTTGGCCTCAACCGCAAGCCGTGGGTGAAGACCTCGCTGGCGCCGGGCAGCCAGGTCGTGACCGACTATCTCGACAAAGCGGGCCTGTCGGACGATCTCGACGCCATCGGCTTCGACCTTGTCGGCTATGGCTGCACCACCTGCATCGGCAATTCGGGCCCGCTGCCCGCGCCGGTCAGCAAGGCGATCAACGAGAATGACCTCGTCGCCTGCTCGGTCCTGTCGGGTAACCGCAACTTCGAAGGCCGCGTGTCGCCCGACGTGCGCGCCAACTATCTCGCCTCGCCGCCGCTGGTTGTCGCCTATGCGCTGCTCGGCAATACGCGCGACGACATCACGACCTGCGCCATCGGGCAGGACAAGGATGGCAACGACGTCTTCCTCAAGGACATCTGGCCCACCAACGAGGAAGTGCGCGCGCTCGTCGATGCGCACGTCAACGCCGACATGTTCCGTTCGCGTTATGCCGACGTCTTCAAGGGTGACGATCGCTGGCAGCGTATCGAGGTTTCGGGCGGCGCCACCTATGACTGGCCGGCCGGTTCGACCTATATCCAGAACCCGCCTTACTTCCAGGGCATGGGCATGGATCCGAACGCCATCACCGACATCGAAGGCGCGCGTCCGCTCGCCATTTTCGGTGACTCGATCACCACCGACCACATCTCGCCTGCGGGCGCGATCAAGGCCGACAGCCCGGCGGGTAGCTACCTGCAGGAGCACCAGGTCCCGCGCGCCGAATTCAACTCGTACGGCGCGCGTCGCGGCAACCATGAAGTGATGATGCGCGGCACCTTCGCCAACATCCGCATCCGCAACCAGATGCTCGACGACGTCGAGGGCGGCTTCACCAAGGGTCCCGAGGGCCAGGTCAAGCCGATCTACGACGCGGCGATGGCCTACATGCAGTCGGGCACCCCGCTCGTCGTGCTGGCGGGCAAGGAATATGGCACCGGCTCGTCGCGCGACTGGGCGGCCAAGGGCACCATCCTGCAGGGCGTGAAGGCGGTCATCGCCGAAAGCTTCGAGCGTATCCACCGTTCGAACCTTGTCGGCATGGGCGTGCTGCCGCTGCAGTTCCAAGACGGCGAAGGCCCGGCCCATTTCGGTTTCGATGGTAGCGAGAGCTTCTCGATCAAGGGGCTCGCCGATCTCGAACCGCGCCAGGACGTGAGCGTCGTCGCGACGCGCGCCAATGGCGAGACGGTCGAATTCACCGCCAAGTGCCGGATCGACACGTATAACGAGCTCGAATATTTCAAGAATTCGGGCATTCTTCACTACGTGCTGCGCAAGCTCGCCGCCTAGTGAATCCGGTTATCCGCCTCGTACCCCTTTGCCTCCTTCTCGCCGCGTGCGGGGAGGGGCAGGGGGCGAGCGGGGCGGAGCCGATCGCCGAAGCGCAGATCGTCGCGCCTATCGTCGCTTTGTCGGCGAGCGAGGTTGCGGCGATGCGCGAGGCGACCGAGCCGCCTATCTTCATCGATGTCCGCACGCCGGAAGAATATGCCGAGGGGCATATTCCGGGTGCACGGCTGATGCCGCTGGCCGAGTTCGACCCGGCGGCGCTCGATGGCGAGATGGTGGTGCTCTATTGCCGCTCGGGCCGCCGGTCCGAAGAAGCCGCTGTCCGGCTCGCTGCCCATCGCGGCGAAACCGTCGCGCACATGGAGGGCGGCATCATCGCTTGGGAAGAGGCGGGACTTCCGGTCGAAACGCCTTAGGGCGTAAACTTCAACCCCACCCAGAAAGTCCGGCCTCGCGCGCGCTCGCGGCTGCCGTCGCTGGCGAAACCGGTGAGGATTTCGGCGTCGGTCACATTCTCGGCACGCAGTTCGAGCGCGAGTTTCTCGTGCAGCGGAGTGCGGGCGTAGGCGTCGAAGCTGACGGCCGCGTCCAACTTTTCCAAGTTTGCTAGGTCGTCATAGCGCGTGCCGTCGAGGCGGGCGGTGAGTTGGAGACGCGTGTCGCCGCCACTCCAGCCGCCGGTGAGCGAGCCTGAATGGCGCGGGCTTTGTGCGGGCTGGTTGCCGTCGAACGCGGCTGCATCACCCGACGCCGAGACGGTCGCGTCGGCAAAACCGTAGAGCAGCGTGATGTCGAAGTCGTCGTCTTGCCAGCCTGCGGCCAATTCGATGCCCTGGCTTTCAATGGCGTCGAGGTTGCGGCGCTGCGCATAGGTGCCGGCGCCCGAGACGAAGCCGACGCCCGGAAAGAGGCCGGGGCCGGTGTCGAGGGGCACATTGGCAATGGCGTCGTCGAGGCGCTGCCAGAATATCGTTGCCGAAGCGAAAAGTGCGTCGCTCTCATAGCGTGCGCCGAGGTCGACGCCGATACTGGTCTCGGGCTCCAACGCTTCGTTGGCGGCAGTCGCATCGGCACCGACGCGGAAGGGACGATACAGTTCGTTGAGGGTCGGCAGACGCCAGCCGCGTGAGGCGGTCACGCTGAAGGTCACGTCATCGACACGCTCGGCGATGGAGAGGCGGCCCGACCATTGGGTGCCGTCGCGGTCGGCGAAGCTGGCATCTTCGAGGCTCGCGCCATCGGTCAGTTGTTCGATTGCGCGGAAGCCGTTCGAAATGTCCCAGCGGTCGACGCGCAGCGACAGGCTTGCGGGACCGGCATCGGCCTCGCCGAACAGGCTGGCGATGCGGGTCTCGCCGCCGGCGCGGCGTTCGCGGGTGGGGTCGCTGTCGATGAAGAAAAAGCGTTCCGCCACGGTGCCTTCATTCTTGCGCCAGCCGGCACCGAGGCGCGCCGCGCCGAGGTCGACCTTTCCTTCGACGCCCAATCCGGTGGCGGGGACGTCATATTGGTCGAGCACGATACGGGTCGTCGCGCGGTCTTCGTCGAGCGCGGCAAAGCGGGTTTCGAACTGGCGATCTTGCCACCAGCCGGTGAGCTCGAAAGGAAGCGGGCCGTTGCGCTCGACCAGACGGAGCGAGACGTCGAGACCTTCGGCGCGATTGTCGCTGCCATCGAAGCCGCGGTCGCGCTTGTCGGTGAACCAGGCCGCGCCCAGCTGCGCCTCGACCCCGGCGACGGGATAGACGAAGCGCCAGCGGCTGACGCGCTGCTCGGTGCGCGCGGCGCGATCGGCGGGGCCGCGGTCGGCTTCGACCACGGGAATGAAGCCGTCGCTCTCTAGGAAGCCCGAGGAGCTTTGGAGATAGCCATCGCCAATCTCGAGGTGGCCGCTATTGGAAATGTCCCAGCGATCATCGCCGCCATAAGCGACGCGGATGGTGCGCGGGGTGCGCGAGATGGTGTCGATGGCGATGCTGCCCGCAACCGCGCCGGGCTGCGTATCCGCGCCGTAGCGAATGGCGAGCCGGTCGATGGCGACAGGATCCATGCTGGCGAAATTGATCCAGCCACCGAACGGATCGGCCTGCGGCACGCCGTCGATGGTCAGCGCGACGCGGCTGGCGGAATTGCCGCCCAATCCGCGTAAGGTTAGCCCCTGGCTCGTCGGGTGGACCGACCGGGCATCGGCGCGGCGGAAGCTGGAGAGGTTGGGCGCGCGGGCGAGCAATTCCTCGACGCGGCCGCTCGACAGGGTCTCGGCATCCTCGGCCGTGAGAACGACTTGCGCCTCGGTTTCCTCCAGCGGCTGGCCGGTGACGATGATCGGCGCCGGCTGTGCGGCGAGAAGGGCAAGAATCATTCGGGCAGGGCGTCTTTCAACCAGTCGGGCAGGATCGCGCCATCGGGAATGGCATCGATCCGCGAATGCATGACCGAGCGCCCAAGTTCCGGATAGTGAGCGCGTGCCTTCTGATGTTCGCCTTCTACCACAAAGAGACGGCGATTGACCTTGGCGCGCCAGTTCATGCGGGCCGTATTTTCCTGACCGACGAAGCAGCCCTTGGTGAAGCTCACCCCGTTCAATTCGCCCGCATTGCATTCGAGCCAGAGGAGGTCGGCCAGCTCTGCGCGGCCCTCGCAAATGTTGAGGGAGAGGCGGTGGTCGAGATAGCCCTCCGCAGGCGCACCCGCTTCGCCCAGCCACCGGCGCCCCATGTCCGGATGGCGCGGGTCGGCATGGCCTTCATCGCCGTCGGCGCTCCAATGCACCGCAAGGTCGGTATCGAGGCCGATCTCGATCTTGCGGCGGAGGCGATACATGGACAGGCGCTTGATGAGGTCGTCGGCGGCTTCGCCCTCGATATCGATCAGCCTGTCCTCTCCATCCGGCCAGATGAAGAAGTCGCACAGCACTTTGCCTTGCGGCGTCAGCAAGGCGGCCCAGACGGGCCCCTCGTCGCCAAGCTTGTTGGTGACGAGGCCGTCGAGGAAGCCGGTCACATCATCGCCGGCGAGGCGAATGACGGCGCGGTCGGGAAGCTGGGTTGCGGTCATGCGTCTTGAGCTAGGGAGCGCCCCCCACTAAGGCAAGCCGCATGACGACCAGCATCACCATCCGCCGCCCCGACGACTGGCACCTCCATTTGCGCGACGGCGCGATGATGGAAGGCGTGCTGCCCTATACGGCGCGTCAGTTTGCGCGCGCGATCGTGATGCCCAACCTTGCGCCGCCGGTGGTGCAGGCCGACCAAGCGGCCGCCTATCGCGACCGGATCGAAGCGGCGCTGCCCCGAGGCGTGGACTTCACGCCCCTGATGACGGCTTACCTCACCGACGATACCGATCCCGACGATATCGAGCGGGGTTTTCGCGATGGCATCTGGGTGGCGGCAAAGCTCTATCCGGCGGGCGCGACGACCAACTCCGCCTCGGGCGTGACCGATGTCGAGAAGATCGATGCGGTGCTGGCGCGCATGGAGAAGATCGGCATGCCGCTCCTCACTCATGGCGAGGTGACCAGCAGCGACATCGACATCTTCGATCGCGAGGCGGTCTTCATCGACCGTGTCGCAGTGCCGATGCTGAAGCGCCATCCGGGGCTCAAATTCGTGTTCGAGCATATCACGACCAAAGATGGGGCGGACTTCGTCGCCGATGGCGATGCACGCATGGCTGCGACGATCACGCCGCAGCATTTGATGATCAACCGCAACGCCATCTTCGCAGGCGGGATCAATCCGCACGCCTATTGCCTGCCGGTGGCCAAGCGCGAAATGCATCGTCTTGCGGTGCGCAAGGCGGCGACGGGCGGGTCAGGGAAATTCTTCCTCGGCACCGACAGCGCGCCGCACACCAAGAGCGCCAAGGAAAGCGCGTGTGGCTGTGCCGGCATCTTCAACGCGCCGCATGCGCTCGAATGTTATGCGCAGGTGTTCGAGGAAGAGAACGCACTCGACCGCTTCGAGGCCTTCGCCAGCCTCGACGGGCCGCGCTTCTACGGCATGGCGCCGAATGAAGAGACGGTAACGCTCGAAAAGGTCGGGCAGGACGTACCGGAAGAAATCGTGTCGGGCGGCGAAGTCGTCGTGCCGTTCCGGGCTGGCCAGCGCATCGACTGGAAGCTGCTCGACTAGCCTTCGCAGGCCTCGATCCAGGCTGCCTGTTCATCGCCGATGACCGCGTCGAAATGATTGCGCACGCGGTCGTAGCATTCGCAGGCGCGCTTCTTGAGACCGTCGCGATTGCAGATGGTGACGATGCCGCGGCTGTAGCGGATGAGGCCTTCTTCCTGCAGCGCGCGGGCGATCGGGTTGACCGAGCTGCGCTTAACGCCAAGCAGGGCGGCGAAGGTTTCCTGGGTGAGCGCCAATTCGTCGCCGGCGCGATCCTGTGCGGTCAGCAGCCAGCGCGCGGCGCGGCCTTCGATCGAATGGAAGGCGTTGCAGGCGACCGATTGCATGACCTGCGCGAGCAAAGCGTCGGCATAGCGGCACAGGAGGTCGCGGACGAACAGGCTCTCGCGCTTCAATTCCTCGATCAGTGACATGGGGACGCGCAAGGCGGGTCCGGCAACCTGGACTTCGCAGCGCGTATAGGCGGGCAGGTCGCCGCAGCTGACGACCCCGCCGATCGCGCCTTCCTTGCCGATGGTGGCGACTTCGACACGGCGGTCGCCGTTAAGGTCGACCAGCATCGACACCATGGTCGGGGCGAGCGGAAAATAGGTATAGGCGATCTGGTCGCCGCTGGTGAACAAGGTGTGGCCGGCGTCGAATTCGAGCCGTTCGGCACCGACCAGCAGCCGGTCGCGGATATTGTCGGTCATCATGCCGATGAGGTGATTGGTGCGGGTAAGGTCGACGGGGTCGTCGGCCAGGGTGGAGGCAGGCGTGGCGTTCATATGTCTTCGTCCCTCTTGCCGGCACTGAACGCTGCACGGCGGTTCGCTTCCCCCCAATTGTTACGTGATCAACTCGCAATATCGCGAAAAGGCTCCGAACAATCCGGAATCGATGTTGAAAGCGGGGGCGAGAGCCGCTAGAGGCCCCTTTCGGCCAGAAGTGCGGAGACGTGGGTGAGTGGCTGAAACCACCGGTTTGCTAAACCGGCGTACGGGAAACTCCCGTACCGAGGGTTCGAATCCCTCCGTCTCCGCCAGCCGCCTCCATCTTCTTTCCCCATTCCTTTCAACGTGTTGCAACCGTCGGCCATGCCGCGCGTTCTTGGGGCGCAGGATGGGAGGCTGCATTGCATGTCGCCAACACAGTTGCCCTCGGGCCTGGTGGATTATGTCGAAAGCGCGGGGATCGCGCTGACGCTTGCGGATGCGCGTGATCCCGAGCACCCCCTCATTCTCGTCAACGAGCCGTTCCTGAAGCTCAGCGGACGGAAACGTGACGAGGTGATCGGTCGCAATTGCCGCTTCCTCCAGGGCGATCGGCGCGATCAAGAGGGTCTGGAAAAGGTACGGCGGTTTCTCGCGTCGGAAGAGATCGGCACGATCCGCGTCCAGCTCGTCAACCTACGCGCCGACGGGACACCGTTCATCAACATGCTGACGCTGTCGCGAATCTGCGATCCGGAGAACGAGACCTGTTATCTCTTCGCCAGCCAGTTCGATATCGGCGCGGCGGATGCGGCCGATGCCGAGGATTACGAAGATGAGCTGGGCCGCACGCGCCAATATGCGCGCGACATGCTGAAGCCCGTCGGCATGCAATTGATGGGCAGTCGCGCCGCGCTTGCCGATGCCGCGCTGACCATTGCGCAGGCGCGGATCCAGCTCAGCCGATACGCCGACTAAGTGGAGAGCGCGCCGCGCCTATCAGGCGAGCTTCTCCCCGGGGTTGGACAAATCGAAACGGTGCCGTATCAAGGTCGTAGTTCAGTTAGGGGGTTGTTGCGTTGGCTGAGGCGGATGCGAGTGTAGACACACGCGTACCGATCATCGGGATCGGTGCGTCGGCAGGCGGGCTTGAGGCCCTGCGCGAAATGCTGGGATCGGTGCAGAAATCCACCGGGCTGGCGTTTGTCGTCATCCAGCATCTCGACCCAAATCATGAAAGCCTGATGGCGCAATTGCTGGCGCGCGAGACCGCATTGACGGTGACGCAGGCCGAGGGCGGCGAGACGCCGCAGGCCGACCATGTCTATATCATCCCGCCGGGCCATGGCATGGCTATCGAGGACGAGCGGATCCGGCTGACCAATTTCGACCAGCCACGCGGCCAGCGCCGGCCGATCGACGATTTCTTCATCTCCCTTTCGGACGCGCTCGAACATCTGGCGGCGGGAGTAATCCTCTCCGGCACCGGCGGGGATGGGGCGATCGGTCTTCGTGCGATCAAGGAGAATGGCGGCTTGGCCGTGGCGCAGGAACCGACCAGCGCGCGCTATGACGGCATGCCCTTGTCTGCAGTCTCGACCGGATTGGTCGATCTTGTCCGCGAGCCGGCGGAGATCATCGCCGAAGTCGTCGACTATTTCTCGCGCCTGTCGGGCAAGGATCTGGTCGACGATGCTTCCGAGATTGCCGAGAATATCGAGTCCATCTGCACCGCGCTGCGCGACGTAATCGGGCATGATTTTTCCGGTTACAAGCGCTCGACCCTTGAGCGTCGTATCGCCCGGCGGATGCAGGTGCTGGGCATCGAGGACGGCAAGGAATATGCCGACCGGATCAGCGATGACATGGACGAATGCGACGCCTTGTTCCGCGACCTGCTGATCAACGTGACCCGCTTCTTCCGCGACGCCGAAATCTGGGAAAAGTTGCGCGAGCGGGTGATCGCGCCGTTGGTTCAGGAACGCGCCGCGCAGGACGAATTGCGGGTCTGGGTGCCGGGCTGCTCGTCGGGCGAAGAGGCTTACACGATCGGCATGCTGATCGCTGCCGAAATGGAAGAGCAGAAACGCGAATTCCCGGTGCAGATTTTTGCCACGGATATCGAGGAGACAATGCTCTCGATCGCCCGCGAGGCACGCTACGCGCCGGCGGCCATGATCGACATGCCGCATGAGATCAGGGAGCGCTACACTATCCCGCACGGCGACCATATGATGGTGAGCCCGCGGATCCGTGACATGGTGCGTTTTTCCAACCATTCGATCATCAAGGACGCGCCCTTCTCGAAGCTCGACCTGGTGAGCTGTCGCAACCTGCTCATCTATTTCGGGGACCGGCTGCAGCAGGCGGTTATCCCGCTTCTCCATTATTCGATCGTGCCGTCGGGCTACCTCATGCTGGGGCCGTCGGAATCGATCGGGCGGTTCGACGATTTGTTCGAGCCGGTCGACCAGAAATCGCGCATTTTCAAGCGCAAGGGCGGGCGCGGTGTCTATCCGACCGAATTGGCCGCTGCCGCCAATCACAAGCCGCTGCGTGCGGCGCGCAATGCCCGGCGTCCGCGGCGCCAGTCGAGCTGGGACGCCGATGCCGCGATCAAGCGGCTGATCGAGCGTTATACGCCGGCGGCGATGGTGCTCGACCGCTTCGGCGAGATTGTCGAGAGCTATGGGCGCCTGTCGCGCTATTTCGAATTTCCGACCAGCCAAACGGGCGAGGCGAGCGCCACGTCGCTGGCGCGTCCCGGCCTGCGCGAAGTGCTGACGCCGCTGATCCGCGAAGTCATGGCCGAAAGGAGCCGCATCGTCGCGCGCGATGTCGATGTGCGCAGCGAATTCGGCACCCAGTCGATCAACGTCATCGCCGACCCGCTGCCCGACGGGCAGGTGCTGGTGGTGTTCCGCGAGACGGCGGAATTCCGCGCCGCGTTGGACGACGACCTTGTCGAGATGGGGCCAAATGACGGGCAGGTGCAGATCCTCGAGGACGAGTTGCGCCTGGCGCGGCACCGCCTGCGCTGCACGGTCGAGGAACTGGAGACGGTCAATGAAGAGCTCAAATCCTCCAACGAGGAAATGATGAGCATGAACGAGGAGCTTCAGTCGACCAACGAGGAGCTGACGACCGTCAATGACGAATTGAAGAGCAAGGTCGACCAGCTCACCATTGCCAATGCCGATCTCAAGAATTTCTTCGAATCGACCCAGCTCGCCGTGGTCGTGCTGGATTCGGAACTGAAGATCCGCAGCTATACCGAAGCAGCGGAAGAGCTATTCCCCTTGAAGCCCGCCGATCGAGGACGCGGGCTCGAGGAAATGACCAGCGAACTGGTCGACGACCGATATCTCGAAAATGCACGCGCGGTCATTCGCGGTGAGAGCATCATCGAACGCAATGTCCTGTCGAGTGATGGCAAGACCTATATGATGCGGGTGATGCCCTATCGCGTGCTCGACGGCAGCGTGGCCGGCGCGACGCTGGTATTCACGAATATTACCGAGGCCGTTCAGCTGGAGGCCGAACTGGCGCGCGAGCGCGAGCGGCTCAAGCTGGCGCTGCAAGTGTCCGGCATCGGTGTGTGGGAATATTTCGTGGAGGAAGAACGGGCGACGATCGACGATGCCGTGGCCGCGATGTTTGGCCTCGACCAGGCGGATTCGCATCCCATCGAAGCGATTGTCGGCGCGATTCATCCGGACGACCGGAAGATCGTCGAATCCGCCCTGCGTCGCGCGATTACCGGCGAGGTCGATTACCAGGCGACCTTCCGGGTCGGCGCCGACGAGGGGCAGGACCGGACCTTGCGCGGCCTTGGTCGCCTGATCACGGAAAGCAGTCCCAAGCGGCTGGTCGGCGTCAATTTCGACGTGTCGGCGGAAGCGGAAAATCTCGCCATGCGCGAGCTCATGCTGCGCGAGATGAACCATCGCGTGAAGAACCTCTTCGCCGTCATCGGGGGCATGGTGAGCCTCGCCGCGCGTCACGAGGATGATGCGAAAACGCTGGCGAGCAATTTGCGCGACCGGATCGCTGCGCTCGGCCGCGCCCACTCGCTGACCAACCAGGATGGCCAGGAGCGTGGCGGCCTTGCCGATGTCGTCGGTGCCGCACTCGCGCCCTATGGCGACCATGATGGCCTCAAGATTGGCGACACCGACCTGTCGATCAAGGCGAGCTCGGTGTCCGGCCTCGCGCTGCTGCTGCACGAAAGGGCGACCAACTCGATGAAATATGGCGCTCTCGCCGACCCGGACGGCACGCTGGATATCAGTTGGTCCGAAGGCGAGGACGGGTCGATCCTGCTGCGCTGGGATGAAAAGCTTGCGCACGAACGGAACGCTGAAGGCGCTGGCGGGTTTGGTACGACATTGGTGGAAGTGTTTGCACGCCAGTTGGGTGCCACCGTGGAGACAGAGCGCGAAGAGAGGGCATTCAAATTATTGCTGACACTGCCTCCGGAATGCCGAGCGGAACGGCCTGCCGAATCCTCGTCGTAGAAGACGAAATTCTCATCGCCATGGACATGGAGCATATGCTCGAAGATGCCGGCTACGGCGTCATGGGCGCGTTCAGCAATGTCGCCGACAGCCTCCGTGCGCTGGACAAGGAAGACAAGCCCGCCGCCGCCATCCTCGACGTGCAGCTCGATGGCGAGGACGTCTTTCCGGTCGCCGACCGGCTGGGCGAACTGGGCGTGCCGATCGTGTTTCATTCGGGTCACGCCGAACCGGCCAAGCTGGCCGAGCAATATCCCGACGCGCGCTTCTGCGTGAAGCCTTGCACCCCCAACATCCTGACCGCCGAAGTCGAAGCGGCGATTGCAGGCGTTTCCGCCGAGCGCGAGGCTGCAGAATAGTCTCGCTACCGAATCGATTTAATCTATGTTAAACCTACTGTTGCGCCACTCTTGGCGCCAACAGGGGACATATCGATGAAACTGATGATCGGTGCGGCCATGATGGCCGCTTCTCTGTATGCGTATCCCGCCCACGCCCAGGAATGGAGCGACGACCAGGCCGATGTCTGGGGCGCCGTCTCGGCCTATTGGGAAGCCCATGTCGATGGCAATACGTGGCACGAGGCCATGACCGACGGCAGCTATGGCTGGGGCGGCCAGTCACTGCTTCCCCGATCGCGCGAGCAGATGGCCAGCTTCTCGCGGGTCTTCGGTGCGGAAGGCGAAGTACTGCACTATCAGCTCGATCCGTTGGCCATCACGGTGCACGGCGATACGGCGCTCGTGCATTACATGGCCAATATCATCGAGACTAACCACAAGGGCGAACGCGAAGCCAATGTGGAGCGCTGCTCGGACACGATGGTGCGCGAGGACGGGGAATGGAAGTTCCTCGGCTGGGGCTGTGCCGACATGGGCGGCGACGACTAGGTGACGGATCGCTGGGCGGCATCTTGTCGCCCAGCATCCCGTTCACGCGGAAGGGCCGTTGGTCGAGGCACGCTTGATGCCGCAACCGTCCTTTCCCTAGCTTCCCGGCAATATTGATCGGGAGCCCGTTGAGACATGTTCGAAATCCTGTTTGCGACGCCAGTCGATGATGACGCAACGCAGGCCATGCAGCGTGCCGAGGCGGCTGCTGCGCAATGCCAAAGCGCGGTGGCCATTGCCGGATCGATGCCCGGCGGATTGCTGAGCATCGACAATGGCAAGGGGCTCGATACCACCATGCCCGTGCGCATCGCCTCGGTCACCAAGACGGTGACCGCGGCGGCGGCGTTGCGGCTGGTCGAGCAAGGCAAGCTGGACTTGGATGCGCCGATTGCCGGCACCCTGTCGCCCGCGCTCGAGGCGATCCTGGTAGAGGATGGCTATGATGTCGGAGCGATCACGCTGCGGCAGCTGCTCAGCCACAGCGCGGGGCTCTATAGCCATGCCGAAGATCCGCGCTACGCGCCGCTCGTCTTTTCCGATCCCGACAAGAAGTGGACCCCGCAAGAGCAGGTCCAGCTGATGGCCGAATATGGCGATCCGGTCGCCGCGCCGGGCGGGCGTTTCCAATATTCAGATACGGGCTACGTCTTGGTCGGCGACATGATCGAGCGGGCCTCGGGCATGGAGCTCGCCGCTGCTGTCCGCGCATTGCTCGGCATGGACGAGATGCAGCTCTCGATGAGCTGGTGGGAAGTCTATGAAGACGGGCGCGGGACCCGGGCGCGGCAATATGTCGGCGGAGCGGATGTGACCGATATCCACGGGTCGGCGGATGCGTTCGGTGGGGGCGGGCTGGTCATGCCGATGACCGATCTCGTTCGCCTGTTCGACGCCATCGCGAAGGGTGAAGTGTTCGAACATTCAGCAACGCTGGAAGAGATGCGCTGGCAGGGTGAGCATGAGAATGCAAACCGCTACCGGCTCGGCCTGTTCGCGCGCGAGGCGGACGGCGCGATGCGCTGGTCGCATTCGGGTTTCTGGGGCGTGCTGGCGATCAGCGAGCCGACGAGCGGACGCACCCTTGCCGGGGTGACCAACGAACAGAGCGATTTTCCCTGCCTCGCCACCGCGATGCGCGCGGCGCTCGACCAGCCCGACGACTAAAGGGCGAGCGGGCTGCCGCCGAGCGCTTGCCACAGCAGGACGCGCGCGCGCTGGGCGCGGCCCAACGCTGCGGCGGCGCGATCGCCCGATGCATCGGCAACGCGGCGCGCTTCGAGGACCGTCAGAAAATTGTCGAGCCCGGCGCGATAGCGCGTGTCGGCAAGATTGGCGGCGCGGGTCGCCATCTCGGCTTCTTCCAATGTTGCGGCAGCTTCGGCATCGGCGGCGGCAACCAGCGCATAAGCACTTTCGACTTCACCGAAGGCGGTGAAGAGCGCGCCGCGATATTGCTGGAAAGCCAAACGGGTTTGCGCTTCGCCGGCGTCGATTTCGGCCTCGATGCGGCCGAAGTCGAGCAAAGGCCCGGCAAGCCCGGCTGTGGCGTTGGCGACGACGCTGTCGGCATCGAAAATGTCGCCCATTGCGAAGGCCAAGAGGCCGATGCCGGCGGACAGGCTGATGCGCGGGAAACGCTGTGCTGCAGTGGCGGCAAGGTCGGCATCGGCGGCCTGCAAGCGGAAGGCGGCGGCCTGGATATCGGGCCGGCTGGCAACCAAGACCGAGGGCAGGGACGGCGGCGGCGGGGCCAGCATGTCGGCCTCGTCCTCCAACTCGAGCGCGGCAACGACGTCGCCTGCCGGAAGCGCGGTCAACGCGACCAGGCGGCCAAGCAATTCGGCGCGGGCGCTGTCGAGCGCGGCAAGGCGCGAGCGGCTGGCGGCGGCCTGCGTCTCGGCACGGAAACGGTCGAAGCCGGGGGCAATGCCGGCTTCTTCGCGCGTCCCGGCAAGGTCGGCGAGGCGCGTCGCTGCATTGAGGTCGGAGCGAAGCGCGGCTTCGCGGGCCTGGAGTGTGCGCCAGTCGGTCACGGCGCCGGCAATATCCGCGGTGAGCGCGAGGCGGACCGCGGCGGCATCGGCATCGGCGGCGTCGATCCGCAGCAAGGCGGCGCGCTCGGCATTGCGCAGGCGGCCGAAAATATCGGGGTCCCAGCGCGCGGTAAGGTTGGCGCTATAGGCGACCTGCTCGGTCTCGAGCGGGAGGTTGTCGGGTGCGTTGATATTGGTGCGGCTGCCCTGGACGCCGGCATCATAGCCGAGGCTGGGCAGGCGCTCGGCACCGGCGCGCGCAGCGCTGGCGCGGGCAATGTCGAGCCGCGCAATGGCCTGTCCCAGCGTCGGGTTCTGGGCGAGCGCGGTCTCGGCAAGCGCCGCGAAGGCAGGATCGTCCGGCAGCAGGGCAGCGACCTGTGCCTCGTCGGCCGGCGTGGCCTCGGGGGCGAACAGGAAGCTTTCCGGAACCGCCGCGTCGCTGGCGGTCGGCACGGCCTCGGGGCCGGCGATACAGGCCGTCAGCGACAGCGCGAGCGCGGGGGTGAGGAGGGCCCGGCGCATCACTCGGCCTCCGCTGCCTGCTTGGCGGGGATGAAGGCATCGACCTGCTGGCCCACGCGGAAGGCTTCGGGCGCGTCGGCGGGCAGCGCGTAGATGAGCTGCAGCACGCGCACATCGACGCGTTCGGACGCGGAGTTGGTGAGGCTGGTCTTGGGCACGACAAGCGGCTCGGCGCGCACGAAGCTGGCCTCGACGCGGGCATCGGCGTCACCGCGCGGGCTGACGATGGCAGGTTCGCCCAAGGCGACGCGCACGGCCTCGTCCTCATCGACATCGATGCGGACATGAAGCGGCTGGGTCTCGCCCATGCGGATGTAGGGACCGCCGCCGCCGGGACCGGAATTCACCAGTTCGCCGGGGCGTACGTCGACGCGCAGGATCTCACCCGAAATAGGTGCGCGCACTGTGGCCCGGTCGAGCTCGGTGCGGGCGGTCGAGAGCGAGGCCTGGGCGCTGGCCAGTTCGGCCTCGGCAAGCTGGCGACGGGCGCGTGCGTTGGACACGTTGCCCTCGGCGGCGATGATCTCGCTGCGGCTCACGGCAAGCGGATCGTCGATATTGCGATAGAGGTCGAGCTGTCGCGTGGCCGTGGCTTCGGCGGCGCGGGCTTCGGCGATGGCGGCGCGGGCGCGGCGGATCGCGGCCTCGGTCTCGCTGATCCGCGAGCGCAAGGAGCGGGTATCGACGCGGAAAAGCGGTTCGCCCGCCGTCACGCGCTCGCCGGGGCGGACCAGGACGGTTTCGACGATGCCCGAAATGGCGGTGCCGATCTCGATCGTCTCGCTCGACGGTTCGACGATGCCGGCGCCGGCGACGCGCGCCTCACCGGCCAGCTCGCCATTGACGCGCGCCGGCGTTTCCTCGGCCTCGGCCATCGACCGGTCGGGGGACTGGATGAAGATCATGTAGATGGCGATGGCGACGCCGATCAGGGCGACGATCGGCAGGATCTGGCGGGAGAGGGATAGCTTGGCCATTAGTGGTCCTCCGGCATGCTGGGGCCGTCATGGGTGATCCGTCCGTCCTCGAGCACGAGGATGCGGTCGGCGAGATCGAAAACGCGGTTGTCGTGGGTGACGATGATGCAGGCGCGGTCCTCTGCGACCGCGACTTCGCGCAACAGGTCCATCACGCGGCGGCCCGACGAAGCATCGAGCGCGGCGGTGGGCTCGTCGCAGACGACGAGCTTGGGTTCGTGGACGAGCGCACGGGCGATGGCGACACGCTGCTGCTGGCCGCCCGACAATTGCTTGGGCAGCTTGTCGGCCTGGTCGCCGATATTGAGCTTGTCGAGCATCTCGCAGGCTATGTCGCGCGCCTCGAGCCGGTCCATGCCCTGCGCGATCAGCGGCACGGCTGCGTTGGAGGCGGCATCGATCGTCGGGATGAGGTTATACTGCTGGAAGATGAAGCCGATATTGTTGAGGCGGAAGTCGACCAGCTGGCGGTCCGACAAGGCATAGATGTCGGTGCCGAAGACTTCGACGCTGCCCTCGGTCGGCCACAGGATGCCGCACATGATCGAGATCATCGTCGTCTTGCCCGAGCCGGACTCGCCGACAAGGTAGGTGAGCTCGCCCTTCTTCACGTCGAGGTCGATGCCGTGCAGCACGCGGATGGTCTGTTGGCCGGCCTCGAAATCGCGGACGATGGCGCGCGCCGAAATGGCGGCATCATGGTCGAAGGTCGCGTCCATATTCTGCTGTGCCTCGCTCATCTGAACACCGCCGCGGGTTCGGTCTTGAGGACGCCGCGCAGCGCGACCCAGCCGGTGAGCATGATGATGATGGTCACCGAGACGAAGCTGATCATCGGGATTTGCCAGGGCGTGTAGAAACCCTTGAAGGTCGGATCGCCGGCAAAGGCCTGGATGAAGAGGACCGCACCCAAGAGGCCGAGGCCGTAGCCGATGAGGCCGACCATCGCCGCTTGGGAGGCGACCATGAGGCGGATCTTGCCATTGTGGACGCCGATCGCCTTCAGCGCGCCAAACTGCTTGATATTATCGCGGATGAAGAGGCTGAAGGTGAGACCGACAATGGCGATCCCGACGATGAAGCCCAATGCCACGGTGATCCCGAAGTTCAACGGGATGCCGGTATTCTCGATGATGAAGTCGATACCGTCGCGGGCGAATTCGTCGCGGGTGCGGGCGCGCAGGCCCGTCTGTTCTTCGATACGGTCGGTCAGCACGTCGAGGTCTTCGCCCTCGGCGGCTTTGACGAGGATGAAGCTCAGGCGGTTCCGCTGGCCGGGAACGTAGCCCAATGCATTGGAATAGCGCGTGGTCAGCGTGACCTGGCTGGTGAAGGTCGGGATGGAATCGGTGACCCCGCGAATGACCGCGCGCTGGTCGTTGAGTTCGAGGCGCGTGCCGATGAACTCCTCGCCCGGCGGGAAGAGGCGGGTCGCGCCGACATCGTCGATAAAAACGGCATCGGGCGCGGCCAGCGCGGCGCGATCGCCCTCGATCATATTCTCGGGAAGGCCGATCAACGTGGTGTCGTCGACGCCGATGACAGTAACACCCTCAAGGTCGCCTTCGGGAGTCCGGATGGTCGCGCCCGAGCGCAGGTGCGGGACGGCCCATGCCACGCCCGGCACGCCGCGGACGCGGTCGAGCGCGGTCGAGGGCATCGGATAGGCAACGTCGGGGGTGCGGCTCACCTTGTCCATCACCCAGATGTCGTTGACCTTCACGTCGTATACCGCGCTCGCGCCACGCTCCAGCAGGTTCACGAAAATGGTTAGCTGCTGGGTGATGAGCAGGGTCGAAAAGGCAATGCCGAACAGCAGGCCGAAAAACTTCTGCCGGTCTCCGGTGAGCATCCTGATCGCGATCCAGATCATCGGGCTGTTGCCTGGCCTTCCTTGCTTTTCTAACGAGTCGGACGCATAATACTGAACGGTGGCGTTCAATTGAACGGTGTCGTTCAGATTGTCAATTGCCAGAGAGGGAAAAAGTTGCGTCCATCGAGCGAAGCCAAGCGAAAAAAGATTGTGGACGCTGCGTGCAGCGCCTTCTTCGCGCATGGATTCGAGGGTGCTTCGATCGAGGCGATCGCCGCCGATGCGGGCGTGTCGAAGGTCACCGTCTACAACCATTTCGGGACCAAGCAGGCGCTGCTCGGCGCTGCGGTCGAGGCCGAGTGCGAGAAGATGCGCGACCATCTCGATTTCAGCCACGTCTTCGACGCGCCCATTCGTAAAAAGCTCGAACGCCTTGGGGCCGCCTTCCAGCAATTTCTGAGCCGACCTGAGATCGTCACTTTCGACCGACGGATCGCCGCCGAAAGCGAACGCGATCCCGAGATCGGTCGCGCTTTCCTCGAGGCGGGACCGCGCCGAATGAAGGTGATGCTGGCGATGATGATCGGTCATGCAGTCGCGGCCGGAGAGCTGGAAGTCGACGATCCAGAAATGGCTGCCGAACAGTTTGCCTCGATGTGCAAGGGGATGGGGGAGATGGAGCGCCGCTATGGCTGCGATGCCGATCCTGAAAGGGACACCCAGCGCATCGCCGCCGCGGTCGAGACGTTCATGCGCGCTTATGGGGCGAAGAATTGATCCTCGTCCTCGACGAAGGGACGAGCTCGACGCGGGCGCTGCTCTTCGACGAGACCGGCAATATCCATCATGTCGCGCAGGCCGACATCGAAAGTCGTTATCCCCGGCCCGGCTGGGTCGAGCAGGATCCGCGCGACCTGTGGCGCCAGTCGCGCAATGTGATGCGCGAGGCGATCGATGCTGCGGGCGGCGCGGCGAAAATTACCACCATCGGAATCACCAACCAGCGAGAGACATTGATCGCATGGGATCGCGACAGCGGTGCCGCGCTGGCGCCAGCGATCGTCTGGCAGGACCGGCGCACGGCTGCGGCCTGCGCCGACCTGCGGGAGGCAGGGCATGAAGCTGCGGTCCAGCATCGCACAGGCCTGCTTCTCGACCCCTATTTCAGCGCCAGCAAGATGCGCTGGATGCTTGACCATCATGAAGAGGTTGCAGCCGCAGCGCAGCGGGGCAGCCTCGCCTTTGGCACAGTCGAAAGCTGGCTCATCACCAAGCTTGCCGGCGCGCATGTCACCGACGCCAGCAACGCATCGCGCACGGCGCTGATGGACCTAGAGAAAGCAAGCTGGGACAGCGACATGTGCGACCTGTTCGGCGTGCCGGAAGAGGCCTTGCCTGCGATCGTCCCGACGGCGGGGAAGCTGGCCGAAACCGACATGTTCGGTGCATCGATCCCGATCACCGGATCGGCCGGAGACCAGCAGGCGGCAACCATCGGGCAGGGGTGCCTGGAACCCGGTGCCGCGAAGGCAACACTCGGCACCGGATTGTTCGCGCTGACCTCGACCGGGACCGACGTGCCGAAGTCGGAACATCGGCTGTTGGCGACGCTGCTGAGCGATGTCCATGGCGAGCGGCTTTATGCGCTGGAGGGTGCTGTGTTCGTCGCCGGCAGCCTCGTCAAATGGCTCCGCGACATGGCCGGACTGGTGGGCAGCGCCAGCGAGACCGAGACGCTGGCGCGCAGTGTCGAGGATAATGGCGGGGTGACGATCATTCCGGCCTTCAACGGGCTGGGTGCACCGCATTGGCGGCCCGATCTCACCGGCTCGATTCAGGGACTTACCTTTGGCGTGACGCGCGCGCATTTGGTCCGCGCCGCACTCGAAGCGGTGACCATGAGCTGCGTCGATCTGGCCGGTGCCTTTGCGGCCGACGGGGCCCAATGGGAGCGGCTTCGGATCGATGGCGGGATGGTGGCCAATGACTGGTTGGCGCAGGATCTTGCAGACCAGCTCGACCTGACGATCGAGCGCCCGACGAACGTGGAATCGACAGCCCGCGGCGGCGCCATCCTGGCTGCCGTCGGGGCGGGGATTCATGCCGACCTGGAGGCCGCAACATCGGCCATGTTGCCGCCGCTCGAACGGTTCGATCCGGCGATCGCCTCAGACGTGCGCGGGGCGCGCGCAAAACAGTGGAAATCAGCGCTCGAACAGGCGCTTCGCTAGGCCTGCGACTCGGAGTCGCCGACTACCGACTTTGGTCGGCATTCCTGCCGCTAACCAACAATTGTTTCGATTCGGGACGGCGCTCCCGAAGATTCTTTCGCCGCGCTGGGCGCCGAAGAATCCAGTTCTCACTTAAATCCGAGTTTAGCGAACAAGGCTAACAGATGGTTAATATCCGACGTTGGGCATGACCCATGTTAACTCTAGTAAGTCTATATTGTTCGCTATGGCCTATATATTCACTACTAATGTCATCATTACTTAGCAAAATGCCGAAAGTGACAAATCAGATATCCATCATTCTATGTATTAACTTCAATACCACTTAAAAGGTTAACAGTATAAGTAGTCATATACCGTGAGATTTTGATTCAAGAGAGAGCGTTCACAACCTCACTTAACTTGCAATTTGGCAAATTGTTGTTCTTGATCGCTGCATAAGGCGTGTGGGGCGTGCTGCTTCGTTAACCTTCTCCGTTTAACGGCGAGACGTTCCCATGCTTCGGATTGGCAGCGCTGTGACCCCCGGGTTCAGCGCATCAAGAGCTGAAAAGGTGGGACATGCGAAACGACGATCTTTCGATGACGCAGGATGCCGGTGGTCCGGTAGTGAATGCGAACGGTGACATCCAGGAGCTTCCGGAAAACGCAATGCGCGTCCAGCCGGGTATCGGCGGCACGGTCATGCTGCCCGAAGGCGTTGAGCTTTCGGACATCAGCGTCGTCGGACGCGACCTGGTGATCGAGCTGCCCGACGGCAGCTTCATGATTGTCGAAGGCGGCGCCGTCTTCGTCCCCACCCTGATGATCGGCGATGTTGAGGTTCCCCCCACCAACCTCGCCGCGCTGCTGATCGATGACGAACCCCAGCCGGCCGCGGGCGACACTCCGTCGAGCGGCGGCAACTTCGCGGTGGAAGTCCCGCCGCTGGATCCGGGTGTTCCGCTCGGCGACCTCATTCCGCCGACCGAACTCACCTACACCCCGCCCGAGATCGAAGATATCGGCCAAGCAGTCGATGAAGAGCCGGAAATTCTGATCGACACGCCGGAAGAACCGTTCCCGGTTCCCGACGCCAATGCGATCGTTGACGAAGCTGGCCTTCCCAATCGCGGCGATGAGCCCGAAGGCACGCAGGAGCCGACCGATGGCGAATTCACCAATGGTGAGTTCGTTTTCGCCTCGCCCGACAGCCCCAACGCCGAGAATGACGTTTCGGTCAACGGTATTCCGATTACCGAAGTCGGCCAGGTGATCCCGGGCCAGTATGGCAACCTGATCATCACCGGCATCCAGCCGGGTTCGATCACCTATGATTATGTCCTGCTGGACAACACCACCAATGGCGACGTCACCGACGTCTTCATCGTCACCATCACCGATCCCGATGGCGACAGCGCCGAAGCGACGCTGACCATCGGCATCATCGACGATGCGCCGGTGGCAGTCACCGATGAAGTCGACCTGCCCTCCAACGGCGAAGCGGCAGGTAACGTCGTCAGTGGTGATGGCTCCAATGCTGGCGCCGGAAGCGCCGATACGGCTGGTGCCGACGGCATCGCGCAGGTCGGGATTGTCGTCAACGGCTCGCCCACCTTCTCGAACGACCCGATCGTCGTTTCCGGCGATCATGGCACGCTGACCTTCAATCCCGACGGCAGCTGGACCTATGTGCGCGACAATGACGCGCCGCTCCAGGACAGCGACAGCTTCACCTACATCCTCGTCGACGGCGACGGCAGCGAAAGCCAGGCCCAGCTCATCATCAATATCGACGACAAGGGTCCGTCGATCGACGTTCCGACCATTGGCGAAGCCGGTACGCAAGTCGACGAAGCCGGCCTGCCCGAAGGCGATGGCGATCCGCGCGAAGCGGGCGAGCCCGCCGGTTCGGACGAAGCCGCCGACGGCAATGGCGCGGATAATGACGTGCCGAGCGAAACCACCAGCGGCACGATCACCTATGTGCCGGGTGACGGCGCAACGACGATCCGCATCGACGGCATCGAGGTGACGGGTGTCGGCCAGACCTTCACCAATGCCGAAGGCACGCTGACCATCACCAGCCTGTCCAACGGTTCGATCGGCTATAGCTTCACGCTCGCCGACAATACGTCGGGCGACAATACGTCGACCAGCTTCGTCGTCAGCGTCACCGACGTCGACGGCGACAGCGCGCAAGGCACGCTGACCATCGACATCGTCGATGACGAAGCGGATGCCGTGAACGACACGGACAGCCTTGGTGCCGGCGAATATGGCCCCATTGGCGGCAACGTCATGGACAACGACTTCGAAGGTGCCGACGGCGCCTCGGTCACGGCCATTTCGAGCAATAACGAGCCGGGCAACGGCTCGTCGCCCAATGGCGGCGGCCTGGAAATCCAGGGTGAGTATGGCGTCCTCGTCATCAACCCGGACGGCACCTACACCTACACCCGCGATGCCGGCACGCCGGGCGGTGTGCAGGATGTCTTCACCTACACGCTGACCGATGGCGACACGGACAGCGATACGGCGACGCTGACCATCACGATCGCCGATGCCGAACCCGAACTGCGCGTTCCGGGCGAGGATGATGACGGCACGCTCGTCGACGAAGCCGGCCTCAATGAAGGCGACGGCGATCCGCGCGGTGCCGGCGAACCTGCCGGTACGGGCGAAGCGTCGGACAATGTTCCGGACAATGACGACAGCGAAACCAGCTCGGTCGGCACCATCACCTTCGGTGGTGGCGACGGCCCGCTGACGGTCGAAATCAATGGCGAGACGGTGACCGGCGCAGGCCAGGTCATCGACGGCACCTATGGCTCGATCGAGATTCTGAGCTACGATGCCGGCACTGGCACCATCACTTATGAGTATACGCTCGCCGACAATACGTCGGGCGATGCCACCAGCGACACGTTCAACGTCGTCGTGACCGACCAGGACAATGACACTGCCAATGGCAGCTTCACGGTCGAGATCGTCGATGACGAGCCGATCGCTGCCAACGACATGAACAGCATTGGCGAGGGCCTGTTCGGCCCGGTCATGGGCAATGTCATCGACAATGACAATGTCGGCGCCGACGACGCGACCGTCACCGCGATCGCCAGCAATAACGAGCCGGGCAACACGTCCTCGGCCAATGGTGGCGGTCTCGAGATTGACGGCGAATATGGCACGCTGATCATCAACCCCGATGGCAGCTACACCTACACGCGCGACGAAGGCACGCCGGGCGGTGTGCAGGACGTCTTTACCTACACGCTGACCGATGGCGACACCGACACGACGACGGCGACGCTGACGATCACGATTGCCGATGCCGACGTGGAAGTCGAAATCCCGCAGGCTGGCGGCGACACGACCACCGTTTATGAAGACGCGCTGGCCGAACGTGGCAGCGAACCTGCCGGTACCGACGAAGCCGCCGATGGCGACGGCACCGACAATGACGATACCGGCGAAGCCGTTTCGGGCGTGATCGGTTTCACCTCGCCCGACGGGCTTGGCGGCATCAGCATTGCCGGCACCGCACTCGACCTCGATGCGGGCTTCCCGCAGACGGTCTCGAGCGATGCCACCGGCAAACTGGTCATCACGGGCTATACTTATGACGCGATGACCGGCGCGGGTACGATCAGCTATACTTATACGCTGCTCGACAACACGCTTTCCGATCCCGACAGCGTCAGCTTCTCGGTCGTCGTCACCGACGCCGATGGCGACAGCAACGCGCCGGGTAACCTCACCATCGCGATCATCGACGATGCGCCCGAAGCGACCAACGATTCGAACAGCCTCGGCTCGGGCGAATTCGGTCCGATCGGCGGCAATGTCATCGACAATGACAATGTCGGCGCGGACGATGCGGTCGTCTTTGACGTGGACAGCAACAACGAACCGGGCAACGATCCGGTCAATAATGCCGGCGTGCTGACGATCCAGGGCGAATATGGCGAGCTCGTCATCAATCCGGACGGCAGCTACACCTACACTCGCGATGCGGGTACGCCGGGCGACGTCCAGGACGTCTTCACCTATACGCTGCGTGACGGCGATCTCGACACCACCACGGCGACGCTGACCATCAGCATCGGCGATGCCGGTGTCACGGTCGACATCCCTGAACCGGGCGGCGACGACACGACCGTCTATGAAGACGCGCTCGCCGAGCGTGGCAGCGAGCCTGCCGGTACCGACGAAGCCGCCGATGGCGACGGCACCGACAATGATGACACGGGCGAAGTGACTTCGGGCGTGATCAACTTCTCGGCCGTCGATGGCCTCGGCAGCATCACCGTTGCGGGCACCACCCTGGTCCTCACCGATCCGTTCCCGCAGACCGTCTCGAGCGATGCGACGGGCGAGCTGGTCATCACGGGCTACACCTATGATGCCAATACCGGTGCTGGCACGATCAGCTACCAGTATACGCTGCTGGACAACACGCTGAGCGATCCCGACAGCGAGAGCTTCTCGGTCGTCGTGACCGATGCCGACGGCGACAGCAATGCGCCGGGCAGCCTGGTCATCGCGATCATCGACGATGCGCCGGAAGCGACCAATGACAGCGACAGCCTCGGCGCCGGCGAGTTCGGTCCGATCGGCGGCAATGTTATCGATAATGACAATGTCGGCGCGGACGACGCGACCGTCACCGCGATCGCCAGCAATAACGAGCCGGGCAACATGTCTTCGGCCAATGGCGGCGGTCTCGAAATCGACGGCGAATATGGCACGCTGATCATCAACCCCGATGGCAGCTACACCTATACCCGCGATGCGGGCACGCCGGGCGATGTGCAGGATGTCTTTACCTATACCCTGACCGACGGCGACACCGACACGACGATGGCGACGCTGACCATCAGCATCGGCGATGCCGGCGTGACCGTCGATATCCCTGAGCCGGGCGGCGATGACACGACCGTCTATGAAGACGCGCTGGCCGAACGTGGCAGCGAGCCTGCCGGTACGGACGAAGCCGCCGATGGCGACGGCACCGACAATGACGATCCGGGTGAAGTCACCTCGGGCGTGATCAACTTCTCGGCCGTCGATGGCCTGGGCAGCATCACTGTTGCGGGCACCACCCTGGTCCTCACCGACCCGTTCCCGCAGACCGTCTCGAGCGACGCGACGGGCGAACTGGTCATCACGGGCTACACCTATGATGCCAATACCGGTGCTGGCACGATCAGCTACCAGTATACGCTGCTCGACAACACGCTCACCGATCCGGACAGCGAAAGCTTCTCGGTCGTCGTGACCGACGCCGATGGCGACAGTAATGCGCCGGGCAGCCTGGTCATCGCGATCATCGACGATGCGCCGGAAACCGCGAACGATACGGACAGCATCGACGAAGGCGCCGTCTCGGTGACGGGCAACGTCATCACCGATGCCGAAGCCAATGGCGACAATGGGGCCGACAATGTCGGTGCCGACGATGCCTCGGTGACCGATATCGACAGCAACAACGTGCCGGCGAACGACTTCGTCCTCAACGGCAGCGATCTCGTCATCGACGGCCAGTATGGCACGCTGACGATCAGCCCGGACGGCACCTATGTCTACGCGCTGGACAACACCAATAGCGACGTGAACACGCTGCAGAACGGCCAATCGCTGGTGGAGACCTTCACTTACACGATCACCGATGGCGATCTTGATGCCGAAACGGCGACGCTGACCATCACGATCAACGGCACGAACGAGGGCCCGACGGCCAGCAACGTGACGCTGACCGTGTCGGAAGAAGGCCTCAATGACCCTGATGCCACCGATCCGCATGTCGGCAATCCCGACGATACGGGCACCGGTGACGGTCCGGGCCTTAACAGCGCGACCGATTCGGACAGCCTCAACGCCTCGGATCCCGATGGCGACCCGCTGACCTTCACGCTGGGTGAGCCGGTCGGCAATTATTACGATGCCGACGGCAACCTCATCATGTGGTCGGGTGGCGGGACCAACACCATTGTCGGCATGGCCGGTGGTGTGCCGGTCATCACCATCAGCGTCGATGGGACGGGCCAGGTCACTGCGACCCTGTCGGAGCCGATGTATCACGGCACCCCGCCGTCGACCGGCGATGCCGGCGAAGGCCAGCTGTCGATCTCGCTCCAGGCGACCATCGACGATGGCAGCGCCGCGCCGATCAACCGCACGGTGACCATCAACGTCCAGGACGACCAGCCGGACGTCACGGTCAACGATGTCGACCCGACGGTCGATCCGCACACGGATGATGGTGACAACACCGTCCCGCTGAGCGTCGATGAAAGCTTCCTCGGCGTCGATGTTACCGCCAATTACGGTGCCTTCTTCACCGCCGCCTTCGGTGGTGATGGCCCGCAGGGTAATGATGTCGACAGCGGCCTCGTCTACGACTTCGTCGTGGCCGAAGGTGCGACGAACCTTGTCGATACTGCCACCGGCTGGACCGTCCAGCTGCGCGGTGATGGCACCGGCCTCGTCCAGGGCTATGTCACCGACGGCAACGTCGAATATGTGGTCTTCGAATTGACCGTCGCCGCCGATGGCGACGTGACGCTCGACCAGCAGCGTGCGGTCTCGCACACGCCGGACTCGGGCGCCGACCAGGTCGTGACCCTGGTGGGCAGCAACCTCATCCAGCTGCGTGCCACGGCGACCGATGACGATAATGACAGCGTCAGCAAGATGGTCGACATCACCGCCGATCTTGGCTTCGAAGATGACGGCCCGACGCTCGTCCTGGCCGATCCGACCAGCGATGCCGGCGTGACCGTCCAGACCAGCGATGCCGACCTGTCGCCCACCGACACCGCCACCAGCACCAACAGCCTGCTGCCGCTCTTCGGCATCACGACGCAAAACTACGGTGCCGACGGCCAGGCCGGTTCGAACGCGTTCGATGACAGCTTCAGTCTCGAGGTTGTCGGCTATGACGGCACCAATGGCGTCCTTTCGGACATCACCGTCCATGACGGCGTGCCGGTTTACCTGCACGAAGTCGGCGGGTTCGTGATCGCGTCGACTGAAGCGCTGCTCACCAATGTCGCCAATGCCAACTACGTCTTCGTGATCGGCGTCGACACGACCGACGGTCCCGACGAGGGCAAGCTGACGGTGACCCAACACCAGGCGATCGACCATGACGGTCCCTCGACCCTGGCCGACGGTCTCGTCAACGCGATCTACAGCGTGACCATCACCGATGGAGACGGCGACCAGGCCACCGACAGCAAGTCGGTCGATCTGGGCGGCAATATCAGCTTTGCCGATGATGCGCCGGTGCTCGACCCTTCGGGCAACGTGCCTGCGGGACTCGTGCTCGACGAGACCGAGGTCGGCGAAACCGATCCAGACGGTCCGGGCGCCAGCGCTCCGCTTGATAGCGTAACGACCAACTTTGCAGGCGCCTTCACGCTCACCAATTCGAGCAACGACCAGCCCGAGACGATCACCTATGCTCTCTCGCTGGCCGGCAATAACGTCGCATCGGGCCTGTTCGCTCTCGATCCGACTGCCGCTGACGGCAAGGGTGCGGAGATCGTGCTCAACCAGAGCGGGAACGTGATCACTGGTTCGGTGGGTGCAACGTCGTACTTCACGATCACTATCAACCCGACCAATGGCGACGTCACCTTCGCACAGCAGAACAATGTCTGGCACGGGAGCACGGGCGATGACGACGATGTCGCCAGCGCGACCCTGACCCTCGATCCCGGTACCATCCTGCTCAATGCCGTCGCGACCGATGCCGATGGCAGCAGCGATCCGGCCTCGATCGATCTCTCCAACGCCTACTTCGCGATCGAAGACGATGGTCCGATCGTAGGCACCGTCGGCAACGCCGAGGATACGCTGGCCGTCGAGATGGGCGAAACCCAGCTCGATGCCTCCGGTAACTTCAGTTATACGGTCGGCGCCGACACGCCGACTTATACTGATGCTGCTGACAGCGACTTCTCTTCGCTGACACTTGGCGTTTCGATTGGTGGCAACACCATCGATCCGGGCGATATCTCGCAGCCGACCTGGGTGAGCGAGGATGCCAACCAGGCGACCTTCAGCTTCAGCTTCACCTATGACGATGGCCCGGCCACGGCAGGCGATGCGACGGCGAATGGTACGATCGTCTTCGACAAGACGAATGGCACCTACACCGTGTCGGTCGACCCGATCCAGAGCTTCTCGATCGAGACGACGTCGCAGGGTTCGGCCTTCACGGGCTACCAGTTGAACAGCAGCACGACGGACAATACGCAGCCGACCATTGCGGTCACCACGGTGCGTGCGGAAAGCGATATCCCGGGCAATTCGGGTGACGGCTTCTACGTCCAGTTCGACTCCTCCAAGGCGCCGGGCAATGACAGTCTGGATCTCACTGGCGGCGATAATGTCTTCAATGCGGGTGAACTGCTGACGCAGGGCGATAGCTACGTCACCGTGTCGAATGACAGTAACGGCGTCGCGGGCGATACCGTCGGCAAGGGCGAAGTGCTCGACATGACCTTCTACAGCTCAAACCCGTTCGGGTTCGAGGAAGGTAATGGCGGCAACCCCGCCGAGCTGGCCGGCGTGTCGACGATCTTCTTCAAGCTCGATGGTATCGGGAACAACGAGGATGCGATCGTTATCCTCCGCGTGCTCAACACCGACACGATGACCGAGACCACGATCGCCATCCAGGTCCAGAATGGCGACATGCTGAAGCAGGGGGATGCGCTTGGCGATTTCAGCTCGGTCGTGCTCGACAATAACGATGCGCTGATCGTCATCGAGCCGAACGACTATCTGACACAGATGCAGATCGATAGTGGCGATTATGTCATTGTCGGGGCGCAGATTGCGGCTTCCAACGGCGACCTCAGCGGCACTGCAGTCGACCTCAATGGCGCTGTCGGAGATAGTGGCGGCAGTAATCTGGCGGGTGGCGACATTAGCGGCGATATTGACGATACCGGGTTCAAGATCTCGGATATCGGCTTCATCTCGGTGAACTCGACCCCGCAGGATGCGATCCTGACCTTCGATGCAACGGTTCGCGACGCCGATGGCGACACGGAAGCTGCCACGCAGTTCACGGTGACCTTCTCGAGCACTGCAACCGACTCATTGACCACCATGGCTGTCAGCCAGACTTCGCTCAGCGCGGACAATGACGTCATGGCCGAACTGGACATGGTCAGCTCGCAGTCGCTGATGATGGGTTCGGCCCTCGCGATCGGCTTCGGCTTTGCCGCGATGGACGTAAAGTTCGGCATGCAGGGCATGATCGAGATGGAGAGCCAGGGCACGCAATATGTGTCGCCCGAACTCGACATTGATCCGGGCCTCGCCCCGATGGTGGCCAACAAGGTCGCGATCGACGGTGACATGCTGGGTGGTGAGACGATCGACACTGAAGTCAGCGTCGACACGTCGAACATCTCGGCCAAGATGCCGACGCTCGACAGCGGTCTCGACATGGTCGAGCCGGAAGTGGCGCCGGAATTCCAGGCTGACCAGCTGGCCGAACCGCAGGTTGCGGTGGCGCCGGAATTTGGCGGCGAGATCGTCATGCCGGGCGGCGACGCGCTGGCGGCGATGGCAGCCGAACTTGGTGAAGCGGGTCTCGACGGGATTGCAGCCGATGCAGTGATCCTGGCCGAAGACGGCAGCGTGGACGCGCTGCTCGATGCACTCGGCGTGCCGCAGGCGGCGCCCGAAGTGGCGATCATGCCGGCAAACGACGCCGTTCCCATTTGGGACAGTGCGCTTGCGGGTGGCTTTACCGGCGATTTTGCGGCAAATATGGGGGCAGAAGCGATGATGCTTCAACCCGATGCCGCAGGACCGATGATCAACGGCTAATGCGTATCGGCGGGGGGATGGCAAGTGGACGCCACCCCCTCGTCAAGTCATAGGACCAGAGAGGGGCAAGACATGAAGAAGCATATTCTGGCACTCGCAACGGCATCGATGGCCGTGGCTTTTGCGACCCCGGCCCAGGGGGCCGATTTGCGCGAGGCGATCGCCTATGCGCTGCAGACCAACCCGGAAATTCGCCAGGCGGTCTTCAATCGCCAGGCCACCCAATATGAGCGCAAGCAGGCCGAAGGCTTCTATTATCCGCGCATCTCGGTCGAGGCATCGGCGGGTGTGCGCGAGCTGCGCAACCCGACGCGTCGCTCGCTCGGCATTGCCGACGACACGCTTTATCCGCGCCAGATTCAGCTGACCGTCGACCAGCTCCTGTTCGACAGCGGCGCACGCGAGGCGGAAATCCGTCATCAGGCTGCCCGCACCGACGCGGCCGCCGCGCGCATCGAAGAGCGTAGCGAATTCATCGCGCTCAACATCAGCCGCGCCTATATCGATTACATCCTCCAGCAGCGCCTCGTGGCGATTGCCGAGGACAATGCCGCCTTCCACAGCGCGCTGGTGGGCGACCTCCAGCAGGGTGTGGATTCGGGCTCGATCTCGATCGCCGACCTGCAGCAGGCACAAGAGCGTCTCCAGTCGGCCAATGCCCGCGTCGTCGAGGCGCAGGAAGACCTCGAAACCGCCGAAATCATCTTCGAGCGCCTGTCGGGCGTCGAAATGGGCGCGGTCTCGATGCCGCCCGATCTGTCGGGTGCGATGCCGGAATCGCTCGGCATGGCGGTCGAAATGGCCAAGAACAACAACCCGCTGGTCGAAGAAGCGGTCGCCGATCTTGCCGCGGCGCGCGCACTCATTCGCAAGGCCAAGGGTGAGATGGGCCCGCGCTTCAACGTCGAAGGTCGCGCCCGTTATGGCGAAGACATTGACGGCTTTGCCGGCGTGACCGAGGACTATCAGGCCCTCGGCGTGGTGCGCTGGACCGTCTTCAACGGCGCCACCAACATCTACAATGTGCGCGAACAGCAGGCCCGTGCCGACCAGGCCCATGCCCGCCTGTTCGAGACGCAGCGCAATGCCGAAGAGTCGACCCGCAGCGCATGGACCCGCCTCGTCAACCAGGGTCGCCTGGTCACCGAGCTGGCCGAACAGTCGCGCATTTCGGACGACCTCCTGCTCTCCTATCGCGAGCAGTTCGGTGTCGGCCGTCGTTCGCTGCTCGACGTGCTCGATGCGCAGAACACGCGCTACAATGCGATGGCGCAGCTCGAAACCGCACGCCTCGCGCAGCTTTATGCGCAATATCGCGTGCTCGCCTCGGTCAATCGCCTCGTCGAAGCCATGAATGTCGACATGGCACGCAATGCGTACGAGGAAGATCGGCGCGAATATTGGGTCAATCCGGTCCCGGCGACCGACCGTGCCGAGGAAAGCCTCGAATATCCGGTCATGGGCCCGCCGGCCTCGGACGAGTAGAAGTTAGGGATGGGGTATGAGTTTCGCTAATTGGCTTGTCGCGGAAAACCCGCGTGAACTCGACCCCGTCCTCGACTGCCTCGCTTTTGTCGCGCGCGCGAGCGACCGGCCTTCATCGCCGGTAACGCTGCGCGCGGGACTGGCCCTCGACGAACAGGGCCTGCTTCCCTTCCACCAGATCGAACCCGCGCTCGACCAGGTCGGGATGCGCGGCACCGCGACGTCCCGCCGTGTCGGGGCGATCAAGGAGCGCGAGCTTCCCGCCATCCTCGAGCTTGAAGGCGGCCGCGCTGCGGTGCTGATCGAGATCGAGGGCAAGCAGGCGCTCGTTTATGCGCCCGGCATCGAGGAACCGCTCTGGGTCGAGCGTAGCGAAGTTGCCGACGCCGCCACCGGCCGCGTCGTGCTGGTCGAAGCCGATCCGACGCGCGAGCGCGAAGGCGAACGCCCCTGGGACAAGGCCAAGCGCAGTCACTGGTTCTGGTCGGAAGTCTGGAAAGCGCGCAAGAGTTTCTGGCCGGTCATCCTGGCCGCCGCGGTGATCAACCTGCTGGCGCTCGCCGTGCCGCTCTTCACCATGAACGTCTATGACCGGGTCATTCCCAACAATGCGGTGAGCTCGCTCTGGGTGCTCGCGGCGGGTGTCGGGCTGGCGCTGGTGTTCGACTATATCCTGCGCCTCGCTCGCTCGCGGCTGGTCGACGATATCGGGCGCAAGCTCGACGAACGCTATTCGCAGAAGATTTTCGAGAAGGTGATGAACCTCCCGCTCGCCGAGCGGAAAGGCTCGACCGGCGCGTTCGCGCGGCGGGTGAGCGAATATGAAAGCGTGCGCGATTTCTTCGCCTCGACCAGCGTCGTGCTGCTCGTCGACATCGCTTTCATGGCGATCTTCCTCGTCTTCATCGCGATGCTGGCCGGCTGGCTGGTTTTCGTGCCGATCGTGCTCATCACCATCATGCTGGTGGTCGGGGTGCTGCTGCAAAAGGCGATGGGTCGCACCGCGCTCGATGCGCAGGCGGACAGCTCCCTGCAGCATAGCGTGCTGGTCGAAGCGATTGGCGGGGCGGAAACGCTGAAAGCCGCGCGCGCCGAAGGGCAGATGCTGGGTCGCTGGCGTCGCTTCTCGGGCATGGCCGCGAATACGCAGGAGAAGATGCGCCGCCTGACCGCCATCGCGGTCAACCTGGCCGCCGTGACGCAGCAGGCGATGAGCGTCGCGCTGATCATCGGCGGTTTCTATCTCTTCCATGCCGGCGACATCACCATGGGTGCGATCATCGCCATCGTCATGATCGCCGGTCGCGCCATGGCGCCGGTCGGCCAGTTCGCCTTCCTCCTGACCCGCGCCAAGACGGCAAGCGCCACGCTCGACAGCCTGCAGGCGATGATGATGGCGCCCGACGAGCGCAGCGCCGAAGCGCGCAGCGTTGTCCCCGAAATCCGTGCCGGCCAGGTCAAGTTCGACCGCGTCTCTTTCCGCTATCCCGAAGCCGCCGGCGACAGCCTTGCCGACGTCAGCCTGTCGATCAATCCGGGCGAGCGGATCGGGGTGATCGGCCGCGTCGCCTCGGGCAAGTCGACCTTCGGGCGCCTGCTGTGCGGGCTCTACGCACCGACCGAAGGCGTGATGAGCATCGATGGCCTCGACAGTCGCCAATATCACCCGCACCAGATCCGCGATGCCTTCCGCTTCGTCGGGCAGGACGCCGAGCTTTTCTCGGGCACGGTACGCGACAACCTCATGCTGGGCGCCGCGCGCGCCAGCGACGAGCAGCTGATCGACGCGGTTCGCCGTTCGGGCGCCGACCTGTTCCTCAGTCAGGGTGCCGCCGGGTTCGACCTCAATGTCGGCGAACGCGGAAGCCAATTGTCGGGCGGCCAGCGCTCGCTACTCGTCCTTGCCCGCGCCTTGGTCAGCGACTGCAAATTGCTCTTCCTCGACGAGCCGACGGGCGCGATGGATACGCAGACCGAACGCTATTTCATCGACAAGCTCGGTAACGCGATCGATGCCGACCAGACGCTGGTCGTGTCGACGCACCGCCATGCGATGCTTAGCCTCGTCGACCGCCTGCTGGTGATCGACAAGGGCCGCGTTGTGGCCGACGGCCCGCGCGACGAGGTCATGGCCAAGCTCAACGAGGCGGCTGCCAAGAAGCGCGAGGGGGCGGGATGATGCCGCTGCGCACCTCCCTCCAACGTGCCGGGCTGGCGCTGTTGCTGCTTGTGCCGCTGGTGCTGGCCGCCTTGCTGTGGCCGCAGTCGCCGAGTGATGCGCATGCCGATGTCGCGCCGCGCAATGTGGCGAGCGCCTCGCTGCAGGGCGCGACCCTCGTCGCAGCCACGACGGGCGAAGCGTCGGTCGACATGCGCGCGGTCGGCAATGATGCCCAGTCGATCAATGCCTCGCTTCCTTATGCCGGCGGACCCAATCCTGCCGCTGCCCGCTTTGCCGGGGCGAGCGCAGGGACGCGCGATCATGGCCGCGCCCATCTCTGCCTCACGCAGGCCATCTATTACGAAGCCGGTTTCGAGCCGGTGCAGGGTCGCCGCGCCGTCGCGCAGGTCGTGCTTAACCGGGTCAAGCATCCCGCATTCCCGGCCTCGGTCTGCGGCGTCGTCTATCAGGGCGCGCGTCAGCCGGTTTGCCAGTTCAGCTTCACCTGCGACGGCTCGCTCAACCGCGCGCCCGCGGCCAGTGCATGGGCCCGCGCCAAGGATATCGCCGCCGAAGCGTTGAGCGGCCGCGTCGAGCCGAGCGTCGGCATGGCGACCCATTATCATGCCGACTATGTCGCGCCGAAATGGGCCCCGATGCTGGCCAAGGTCGAGACCATCGGAACGCACATTTTCTATCGCTGGCCAGGCAGCTGGGGCCGCCCCGGCGCTTTCACCGAACGCTATATCGGCGAACCGGCAGCAGCGAGCGCGCTGCGCCCCGCCGACCGCATCGCGATGGTCGAGGAACTGGTCGAGGTCGCGCCGCCGCCCAAGCCCAAGGCACATCCGACCCGCGAAGAGGACCCGACCATCTATCGCGCCGAGAATGATGTCGGCGGGCTGGTCGATACGCGGACCGGCTGGCGTCCCTCGATGCCTGACCCCACCAAGACGTCGGGCGCGCGGGCGCGGATCGAATTTCAACAAACCTACAATGCCGGCGAAGATGTCGGGCCAAGTGATGGAGGCGAATGATGGTTGCGCGTTGGAGCAATCTGTCGGGGGCGACCCGGGTCATCCTGTTGGTGACGCTGGCGTTCATCGCCTTTCTCGTCTGGGCCAATTTTGCCCGTGTAGATGAAGTGACGCGCGGCCCCGGGCAAGTCATTCCGTCTTCTAAGGTCCAGCTCATACAAGCCAGCGAACCTTCGATCGTCGAGGAATTGCTGGTGCGCTCGGGCGAGCGGGTCGAGGCCGGCCAGTTGCTGGCGCGGCTCGACGATACGCAGAGCGCTGCGGCGGTCGGCGAAATCGCTGCCGAGACGCGCAGCCTCGAAGCCCGCGAAGCGCGCCTTCGCGCCGAAGGCACCGGCAGCTCGATCAATTGCGTCGGCGCCGATTGTGCCGACGAACGTGCCGTCAGCGCAGCGCGTCGCAGCGCGCTCAACAGCCGCGTGACGGCGCTCAATGCGCAGGCGCGCCAGGCCCAGGCCGATGTCGATGAAGCGACCGCCACGATCAACAGCTTGACCAGTTCGGTGCGCCTCGCGCGCGACAATGTGTCGCGCCTCGAGCCGCTGGCGCAGCGCAATATCGTGCCCCAGACCGAACTGGACGAGGCCCGCCGCGAAGTGATCGAATTGGAAGGTCGCATCGCCTCGGCACGCGAACAGCGTAGCCGGGCACAGGCCGCGATTGCCGAAGCCAATGCGCAGGCCGCCGAGGCGCGCGCCGACTTCCGCCAGCAGGCACTGGACGAGCGCAGCCAGGTGGCGAGCCGGATCGCGGTCAATCGCGAGAGCCTGCGCGGCGCCGAAGGGCGCGTGGCGCGGACCGAATTGCGCTCGCCGGTCGAAGGCGTGGTCAACAACCTCGCTGTCACCACCATCGGCGGCTTCGTCCAGGCGGGTGAAAGCGTGATGGAAGTCGTGCCGGTGGGCGACAAATTGCTGGTCGAAACCCGCGTGCGGCCCTCGGACATCGCTTTCGTCGCCGTAGGGGACGAGGCGCTGGTGACCGTGACCGCCTACGATTTCTCCATCTATGGGGGCCTCAAGGGTCGGGTCGTCGAGATCAGCGCCGACAGCATTTATGACGAGGTCGAGCGCGAGGCCTATTTCAACGTGATCGTGGAGACCGAAGTCGCCTATCTGCAGGCGGGTGCGACCCGTTTGCCGATCACGCCCGGCATGATGACCGACACACAGATCATCACCGGCCGCAAGAGCGTGCTGGCTTACCTGATGAAGCCGTTCAACAAGGCCCGTTCGGAAGCGCTGCGCGAGCGCTAAAGCCTAAAGCGAGGCGACGCGGATCGGGGTGCTGAAAGCCGGCGCCTGCGGACGCGAATAGCCGTGCGTCCAGCTCTGGCCTGCCGAATAGGTGAGGATCGGGCGGTAGTCGCGCACGGCATCGCTATCGAGGATCTTGTCAGTGCCATTGTCGAGCACGAGGAAGCGGCCCTCGTGACGGACCACCAGCACTGCGTGATCGGCGCGGCGGACGAGGTCCTTGAGCACGACTAGGTAGAGATCCTCTTCGGCAAAACCGGCGGCGCGCAGCATCTGCATCTTGGCGATGGCATAATCTTCGCAGTCGCCCGCACCGCGCGCTAGCGTGTCTGCAGCGCGGCTCCAACGGTCGGCGACGCGATACTGATCGCGATCCTCGGTGAAGGCGACGCGCGCATTCACATAGGCATTGATCGTCTTGATCGCTTCCATGCGGTCGGCATCGGCAAGATCGGTGGCGACGCGGCGCGCGCTACCGAGGCGATTGTCGGCGAAGACGCCGGCCCAGCGCGCATCGAACGGCGTGCGGGTGACGCCGAGGGCGACCGAGCCGAAGACATCGGGGCGCGTGGCATGCGCGGTGCGCAGCTTGGGCGCGAACATCGCGCGGCGCGAGCGGTCGGGATAGGAAGACGGGATCGGAATGGCGCCGGCATTGGCATGCGCAAAGGTCCCGAGACGCTGACCCTGCGTAACGGCTTCGAGCGCCGACGGGCGGCCGAGCAAGGCTTCGCTCTTGGCGCTCGAGACGACCGGCGCTGCGGAAATGGCCAGCGTCGGCGGCGGCGAATCATAATCGGTGGCACTTGCAGGCGCGGCAAAACCCAGCAGGGCGAGGCCTGCTGCTGCGATGGCGAAGCGATGCGAATTGCGTTCCATGGCCCCGCTTGTCGCAGGGCAAGGCGAATATCGGCCTAAGCGGTAAGGTTAAAATGGCGGTAAGGTTAGACTTTTTGCTCCACGGTGGAGAGGAATTGCTCCACTGCATGGTTAAAGGCCTCGGGCCGTTCGGCGTTGGATAAATGTCCCGCTTCGGGAATGTCGAGCCGCTCCGCGCCCTCGATGAGATCGGCAAGCGCGTTCGACAATTCGGGCGGGGTGACCACGTCCTTCTCGCCGCACAGGACAAGGGTCGGGCGGGTGATCTTCTGCGCGACGCTGGTGAGGTCGGCGAGCCAGACGGCCCGGGCGCCCATGCGATAGGCGGCCTCGGGAATCTTGCTCATGACCGCGATCGTTTCCTCGCGCAGGCCGGGCGGCGGATTGTCGCCGAGCAGCCGGTCGACACGGTCGCGCGCGAGGCCGGACATGCCGAAGCGGCGCGCGCCTTCGATCGAATTGTCGTGAATGTCGCGGCCGTCGGGATGGCGCGCAAACGTATTGGCGAGGATCAGGCTGGCGATCCGCGACGGTGCGCGGTCGGCCATCAGCATGGCGATGATGCCGCCAAGCGAGAGACCACAAATATGCGCGCGCTCGATCTCGAGCCGGTCCAGGAGCGCGATCATCGCATCGGCGAAATCCTCGCGCGTTGCCTCGAGCGGCAGGCCCGACTGGCCGTAGCCCGGATAATCAGCGGCAATTGCTGGCCGCCGCTCGGCAAAATGTTTGACCTGTGGCGCCCAGACACCCTTGTCGGACCCCACGCCATGCAGGAACAGGATCGGTGTATGGCCCTTGTTTGCCTCCCCGCGCACAAGCGCACCGATCCGGCCCTTGGCCGTATCCATACCCCCCATAATCTCCCCACGCTCTTACAATAAGCTACACTACGAACGGCATCCATAATGCCTCCGAAACGATGTATTGCAACCATGGACTTAGGACCTAGTCTGCCGGCATGACGCGCTTCACCTTGAACGGCCGCCCGCTGGCCTTCGACCTCGATCCCCAGACGCCCTTGTTGTTCGCGCTGCGCGACGCGGCGAACATCACCAGCGCCAAATATGGTTGCGACGACCAGAGCTGCCATGCCTGCACCGTGCTGGTCGATGGCCAGGCGGTGCGCAGCTGCACGCTGACCATCGCGCGGGCCGAGGGCGCAGTGGTGCAGACGGTCGAGGGACTGGCGCCCGACGACCCGTTATTTTCTGCCTGGGAAGACGAGCAGGTGAGCCTGTGCGGTTTTTGCGATCCGGGCTTCATGTGCGCGCTATCCGCGCTGCTGGCGGTCAATAGCGCGCCGACCGAAGAGGAATTGGCGGCGATCCCCAATCGCTGTCCGTGCGGCGCGGGGCCCCGGATTCGCAAGGCGGCCCAGCTCGCAGCGCGTCGCATTCGCCAGGCATCGGCCCCGCAGGCCGTCCAAACGGCTGATTCGAACCTGACAGAAGGGTTCAGCTTAGGGTCAGGCGGCGACGGCAATTAAACTTCTGTAAAAAATTGTACCAAGCGTATTCCGAAAGGAGACAGCGTCATGCGTAGTGCACTGACCCTTGTCATCGCCATGGCGCTGGCGGCCCCTGCGGCAGCCGAAGCCTCGACGATGGAAATGAACCAGGACCGCGGCCAGAGGGTCGACAGGTCCGATCGCGTCGACCGCCCCAACAGGGCCAAGGCGCGCAGCGAACGCCGCGCCAGCCGCAGCGAAGCGAGAAGCGAACGCCGTGCCTCGAGGCCGGCGCGCAGCGAAGCCCGCACCGAGCGCCGCTCGGAGCGCCGCGCGGCCACCACCAACCGTTCCAACCGCGTCGAACGGGCCGAACGACGCGAACGTCGGACCGATCGTCAGCTCGACCGCGCCCAGCGCGTCGAACGCCGGACCGACCGCAACTTCACGCAGGGCAGTCGCCCCGAGCGCCGCGCCGATCGTCGTCTCGAGGATGCGCAGCGCCAGGAACGGCGCGCCGATCGCAATCTCGACCGCGTGACGCGTCCCAACGATCGCCAGGCCCGCCTCGAGCGGCGAAATGCCGACGGCCAGAACCCGCGCGTGCGCGAGGATTGGAGTCGCTATGATGACGGCCAGCGCCGGATCCGTGACGGTCGCCGCGAACAGGTCGACGGCACCCGCCGCGATCGTACCCGTGACGGTAACCGCGACGGACGCCGGGCCGGTAATCGTGATGGCTATCGCGACGGCTATCGCGATGGCCGCCGTGAGGGCTATCGCGACCATCGCCGCTGGGAGCGCAATCACTGGCGTTCCGACCGTCGCTATAATTGGCGTCATTATCGCGACCGCAACCGCTCGCTGTTCCGGCTGGCCTTCTACTCGGATCCGTTCGGGTGGAATTACCGGCGCTACAATGTCGGCTGGTATATGCGGCCGGCTTATTACGGCCATCGTTTCTGGATCAACGATCCGTGGCAGTATCGCCTGCCGCCGGTCTACGGTCCCTATCGCTGGGTCCGCTATTATGACGATGCCCTGCTCGTCGACATCTATAGCGGTGAAGTGGTGGACGTGATCTACAACTTCTTCTGGTAGGCGAGAGCATCGCCGGGCAATGAGGGGCGCTGCAGCCGATGCAGCGCCCCTTTTGTTTACGAATTCGGGTCTATGATCTGGATCAGAACCTGCCATAAGTAATCGGTAGGGACGCGTTGCGTATTTGGGGGTAGAGTGATGGGTAAATCCGACAATTTCTTCACGCGGGCCAAGCGGATCGTCGCTGGTGGGATCGACTCCGCGCTGACCAAGGCCGAAAAGGCGACGGGTCCCGCACTGCTCAAGCAAGCGGTGCGCGACCTGGAAGCAAGCCGCGAGCGCCTGCAGCGGGCGCGGCGCGATGCGCTATCCAATCATGACAAGGCACTCGAACTGCGCAACCAGCGCCTGGCTGAAGCCAAGTCGCTCGGCGAGGATGCGGCCTATGCGCTGTCGAAGGACCATGACGATCTGGCGCGCGACGTGCTGGCACGGCAGATGGCCCGCGAAACCGAAGCCGGCGCACTTGCCGAGCAGGCCGCAGGTCTCAAAGCCCAGGCCGCCGAACTCGACAAGGCGATTGCCGACCTCGACCCCGAGATCGAAAAAGTGCGCGCCGATGTTGCTGCTGCGATTGCGGCGGGCGGGGCGAGCGTGACCGGTGCGGTCAAGCGCGAACGCGAAGCCGGCGACATGGTCTCCAAGGTGCGTGCGCTGCTCGATCGCATGTCGGCCGATGATGGTGGGCATGCCGACGTGAGCGCGATGCGGCGCGAAGAAGAGCTCGAGGCGCGACTGGCCGAACTCAAGGCGAAGGGCGGCAAGGCGCCCAAGCCGAAGGGCAAAGCGAAGCGCAAATAGGGAACCCTGCCACGGTCTCCTTCGCTGGTTAGAGTGAAGGAGATTCACCATGGCAGATGTCAATAGTAATAAGAATCAAGCCTATACGGGCGGTCCGTCGATCCAGTCGACGGGCGAGGTCGCGCAGACCAACCAGCCTGACAGCCAGCGTCATGCCGGTGCCAATGCCACCGGTGCGAAGGGCTATGGCGGCGGTCGCGGCGCGCCCGACGTCAATCAGACGGGCGGCCCCCAGCCGACCGATCCGGTCCAGTCGTACAGCGCTGAAGAAGAAGAATAAGCTTCAAGCCTAGTCGCGCCGGGGTTGCAGCCTCACGAAGGGGGCGACCTTTTCGGTGCGCATGATGAAATGCGTCTCGCGCCGCTCGATCAGCGGCTCGTCGAGATGACGTTCCACGAAACCGGTCAGTTCGTTCATGTTGGCGCAGTTGAGCATCATCATGAGGTCGAGCTGGCCGGTAATTTCGTAGAGTTGCTGGACCTCGTCGACCGCGCGTAGCGCGCGCAGCTTGCGGTCCCGTTCTCCGCGACTGCTGCCCTTGCTCCATTGCGCGATGACCAGCGCCTGCAGGCGATCGGTCGTCAGTTTGGCGGCAGGCAGCGCGATGGTCTGTGCAATCCAACCGTGCTTGCGGAGCCGTCGCAGCCGCCGCGAAATGGCAGATGGGGACAGCGGCACATCCTCGCTCAACGAATCCGCCGTGCGGGCCGCATCACGCTGCATCAGGTCGAGCAGTTGGAGGTCGATTTCGTCGAGCATTGCCGCCCTACTTGCCAGAATTTGGCAACTGATGCACGAAAATTGCAGAAAGGGTGTTGGCCATCGGGACTAAGATGAGGGCAATCTCATCAAGTGAAGGTGCCAGTCATGAACATTGCCCGCCCTCTTTCCCTGCTGCTTTGCGCCGGTGCGCTGGCCATGGTCCCGACCCCGTTCGGAATGTCGGCTGCCGATGCCGCCGCGCTTGGGCAGTCGGATGACCCGGCACCCGTGACTGCCGATGAACGCGCAATCGTTGTGGAGCAGCTCGCTGGGCTGCTCGAGGAACGATATGTCTTCGCCGATGTCGGGCATCAATATGCGGCCGCGCTGCGCGGCAAGCTGGCGGCGGGCGCCTATGACGACCTCACCGACGTGCACGAATTTTCGCGCCAATTGACCCGCGACATGCGCGAGGTCAGCCGCGACCGGCACTTGCGCGTCGGCTATCGCCCGCCGCGCGATGATGAGGGCGAGAGGCCGCGCATGGGCATGCCGGGGCCCGACTATAACGGGCTGACGCGCAGCGGCTGGCTCGCCGATGGCGTGGCCTATATGCGCTACGACGCTTTCCCTGGGAACGAGACCACGCTGGAGGCCACGCGCGCGGCGCTGGCAGACTATGCGGGCGCTGAATCCCTCATCATCGATGCCCGCGCGCATCGCGGCGGTTTCCTGAGCGAGATGGACATCCTGTTCGCCGAGCTGTTCGCCGACCCGCAGGACCTCGTGATCATGCAGATGCGCGAGGCCGTGGCTTCAGGCAGCGGGGCCCCCATGCTGGAAAGCGCGCGCAATGGCGATGTGCGCCTGCGGGAGACCGACGCCCCTGATGGCCTCGTCTACCTCACTCATTACACCGCGCCTGCGACAGGCGGCGCATCGCTGGCCGACACCAAGGTTTATCTGCTGACGTCCAAGGGGACTTTCTCGGCTGGCGAGCATCTTTCTCTGGTGCTCAAGCGCACCGGGCGCGCGACGTTGGTCGGCGAAGCGACCGGTGGCGGCGCGCATTTCGGCGGCGGCGAATTGCTCGGCACGCGCTTCGGGACGTTCATCCCGCATGGCCGCACTTTCGACCCTGATACGGGAGAGAGCTGGGAAGGCACCGGGGTCGCGCCCGATATCGAGGTCGAGCGCGAGGATGCCTTGGCGGAGGTACTGCGGCTGGAAGGGGTCGAGGCGGACGCGGAAACCCTGCTCGCCGCGCTCGACTAGGCGGCGAGCGCTTCGGCGATCAGCTTGCGGGTTTCCTCGATGCCGTAAAGCGCGATGAAGCTACCCATGCGCGGGCCTTGGCTCGAGCCGAGCAGGGTCTCGTAAAGCGCCTGGAACCAGTGGCGCAGCGTCTCGAATTCGTAATTTTTGCCGACCTCGAAGACGATGTTCTGGATGTCTTCGCCCGTCGCATCCGCGGGGAGCGCTGCAAGCTTCTCGTCCAGCTCCTTAAGGGCATCGACTTCCTGCCCGACCGGCGCACGGCGCGCGAGGCCGGGTACGACGAAGTCGCGGGCATAATTGACCGCAAGGCCGATCAGCTTGTCGAGTTCAGGATCGCTCTCGGGCGAGGATTCAGGCGCATAGCGCTGCACGAACTTCCAGGCGATGTCCTTGTCCTGGACGCCGGGCAGACTGACGAGGTTGAGGAGCAGGCCGTAGGTCAGCGGCAGCGTCTTGTCGGGCACGCGTCCGGAATGGACGTGATGCACCGGATTGCCGAGCTTCTTCTCGATCGGCTGGTTGTCATAATTGCCGCGAAACTGCCAATATTCGTCGACCGCGCGCGGAACGAGGCCGAGGTGGAGATTCTTGGCCTTCTTGGGCTCGCGATAGATGTAGAATGAGAGGCTCTCTTCGCTGCCATAGGTCAGCCATTCCTCGATCGAGAGGCCGTTGCCCTTCGACTTGGAAATCTTCTCGCCATTGGCGTCGAGGAACATCTCGTAGATCATGCCCTCGGGCTTGCGGCCGCCCAGTACCTTGGCGATGCGGCCTGACTGGACGCCGCTATCGGTCAAATCCTTGCCGTACATTTCATAGTCGACGCCAAGGGCGACCCAGCGCATCGCCCAGTCGACCTTCCACTGGCACTTCGATTGGCCGCCCAGCGCCGACTGTTCGACGGTGCTGCCATCTTCGTCGGTGAAGCGGATCGTGCCGGCGTCGGCATCGACGATCTCGACCGGAACCTGGAGGACGCGACCGGTGGTCGGCGAGACAGGCAGGATGGGCGAATAGGTGGCGCGGCGCTCTTCGCGCAGCGTCGGCAGCATGATGTCGAGGATCGCCTGGTTCTGGCGCAGCACGGTGCGCAGCGCATCGTCGAACGCGCCGTTGTTATACTTGTCAGCAGCCGAAGCGAATTCGTAGTCGAAACCATATTGGTCGAGGAAGCGCTGCAGCAGCGCATTGTTGTGCGCGGCAAAGCTCTCGTCATCCGTGTCGAACGGATTGGGGATGCGGCTCAGCGGCTTGCCGAGATTGTCGGCCAGCATCTCGCCATTGGGCACGTTGTCGGGCACCTTGCGCAGGCCGTCCATGTCGTCCGAGAAAGCGATGAGGCGGGTGCGGCCATCTTCGGGCGCGTAGCCCATCAATTCTTCGTAGGCGCGGCGGACCATCGTGGTGCGCAACACTTCGTTGAACGTGCCGATATGCGGCAGACCCGACGGGCCGTAGCCCGTTTCGAACACGACCGGCTCCGCTTTCCCCTCGGGGAAGCGTTTCGCAATGCGCTTGGCCTCTTCATAGGGCCAGGCCTTGGAGTTGCGGGCAGCGGCGGAAAGTTCGTCTCGGTTCAACATGGCGTGGCGATTATCGCGCTTTGTGCGCCGCATCAACCGTAACGGAGTGCCTTAGTCCTTGAGGATCGTCTCGGCCTGCGGCTTGTGAGCGGCGATCTCTTCTTCAGACAGTCCGCAAATTTCATGCGGGAAGACGAGCCAATCGTCGCATTCGTGGACGTGATAATCGGGCTTGAGGTCGGTCTGGTTGCGGCTGGGCTTGTAATAGACCGTGGCGATGCGCGTCTCGCGCGGCATGTTGTGGCGGCAGCGGGCGCGGAGTTCCTCGAGGAAGGCCTGGATCGATTTGCCGGTGTCGAACACGTCATCGATGACGAGCAGGCGGTCTTCGGGATTGAGCGTGTCGATAAGGTAGCCGAGCGCAAAAACCCGCACTTCCTTGTCCTGCTTGTCGATGCCCGAATAGGAGGACGTGCGGATGGAGATGTGATCGCAATCCTGGCCGTGGAACGCGAGCAGTTCCTGGACCGCAATGCCGACCGGTGCCCCGCCGCGCCAGATTCCGACGAGATGGGTCGGCGCGAATTCGCTCTCGAGCACTTGCCGCGCCAGCTTGAAGCTGTCGGCGAGCAATTCGTCGGCGCTGATCCAGACCTTGTGGCTCACAGCGACGCGATCCTGTCGAGGTGGCGCTGGCGCACGTCGGCGTCGATCAGCGCGCCTTCAAAGCCGTTGCGGGCAAGGGTCAGGATTTCCTCGCGGTCGAGGTCGAGCGCGTCGGCGATGGCTTGGAAATTGTCGTTCACATAGCCGCCGAAATAAGCGGGATCGTCGCTGTTGATGGTGGCGCGCAAGCCCGCATCGAGCATCTTGCGTACCGGGCTGTCCTCGATCCGGTCGATGACGCACAGTTTGAGATTGGATAGCGGACAGACGGTGAGGGTGAGGCCCTCATCGGCGATACGCTGCGTCAGCGCGGCATCTTCGAGCGCGCGGTTGCCATGGTCGATACGGCGGACCTGCAGCAAGTCGAGCGCCTCGTGGACATATTCGGGCGGACCCTCCTCGCCGGCATGGGCGGTCGGGAAGAGCCCCATGGCACGCGCCTTGGCGAAGACTTTTTCAAACTTGCTCGGCGGGTGGCCGACTTCGCTTGAGTCCAGCCCGACCCCGTGAATGCGATTCAGCCATGGCTTGGCCTGTTCGAGCGTTTCGAAGGCCGCTTCCTCGTCGAGATGCCGGAGGAAACACATGATCAGGCGGTGGGTAATGCCGAGTTGCTCCTCGCCATCGTCGAGTGCGCGGGTGATGCCCTTGATGACCGTGTCGAAGGCAACGCCGCGCTCGGTATGGCCCTGCGGATCGAAGAAGATCTCGACATGGACCACGCCGTCCTGATGGACGCGCTTCAAGTAAGCCATGGTGAGGTCGTAGAAATCCTGCTCGTGGAGCAGCACGCTCATCCCCTGATAGTAGATGTCGAGAAAGTCCTGCAGGTTCGAGAAATCGTAGGCGGCGCGGACCGCCTCGACGCTGTCGAAGGGGATTTCCACCTGATTGCGCTGGGCAAGTTCGAACAGCAATTCGGGCTCCAGCGAGCCTTCGATATGGAGGTGCAGTTCGGCCTTGGGCAGGGCCTCGATGAGCGCGCGGCGATCGGCGGGCGTGAAGGTCTCGGTCATGGCGCGGCAAGCTGACGCAAGCCGGTCGCGCCGTCAATCTGCCCACAAGGACTGTTGCCCTTTCGTTCTCGTGACTTAGAAGATTTCACATGAGTCTCCTGCCGCCACTTCCCGCCCTGCATGCGACCCATGCGGGTATCTGGGTCGCCGACCCGGAGGGGCAGGTGCGTTCGGTCGGGCGAGGCGAAGCGATGAAGCTGGCGGCGGAGACGCCGCACCTCATCCTCAACGCGCCGTTGGTGGGCGGACGGTTGGGGACCGGCGAACTGTCGGGGCTCGATTTGTTGGAGCTGTTCGCCTTCATCCATCCGGCGCGCTTTGCCGTGCCGACGGTGAAGGGGATGGCGCGCGCGGTCGGGATCGATCTGCCTGCTGATGACGAAGCGGCGGTGCTGGCATTGAAGGCGATTGCCGAGGCTTTGGTGGCGCGCACCAAGGAGCCGGACTGGGCGGAGCGGGAGGGGGCGTGGACGGTCAACCTTGCATTGTCGCGCAATGGGTGGACCTGGTCACCGATCCTGACGGCCCAACTGCAGACGCCGGGCGAGATGGAGCGCAGCCTGTTCACGCGCCTGCCCGAATGGGACGAGCATGCCGAGGCAAGCCAGCCGCGCACTGTGCGCGTCGATGAAGTTGAGAGCCTGCAGCGGCTCGATCGCTTTCTCGGGACAGGTGCGGAGGCGCGCGAGGGCCAGCGAAAGATGGCGGCGGAGATCGCGCCGGTCTTCGATCCGCGGCCGCGCGCCGGGCAGCCCAATGTGCTGCTCGCCAATGCGGGGACGGGGATCGGCAAGACATTGGCCTATCTCGCCCCCGCGACGGTCTGGGCGGAGAAATCGGGCGGGACGGTCTGGGTGTCGACCTACACCAAGGCATTGCAGCGGCAGCTCGATGCCGAAGGGCCGCGGATCGAGCCGGACCCCGCCGCGCGGAAACAGCGGATCGTCGTGCGCAAGGGGCGCGAAAATTATCTCTGCCTGCTCAATCTCGAAGATGCGATGCAGGGCGGCTTTTCGGGCCGTGCGGCGGTGTTGGCGCAGCTGGTGGCGCGCTGGGCGGCCTATTCGAAGGATGGCGACATGGTCGGCGGCGACATGCCCGGCTGGTTGCCGAGCCTGTTCAGGCGCGCCGGCGCGACCGCGCTCACCGACCGACGCGGCGAGTGCGTCTATGCGGGCTGCGCGCATTATCGCAAATGCTTCATCGAACGCGCCGAGAAAGCGGGGCGCGAGGCCGACCTTGTCATCGCCAACCATGCGTTGGTCCTGATCGGCGCGGCGCGGGGGCGGCCCGATGCGCCGAGCCGGATCGTGTTCGACGAAGGGCATCACCTCTTCGATGCGGCGGATTCGACCTTTTCGGCGGCGCTGACGGGGCGCGAGGCGATCGATCTCAGGCGCTGGGTCATCGGCCCCGAAGGCAAGCATCGCGGGCGGCGACGGGGGCTGGCGGCAAGGCTGATGGACCTTGCCAGCTATGACGAGGAAGGCAGCCAGGCGATCGCCGATATTGTCGAGGCAGCGGGCAAATTGAACAGCGAAGGCTGGCTGGCGCGGATCGGCGAGGGCGACCCTTGGGGACCGTTCGAGAAGCTGTTCGCGGCGGTGCGCGACATGACCTATGCGCGGGCGAAGGCGCAGGATGCGGGCTATGGGCTCGAGACCGAGATGGTCGAGCCTGACGGGCCCCTGGTCGAGGCGGCAAGTGCGGCGTTGGAGGCGTTGGAAGCGCTCGCCAAGCCGATGGCCAAGTTGTCGCAGCGGCTGGAAGCGGTGCTCGAGGATGCGCCCGACTGGCTCGACAGCCCGGCACGTGCGCGGGTCGAAGGGGCGATCAATTCGCTCGGCTGGCGGCGCGACGAGATTAGCGGCTGGATGGCGATGCTGGGGCGCGTCGGCGGGCCGGCCGATCCCGATTTCGTCGACTGGCTGGCAATCTACCGCGTCGAGGGGCGCGAATATGATCTTGGCCTGCATCGCCATTGGCTTGATCCGACGCGGCCGTTGGCCAAGGCCGTGATCGAGCCGTCGCATAGCGTGGTCGTGACCTCGGCGACGCTGAAAGGCGCGGAGGATTGGGACGAGGCGGACCAACGCACCGGCGCCGTCCATCTCGACGCACCCGTCCGCCATTTCGAGGCGAAGAGCCCGTTCGATTATGCGGGCCAGACGCAGGTGCTGGTGGTCAATGATCTTGGCCGCGACAATATTCCGGCGCTGGCGGGCGCCTATGCGCGGCTGATCGAGGCGGCGGGCGGCGGGACGCTGGGGCTGTTCACTGCGATCAAGCGGCTGCGAGCGGTGCATGCGCGGATTGCCGACCGGCTGGCGCGCGCGGGACTGCCGCTCCATGCCCAGCATGTCGATCCGATCGATACCGGCACGCTGATCGACATGTTCCGCGACGATCCCAAGGCGAGCCTGCTCGGCACCGATGCGCTGCGCGACGGGGTCGATGTACCTGGGGATTCGCTGCGGTTGGTGGTGATGGAGCGCGTGCCATGGCCGCGTCCGACGGTACTGCATGGCGCACGGCGGCTGGCGGGTGGCGGCAGCGGCTATGACGACAAGGTCGTGCGCGCCAAGCTGGCCCAAGCCTACGGCCGACTTGTGCGGCGCGAGGGTGATGGCGGCTTCTTCGTGCTGCTCTCGGCGGCCAGCCCGTCGCGGCTGATGACCGCTTTTCCCGAAGGCGTGTCGGTCGACCGCGTGCCGCTAGAGGAAGCCGTGGCGCGGATTGCCGACCGCACCGCGTTTCGGGTAGCCTCGGAACGTAGCAAGGAAGGAGTGGGGGACGATGCCTGAGCTCTATCTGTTGCGTCATGCAAAGTCCGATTGGGGGGATCATCGCCTCGCCGATATCGACCGGCCTTTGTCGCCGCGCGGGGTGAAGGCGGCAGCGCAAATGGGTGCCTTTCTCCAGGATATCGCGCCGCCCGACCTCATCTGGGCCAGCAATGCGGTGCGCGTGCAGCAGACGGTGTCGGGCCTGCGCAAGGCGTTTCCCGAACTGCCCGCGCCAGTCACCGTGCCTTCGATCTATGGCGCGAGTTATGCCGGGCTGCTCGACCTCGTGCGCCAGGCGCGGTGCGACCGGCTCATGCTGGTGGGACATAATCCCGGCATGGAGGAATTGGCGACGCGGCTTACGCGCGGCAGCAACGGGCCGGGACGATCGGTGATGGTGCGCAAATATCCGACTGCGGCGCTGGCCGAGATCCTGTTCGATTGCCAGTGGAGCGAGCTCGATACGGGAATGGCGGAGCTGAAGCGCTTCACGCGCCCCAAGGACCTCTAGGCGTCGAGCGCGCGCGCGATGCGGGTGCGGATCGCCTTCAATGCCGAGAGATCGTCGAGGACCGGCTCGCCACCGCCCTCGCGCAGCGCCTTTTGCGCGCCCTTCACCGTATAGCCTTCGCGGTTGAGCAGCTGGTCGATGCGGCGAACGATCTCGACGTCCGACGCGCGATAGTAACGACGGTTACCGGCCCGCTTGAGCGGCTTCAATTGCGGAAACTTGGTTTCCCAGTAGCGCAGGATGTGCTGGGCGATGCCCAGCTCTTCGGACAATTCACCGATCGTGCGAAAGGCGTCGGGGTCCTTGTCCAACGTCTCGCCTAGCCGGCGATCTTGTCGCGCATGATCTGGCTGGCGCGGAAGGTCATCACGCGGCGCGGCGCGATCGGCACTTCGACCCCGGTCTTGGGGTTGCGACCGATACGCTCGCCCTTGTCGCGCAGCACGAAGCTGCCGAAGCCCGAAATCTTGACGTTTTGGCCGTCCGAGAGCGAATTGCACATGTGATAGAGGACGCGCTCGACCAGCGAGGCCGACTCCGCGCGGCTCAGGCCGAGCTTCAGATGAACGACGTCGGCGAGATCCGCGCGCGTCAGCGTCCCGGTCTCGTCCTCACTCATGCTCGCAGCGCGTGCAACACCCAAATCGGCCATTTCCTTCTCCCGCCCCTCTAGCGACCTTTAAGGAGATTAGGTCGCGGACTCAAAAACTTAGGTCAGCCCGGAGGACCGACTCGCGGTAACCTTGCGCAATTTACGTGCAAGTTCAATAGCGAAGCGCGGCTGCACCCCAAGTTAGGCCGCCGCCCATGGCTTCCATGACCACCATGTCGCCCTTTTTGATGCGTCCGTCGCGCACTGCGACATCGAAGGCGAGCGGGACCGAGGCAGCCGATGTGTTGGCATGCTGGTCCACCGTGACGATGACTTTGGCGGGATCGAGGCTCAATTTCTTGGCGGTCGCATCGAGGATGCGCGCATTGGCCTGGTGCGGCACGACCCAGTCGATATCCTCGGCGGTGAGGCCGGCGGCTTCCATCGTCTCGTTCAGGACCTCGGCCAGGTTGACGACGGCATGGCGGAAGACTTCGCGGCCGCGCATGCGGACATGGCCGACCGTTTGCGTGGTCGAGGGGCCGCCATCGACATAGAGAAGTTCGTTATGCTGGCCCGCGGCATGGAGGCGCGTGGCGAGGATGCCGCTATCGCCGTCCTGCGCTTCCAGCACGAGCGCGCCGGCGCCGTCGCCGAACAGGACGCAGGTGGCCCGATCGTCCCAGTCGAGAATGCGGCTGAACGTTTCCGCGCCGATCACCAATGCGCGCTTGGCATTGCCGCCACGCAGCATCGAATCGGCGACCGTCAGCGCATAGAGGAAACCGGTGCACACGGCGGCAACGTCGAAGGCGATGCAGTCTTCGATGCCGAGATTGGCCTGCACGCGCGTTGCGGTTGCCGGAAAGGTCTGGTCGGGCGTTGCCGTGGCGAGCACGATGAGGTCGATATCGCTGGCCGCGATGCCGGCCGTCTCGAGCGCCTTTTTCGCCGCGTCGGTGGCGAGGCTCGAGGTCGTCTCAGTCTCGTCGGCGATATAGCGCTGGCGGATGCCGGTGCGCTCGACGATCCATTCGTCCGACGTGTCGACGCGCTTGGCCAGCTCGTCATTGCTGACGCAATTCTTTGGGAGGGCGCTCCCGGAACCCAGGATCACGCTTTTCGATGTCACTTGGCGGCCTCTGGCATATTGCCTTGGTGGCTTCGGAAATTGTCGAGATCGTCGCGGATCTTGGCGGTTATGTCATTGCGGACCATCGAGCCGGCGACCGAGATGGCGTTGGCGACGCCCTTAGCGCTGGCGCTGCCGTGGCTTTTCACGACGATGCCGTTCAAACCAAGGAAGACCGCGCCATTATGGTTGTTGGGGTCGAGATGGACCTTGAGCAGGCGCATGGCGGGCTTCGAGATGAGGAAGCCGATGCGGCTCCGGAGGCTCGACTTGAAGGCGCCGCGCAGCAGGTCGGTGACGAACCGGGCCGTGCCCTCGGCGGTTTTCAAAGCGATATTGCCGGAGAAGCCGTCGGTGACGACGACATCGACATTGCCGCGCGCGAGCTGGTCGCCTTCGGTGAACCCGGCGAAATTGAGGGGGAGGTAGTCGGCATCGCGGAGCATCTGCGCCGCATCCTTCAATTCCTCGGTGCCCTTGAGCTCTTCGGTGCCGATGTTGAGCAGTTTCACGCAGGGCTTTTCATTGCCCATGACGGTGCGCGCATAGGCCGAGCCCATGACCGCGAACTGGACGAGATTGTTGGCATCGCACTCGGTATTGGCACCGAGGTCGAGCATTACGAGATCGTCATCCTTCAATGTCGGGAGCAAGGCTGCAAGCGCCGGACGGTCGATGCCTTCCATGGTGCGCAGCGCAAGCTTGGAGATGGCCATCATCGCGCCGGTATTGCCGCCCGAGACGGCGGCATGCGCATCGCCTTCCTTCACGGCGGCGACGGCTTCGCCCATCGACGTGCCCTTGGCCTTGCGGATCGCCTGGCTGGGCTTGGCATCACCTTCGATGACGCCTTCGCAGTGATGGATCGTGGAGACGCGATTCAGCTTTTCGTACCGCTTCAATTCGGCGGCGATACGATCTTCGTCTCCGTAGAGATCGAACCTTAAGTCCTTGTCGCGGCGGCGGGCGAGGGCGGCACCTTCGACCATGACCGATGGGCCGATATCTCCGCCCATCGCATCAATTGCGATCCTCGGTTTTGCCGCCACCCTGCCGCGTGCCTGCTAGGACCTAGTCTTCGGGCGCGATGATTTCGCGGCCATTATAGTGGCCACAGGCGTCGCACATATGGTGCGGGCGCTTGAGTTCGCCGCAGTTCGGGCACTCCTGGAACGCACTCGGCTTGAGCGCGTGGTGGCTGCGACGCATACCCTGCTTGGAGGGCGTGGTTTTTCTCTTAGGGACGGCCATGACGGCACCTTCATCTAACAGTCAAAAAAAATGAGCGACTCATCCGCGCCCCAATCATGCGGACGCAGGGACGGTCGCTGGCTGGGGCGTCCTATAACGGATATCGGGCGTGATGCAAGCATATCGCTACCCCTTTTGCAGGGCTGCATCGCCAACGAAGGGATTCGAGGCGCGTTCGGCCCCGAAAGTCGACATCGGACCGTGCCCGGGGACGAATCGGGTGTCATTCCCTAGCGGCCATAGCTTGGTCGTGATCGCGTCGAGCAGGTCCTGGTGATTCCCGCGCGGGAAATCGGTGCGCCCGATCGATCCCTTGAATAGGACGTCGCCGACCAGAGCGAGCTGCGATTCGGCATTGTAGAAGACGACATGGCCGGGCGTATGGCCGGGGCAATGGTGGACCGAGAAGGTGAGTTCGCCGACCGTCACTTCGTCGCCATCGACCAGCCAGCGATCGCTTTCGAAACTGGCACCCGGCACGCCATAGCGCGCGCCATCTTCCGGCAGGCGGTCGATCCAGAAGCGGTCATCCTCGTGCGGTCCCTCGATCGGCACGCCCAATTCCTTGGCGAGCACGCCGGCCTGGCCGCAATGGTCGATATGGCCATGGGTGAGGATGATCTTCTCCAGCTGAGCGCCCGATTGGTCGAGCGCCGACTTCAGCCGGTCGAGATCGCCGCCCGGATCGCAGAAAGCCGCCTTGTTGGTCTTGGTACACCACAGAAGCGTGCAATTCTGCTGGAGCGGCGTCACCGGGATGATGGCGGCCTTCATGGGCGGTTCGATGGGATCGGTCATGGCGGGCGGGCTTAGTCCTCAAGCGGCGCCATGTCGATGAGCGGATCGGTGCTACGCTTCATGTCGCGGCTGACCGCCTCGGCCTCGCGCATGACGCGCAGGACGTTGCCGCCGACCAGCTTGGCGAGATTTTCATCGCTCCAGCCGCGCGCGACGAGTTCGGCCAGCAAGTCGGGATAATCGTCGACCGAATCGAGGCCGGCGACGGTCATGCTGATGCCGTCGAGGTCGCCGCCAATGCCGACATGGTCGTAGCCGGCCACCTTGGCGACATGCTCGATATGGTCGGCAACGTCGGAAATGGTGGCGGTGGGGGCGGGATTGGCCTCCATCCACGCATCTAGTGCGGCGCGGCCTTCCTCGCTCGGCTGACCGTCGACCATCGGATATTGCTCCATCAGTCGTTCGATCTCTGCGCTGCGACGCTCGCTCCATGCGCCGACATCGGCATTCACGAATTGGGGCACGAAGGTGACCATGACGACGCCGCCATTATCCTTGAGGCGCAGAAGCACATCGTCGGGCACGTTGCGGACATGGTCGGTGACGCCGCGCGCCGAAGAGTGGCTGAAGATGACCGGGGCCGAGGTAACGTCGAGCGTGTCGTGCATGGCATCGGGGGTCACGTGGCTCAGATCGACCAGCATGCCGACGCGGTTCATCTCGCGGATGACCTGCTTGCCGAAATCGGACAGCCCGCCATGGACGGGATCGTCGGTGGCGCTGTCGGCCCAGCCGGTCGTGCGGCTGTGAGTCAGGGTCATGTAGATGGCACCGAGCCGCTTGAACTGGCGCAGTGCGGCGATGTTGCCGCCAATCTGGTGCCCGCCTTCGATGCCGGCCATCGAGGCGATACGGCCGCTGTCGAACACTTCCATTACCTCGTCGGCGTCATGGGCCCAACCGAAATCGCGCGGATAGGCCTCGACCAGGCGGTCGACGATATCGATCTGGTCGATGGTGGTGCGGATGGCCTCGTCGCCGGTCGTGTTGGCGGAGATGTAGACCGACCACATTTGCGCACCGACGCGGCCGGCATGCATGCCCTCGATATCGGTCATGTAGGGCGTGTCGGCCTCGAGATCGTCGATCGCCCGGTTGGCGCGAAAGCGCAGCGCGATGGGCAAATCGTTATGCCCGTCGATGAGCGGCGTTTCTGCCAGGATGCGCTCGATCCGCGCGGCGGCGTCGGGATCGATCCCGTCGGCAGCCATGGGGGGATGCGCCGCGGCGAGCGCGGCGGCGGTCGACTGAGGGGTCGACGCGACCAGGGCCGCGGCGAGAGTGAGGTTCAACAAATCTATTCTCCCGCTTCGTCTTCGAGCATCAGGTCCTGCCAGAACGCGATGGCAGCCCAGCCATAATAGTCGGCATTTTCCTTCTTGCGGAAGCCATGGCCTTCATTTTCGCCGACGAGATACCAGACGTCCTGCCCGTTGGCGCGGACGCGTTCGACCAGCTGGTCGGCCTCCGATTTGGGTACGCGCGGGTCGTTGGCGCCCTGGATGACGAAGAGCGGGTCCTCGACTTCCTCGATGCGATTGAGGGGCGAGATTTCCTCGAGCTTGGCGCGCTGTTCGGGATCGCGCTCATCGCCATATTCGGCACGGCGAAGGTCGCGGCGATAATCTTGCGTATTTTCGAGGAAGGTGACGAAGTTGGAGATGGCGACGTTGCATTCCGCGCCGACCAGGCGGTCCTTATAGGCGAGGATGGAGGCGTAGCACATATAGCCGCCATAGGAGCCGCCGCGCACGCCGATGGCATCGCCGTCGATTGCCGGATCGGCCTGCAGCGCATCGAGGAAGGCGCCGATATCCTTGACGCTGTCCTCGCGCAGGAAAGGCCCGTTATCGAGGCTGACGAAGCGGCGCCCAAACCCGGTCGAGCCGCGCACATTGGGATAGAACATGCCGATACCGAGCTCGTTCAGATAATAGTTGCGGCTGCCGAGGAAGCCGGGGCGATACTGGCCTTCCGGCCCGCCATGGATCGACACGATCAGCGGGCGCTCGCCGGGGAATTTGGCGGGATCAGGGCGATAGAGCCAGCCGGTGACCTTTTCGCCGTCGAAGCTTTCGACTTCGACCAGTTCGGCGCCGACATTGGCTTCGGGGTCGAGACCGCCGGTTTCCGACTTGGTCCAGCGGGTGACCTCGAACGTGTCGGGGTTGATCGAATAGGCATCGGACGGGCTGGTCGCGCTGGTGAAAGTGAAGCCCAGCGGCCCCCAGGGCGCGAAGTCGACGCCGCCGATAAGGCCCGGCGGCAGCGTGTCGACGCGGCGTTCCTCGCCAGTGGCGATGTCGTAGAACCAGAGCTGGCTCGACCCGCGTTCGTTGGTGACGACCGCGAGCATCGTCTTTTCCTCGTTGATATCGAGGCTGGTCACTTCCCAGCCGCCGAAATCGCCGATCGGCGCGAAGTCGCCGGTTGAGACGTCCATCGTGCCGAGCCGCTTGATGTCGCTGTCGATATCGGCGGCGATGAACCAATTTCCGTCAGCGGCCTCGGCGGCGCCACCGAACGCCCAGTCGGGCCCTTCAGGATCGCGCACCGCCATGAGCTCGCCCGTGGCGAGGTCGATCATGTAGAGGTCCATGTTGGTGACCGACGTATATTTGACGACGATGGCGTGGGTGCCGGCCTCGTTGAAGCCGCCCGGAAACCAGCCGACGCCCGGCGCTTCGAAGATCATCCGGCTGGTCGAGGGATCGTTGGGGTCCATCATATAGATGTCGCCGTCGCGCCCGTTACGCTTGGTCGAGGAGTAGAGGATCTGCGTGCCTTCCTCGTTCCAGCCGCCTAGGCCATTGCGGCTCTCGCCGTCGGTTAGGAGCACGAGATTGCCGTTTTCCCAGCGATAGAGCTGCGAGAATTCGCTGCCGCCGGCATCCTTTGAAATGACGATGGTCGATCCGGTAGGGTCGATCGAGCCGCCGACGGGTTCGGCCTCGAAGGTCAGCTGCTGGCGCATGCCCAACGGCATGGCGACTTTGTGCAGCTGGCTCACATTGCCGAAGCGCGTGCCGATCAGCATCGAGCGGTCGCTGGCATCCCAGCCGCGGAAACCGGCGGTGCGATATTCCTGGTAGGGGCGCGTCGCCTCGACGATCTCGATCGGAATGTCGGGCATGCCCGAGGTTGTGAGTTCGGCAGGCTTGGCCGCGACCTGCGCCATGGCAGGCGAGGCGGCGAGGGTGACGGCGGTGGTGGCGAGCAAGGCAGCAAGGCGCATTTTTGTAGGTCCCCTGATTGTCGAAACGATCGCGGGAGAGCAAACCAGAGCCGGGGCGAGGGGGCAAGGCGAAGCGACCGCCCTTCGTCGAAAGCTTGTGACCTTGCTCGCGGACCGCCATGAGGGCGGATATGTGGATGCTGTTCGACGATGCCCGTCCGGTGCCGGAGCGCGCGTGCCTGCGCTTTGCCGAGCCGTCGGACGTCATCATCGCACGCGAGCATGACGAGGTAAGGCGTGCACTCGACCGGCTGCGCGAGGCATTGCGCGCCGGGCATCATGTCGCGGGGTACATGGCCTATGAGGCGGGCTTCGCGCTCGATCCCGCTCTCGCCGGGATGCACCGCAGCGATGGGCAGCCGCTCTTGCTGTTCGGCCTGTTCGATGCGCCCGAGCGGCTGTCGCAGCGCGAGCGGGCGGACTTGCTGGCCGGGGCCGGGCGGGCTTCGCTAAATCCCTTCACGCCGCGTATCTCGAAGCAGGATTACGAGGCGGCGGCGACGACGGTGCGTGAGGCGCTCTTTGCCGGCGATTATTACCAGGCCAACCTGACCTTCGGTTGCAATTTGCTGGCGGGCGGGGAGCCGCTGGCGCTCTATGCCAAGCTTGCAGCTTCCGGCGGTGGCGGCTGGGGCGGCGTGCTGGTGCATGACGATGGCGCACTGGTTTCCCTGTCGCCTGAACTCTTCTTCACGCTGAAAGACGGGACGCTATCGGCGCGGCCGATGAAGGGCACCGCGCCGCGCCGCGCCGATCCCGAAGCGGACGAGGCCGAACGCGTCGCGTTGATGAGCGATGAAAAGCAGCGCGCCGAAAACCTCATGATTGTTGATCTGTTGCGAAACGATCTGGCGCGTGTGGCGGAGACGGGAAGCGTCACCGTGCCCGATCTCTTCACCGTCGAGATCTATCCAACCGTCCACCAGATGGTGAGCCGGATCGAAGCGCGGATCGGCGAGGGGCTGGATGCCGTCGACGCGCTGGAGAAGCTGTTTCCCTGCGGGTCGGTGACCGGCGCGCCGAAGATTGCGGCGATGCGGGCCTTGGTCGATCTCGAACCCGAGCCGCGCGGCGCCTATACCGGGTCCATGGGCTGGATTGCCCCGGGCGTTAACGGCGCAGCGGGGGACGCGGCATTTAACGTCTTAATCCGGACAATCCAGATTGATGCCGCGCGGGCACAGGCGCGGATCGGATTGGGATCGGGGCTTGTCGTGGACTCAAAGCCCGCGCAGGAGTGGGCCGAATGTTTGCTTAAGGGGGCGTTCGTCAATCGCGTGACGCAGAAATACGACCTTATCGAAACGATGCGCTACGATCCCGTCGAAGGGATCCATGCGCTCGAGGATCATCTCTTGAGGATGAAGGTGTCGGCGGGCGAACTGGGCTTCGCCTATGACCGCCATGATGCCCGAAACGAGCTGCAGGCGGCGACGTTCGGACAGAAGGAAGCCTCGATGGTGCGGCTGCTGACCGGACCGGGCGGCGCGATGGCGATCGAGGTCAAGCCGATGCCGCCCGCGCCGAGCGAACCGGTCGATGTGCTGGTCAAACCGCTGCCGGTCGATCCGCGCGACTTCCGGCTTCGCCACAAGACGTCGGACCGCGATTTCTACGATGACGCGCGCGAGCCCGATCGGGCCTTCGAGACGATTTTCGAGCGCGAGGACGGGCTGCTGACCGAGGGCAGTTTCACCAGCATTTTCGCCGAAAAGCATGGCCAGCTCACGACGCCGCCTCTGTCGCTGGGGCTCATCCCCGGCATCCTGCGCGGCCAGCTCCTGTCCGAAGGCCGCGCGGTCGAGGGCGTGCTGACGCGCAGCGACCTGGAAGACGGTTTCTGGATCGGCAATTCGGCGCGCGGGCTGATTGCGGCGCGGCTGGCCGACTAGGCGGCGAGCGGGAAGCGCAGCAGCCGGTCGCTGATCGGCACCCACGCCTCGGCAGGCGCGCCGACGGCTTTCAGGATTTCGGGATGGTTGGCGTCGAGCCCGCCGGTGAAGGCGCCATAGGCCGGCAGGATGAGCTTGCGGCTGGTCGCGACGAAACAGCGGCGCGAGACGCGGCGACCGCGCCCCTTGATCCGCAGCTTGGGATGATAGTGGCCAGACAGTTCGGGGCGGGTCTCGTCATGCTCGGCCTCGTGGCGGAGCAGCAGGCCGCCGACCTCGATCTCTTCGACCACCCGGCCGCCGCAATGGTCGATCATGCCGGCATCGTGGTTGCCGGTGATCCACACCCAGTCGAGCGAGGCGGTAAGGGACGTGAGCTTGTCGCGTGCGGCCTGGGGTAAGCGGTCGCAGCCGAAGCGGTCGTGAAAGCTGTCGCCCAGGCAATAGACGGTGTCGGCGCCGCAAGTCGCGACATCGTCGGCGACCCAATCGATCGTCTGTTCGCTGTCATAAGGGGGCAGCATCTGGCCGAAGCGCGCGAACCAGCTGCCCTTTTCAAGGTGCAGGTCGGCGAGCAACAGTGCGCGCTCATCGGGCCAGAACAGCCCGCCCGAAGGCAGCACCGAAAAGTTTCGGTCAGAGAACGAAAGGGGAACCATATCCCCTCTTAATCAGGCCGTCCGATTCACGCCAAGTGATTTGTGACATGCTCGCGCAAGGAGCGCGCGTCGTGCAGCGCATTGTGCGGCACCGCGCTGTTCGCAGCGGTCGAGAAACCGCTGAGATTGAGCATTTGCAGGCTGAAGGCGGGCATGGTCACCATGTGGCCCGGACCGACTACGGTGAGCATCGAGAAATGGGCGAGGTCTTCGGGCCAGTCGGCGCAAATGACGGGCTCGGGGTCATGCGCGAGATAATGGGCCAGCGCGCGCGCGGCATCCTCGCGCGACATGGGGTCTTCCTTGAGCGCCTCGGGCACCATGAAGAGATAGGGCAGGACATTTTTCTGCACCCACTCGTTCTCCGCGTGCGGCGGATCGAGGACGACGTAGAATTCCTCGCCCTCATCCTCCGGCACGAGCGCGAGGCTCAACAGGCGCCCGCCAAAGCCGTCATATTCGGTGTCGCAAAAGTAGCGCATGGCGGGTGGTTCTAATCCAAGCTCATCGCGGCGTCGATCAATGCTTCCTCGGCCGCGACCAGCACGGCTTCGTCGGCAGCCGCGCCCGGCGCCTGTTCACGGCCGATCACGACCATCAGCGGGACGGCCATCGGGGTGACGCGGCTCGCCTCGACATGGACCATCGTGTCGGCGGCGCGGTCGACGAGCCGGACGAGGCGGCCAAGCTCGGTCATGCGCGCTCGGGCATCGTCCCAGGCGGCCTTCAGGAGCAGGTGATCGGGCTCGTAACGCTTGAGGACGTCATAGATGAGGTCGGTGGAGAAGCTGACCTGCCGCCCGGTCTTGCGCTGGCCCGGCTGCTGGCGGTCGACCAGCCCGCCGATCACCGCGACTTCGCGAAACGCGCGTTTCAATAAGTGGGACTCCTCGACCCAGGTGACGAATTCTTCCTCGAGGATGTCGGGGGAGAAGAGCGCCTGCGGATCGGTCACCGGCTCGATCGAGGAAATGGCCAGCGCATAATCGTTGGCGACCCAATTGAGCGGTTTGAGGCCGGCCTGCTCCATGCGTTTGGTAACGAGCATGCCGAGCGACTGGTGCGCATTCCAGCCGTCGAACGAGTAGGCGACCATGAAGTGGCGGCCCTCGTGCGGAAAGGTTTCGACGAGGAGTTCGTGCGGTTCCGGCAGGCGCGAGCGCTGCGACTGGACGTCGAGCCATTCGCGCACGTCATCGGGAAAGCGCGACCATTGCGAGCGGTCGGCGAGGAAATTGCGCACGCGCTGGGCAAGGTGCGTCGACATGCTCATCCGCTGCCCGCCATAGCTGACGATCTGGCCGTTCTTCTTGGAGGCGCGGACGATGATGTCGGCATCCTTGAAGCCTTCAACCTCGAGGCTGATGCCCGAGAAATAGAAGGCATCGCCAATGGTAAGGGTTGAGCCGAACCCTTCCTCGACCTTGCCGATCTTGCGGCCGTTGCGGAAGCGGACGTCCATCATGACATTGTCGACGATGACGCCGGCATTGAGGCGGTGCTGCTTGGCGACGGCGGGCCGGGCAATGCGCCACTTGCCGGGGCTGTCCTCGACCAGGCGCTTATATTTGTCATAGGCCTTCAAGGCGTAGCCGCCGGTCGAATTGAGGTGGAGGATGCGCTCCCACATCTCGTCGGTAAGGCCTGAATAAGGCGCGGCGGAGCGGACTTCGTCGAGCAGGGCCTCGCTTTCGAACGGCCCTGCGCAGGCAATTCCCATGACATGCTGGGCCAGCACGTCGAGCGCGCCGGGGCGGAAATCTTCGGGGTCCAACTCGCCATCGGCAATCGCATCGAGACAGGCGCGCGCTTCGAGATATTCGAAGCGGTTGCCGGGAACGATCATGCCTTTGGATGGCTCGTTCAGCCGGTGGTTGGCGCGGCCGACGCGCTGGAGCAGGCGGGAGGACCCTTTGGGGGCCCCCATCTGCGCGACCAGGTCAACATTGCCCCAGTCCAATCCCATGTCGAGCGAGGCGGTGGCGACCAGTCCGCGTAGGCGCCCGTCGGCCATGGCCAGCTCGACCTTGCGCCGCGCTTCGCGACTGAGGCTGCCATGATGGACGCCGATGGGCAGTTGCTTGTCGTTGGCGCTCCACAGGTCCTGGAAAATGAGCTCGCACAAGGAGCGCGTGTTGCAGAAGATGATGCTCGCCTCATGCTCTTCGATAAGATCGAGCACTTGCCCTGCGGCATAGCGACCCGAATGGCCCGACCAGGGCACGCGCTCTTCGGGGATGAGGATGGAGAGGTCGGCAGGTGCGCCGGGTTCGCCTTTGACCAAACTTACCGCATCGATATCGCCATAAGGTGCGAGCCAGGCGCGATAGGCATCGGGGTCGCTGATGGTGGCGGAAAGCCCGACGCGGCGCAGGCCGGGCGAGATGCGCTGCAACCGCGCCATTGCGAGATTGAGAAGGTCGCCGCGCTTCTCCTTGGCGAAGGCGTGAACCTCGTCAATGATGATCGTCTTGATGTTTGCGAACAGGTCGATGCTGTCGGGATAGGAAAGCAGGAGCGACAGGCTCTCGGGCGTCGTCAGCAGCATTTGCGGCGGCTTGGTGCGCTGCCGCATCTTGCGATTGTAGGGTGTGTCGCCCGAGCGCGTCTCGACGCGGATCTCGAGCCCCATTTCCTCGATCGGGGTCAGCAAGTTGCGCTGGACGTCGACCGCCAGCGCTTTCAGCGGCGAGATGTAGAGCGTGTGGAGACCTTCCGAGGGATTGTCGATCAGGTCGGCAATGCTGGGCAGGAAGCCGGCGAGCGTCTTGCCCGCGCCGGTCGCGGCGACGAGCAATGCATGCTCGCCAGCCTCTGCAGCCTCGAGCATGCCGAGCTGGTGGGTGCGCAGCTGCCAGCCGCGCCCACTCAGCCAATCATCGATGATGCCGGGGAGGCGTGGGCTCAGATCTCGCCCTCGCGCTTTTCGGCCGCTTCATGCTCGGCCTCGTAAAGATCGTGCGTCGCCTTTTCGGTGCGTTCGATCGGCACGTCGCTATCCTTGTTCGACTTGATCACGAAAATGTAGACGAGCAGCAGCGCCAAAGCACCACCGCCGACGACGAAGAGCCAGATATTCTGGGTCATGAAAACCTCTTTCCAATCCACCGCGCGCAGGGAACCTGCACGCCCTTTCATTGACTATAACGGCATGACACCCCGTTTGGGTTCCTGGATCGTGCCGCACCCGGAAGGGATTTACGTGAAGCCGGCAGATGCGTGGGTCGATCCCTCGCAGGAAAAGCCGCGCGCCTTGGTGACACACGGCCATGCCGATCATGCGCGCAGCGGGCATGGCAAGGTGTGGGCGACACCCGAAACGCTGGCGATCATGGGGATCCGCTACGGGACGCAGCCGGACAATCCCGTCCAATATGGCGAGACGGTGCGGCTGGGCGAGGTTGATGTGAGCTTCGTGCCCGCAGGCCATGTGCTGGGCTCGGCACAGATCCTCTTGGAATATCGCGGCGAGCGGGTCGTCGTTTCGGGCGATTACAAGCGCCGCCCCGACCCCACGTGCGAGCCCTTTGCGGTGACGCCCTGCGACATCTTCATTACCGAGGCGACGTTCGCACTGCCGGTCTTTCGCCATCCCGATACGGGCGCAGAGGTCGAGAAATTGCTGACCCGCCTCGACAGCGAACCCGACCGCAGCGTGCTGGTCGGCGCCTATGCGCTGGGCAAGGCGCAGCGCGTGGTGAAGGAGCTACGCGAGCGCGGGCATGACGCGCCCATTTACTATCACGGCGCGATGGAGCGGCTGTGCAATCTCTACGAGGAGCTGGGTGTCGGCCTTGGCGAGCTGCGTCCGGTTGCCGAGGCGACCAAGGCGGACATGGCCGGGCATATCGTCATCTGCCCGCCGGGCGCGCTCAATGATCGCTGGTCGCGGCGCCTGCCCGATCCGATCACCGCCATGGCGAGCGGCTGGATGCGCGTGCGGGCGCGGGCGCGGCAACGCAATGTGGAACTGCCGCTGATCATTTCCGATCATGCCGACTGGGACGAGCTGACGCAGACCATCCGCGAGGTGGCGCCCAAGGAAGTGTGGATCACGCATGGGCGCGAGGATGCGCTGAAGCATTGGTGCCTGACGCACCAGATCAAGGCGCGCGAGCTGAACCTTGTCGGGCGCGAAGAGGAGGATGACTAGCTGCGGCTGATGCCGAGTTTTCCGAGTTCGGCGTCGATCTGGGCGACGAGGCGGTCGAGGCCTTCCTCATCGCTTGCCTCAGCGCGGGCGGCGAGGACGTCCTGCGTGTTCGAGGCGCGGAGCAGCCACCAGCCATCCTCGGTCGTGACGCGCGCGCCGTCCGTATCGTTGATGTCAGCACCGGCCGCGCGGAGATTGTCAAGCAACTGGTCGATCACCGCGAACTTGTCCTTGCCGTCGACGGGGAAGCGCATTTCGGGCGTCGCGACGGTTTCGGGGAAATTGTCGTAGAGGCTGGAGAGGCTCATCCCGGCTTGGCCGACCGCCTCGATCAGGCGCACGGCGGCATAGAGCGCATCGTCGAAACCGTACCAGCGATGCTTGAAGAAGATATGCCCGCTCATCTCGCCCGCGAGCGGCGCGCCGGTTTCCTTCATCTTGGCCTTGATGAGGCTGTGCCCGGTTTTCCACATGACGGGGTCGCCACCCATGCTCTCGATCCGGTCGAACAAGGCCTTGGACGCCTTCACGTCGGCGATAATCGTCGCGCCTGGATTTTCCGCCAGCACGGGGCGGGCAAGCAACATGAGGATCTGGTCGCCCCAGATGACGCGGCCCTTGCCATCGACCGCACCGATCCGGTCGCCGTCACCGTCGAAGGCGATCCCGAAGTCGAGCCCCTTTTCGGCGACGAGCGCTTTCAGGTCGTCGAGATTCTTTTCGACCGTCGGGTCGGGGTGGTGGTTGGGAAAGCTGCCGTCCACCTCGGTGTAGAGGGTGTGATGTTCGCCGGGCAGTGCCTTGACGAGCATCTCGAGCGCCGGACCAGCAGCGCCATTGCCGGCGTCCCAGCCGATGCGGAATTCACCGCCGCGAAAATCCTTGGTGAGACGCTTCACATAGGCCTTGAGCACGTCCTTCGACTTGAGGCTGCCCGCGCCTTCGCTCCATTCGCCCGAGGCCGCGATGCGGCCCAGTTCCTGGATCGCCTCGCCATGCACGCTGCCGTCGCCCAAGAGCATCTTGAAGCCGTTATAGTCGCCCGGATTGTGGCTGCCCGTCACTTGGATGCCGCCATCCACGTCGAGTTCGGCGGCCGCGTAATAGAGCATGGGCGAGGGGCCCATGCCGACATTGACGACGTCCATCCCGCAGACGCGCAGGCCATCGATCAGCGCGTCCTGCAGGCGCTGCGAATGATCGCGCCCGTCGCGGCCGACCGCGATCTTCGACAGGCCACGATCGCTCGCCATGGTGGCGAAGGCGCGGCCGAGCGCGCGCGCATCCGCCTCGTGGAGAGTGTCGTCGACGACGCCGCGAATATCGTACTGGCGCAGGATCGAGGGGTCGAAGACGTGGGACATGGTTTTAGCTCGCTTCTCGTGTTTCGTTAGGCGTGCGTTGTTCGGCCCTGGGATCGGGCAGGCCGAGGCTGGAGACCATCTCGCGCAATTCCTGCCGCGCCGCGACATGGCCGATGCCGATATCGGGGAGATGCTTGAAGTCGAGCAGGGTCAGGCCCTTTGGGAAAAGTTCGCGGAAGATGACGCGCTCGGCAAGGCCCGGAATGACGCGGAAGCCGACGCGTTTGGAGAGCTGGCCCAAGGCGAGGCCCATCCGCTCTTTATTGTGGCTCTCGACATGCTGGAGACGATTGCGCAGCACGACCCAGTCGACGCTGCGCCCAAGCTCGCGCGCGCGGGTCTGGCGCGATTGCCAGATGAGGTCGGCATAGAAGGAGGGGCGGGTGACTTCGTAAGTGTCCGGATCGACTTCGCCGATCAGGTCGAGGTCGATGAAGCTGTCATTGATCGGGGTCACCAGTGTGTCGGCGAAGAGGATGGCAGTGCGCGCCATCGGATCGTCGCGTCCGGGCGTGTCGACGACAACGAAATCGCTGTTGGCTGCGAGGCGGGACAGCGCGGCATCGAAGGCCTCGTCGGTGCGCTCGGTCAGCACTTCGTGGCGGATCATCGGGATATCCGCGCCGATCCGCTCGGCCGTCTTGGCGCGATTTTCGAGGTAGCGCGTCATCGTACGCTGCCGCTCGTCAAGGTCGAGCGCGCCGACGCGCACCCCCGTCGCGGCCAGCGCGATGGCGGTATGGACGGCAGTGGTGGATTTCCCCGTTCCGCCCTTTTCATTGGCGAAGATGATGAAATGCGGCTGGCCCATGCGGCCCCGGCCCCCTACTAATTGCTCTCCCCAACAGCCTTATCGGAGGGTCAGAAGCGGTGCAAATCATTAGCGGCATGGACGGGCTCGCCGAGGCGATGGAAAAGCTGCGCGCTGCCGGCCGGATAGGGATGGTCCCGACCATGGGCGCGCTGCACGAGGGACATCTCACGCTGGTACGCGAAGCGGCCAGCCGCGCCGACAAGGTTGTCGCCTCCATCTTCGTCAATCCGCTCCAGTTCAACGACAAGGCCGATCTGGACCGCTATCCGCGCGATCATGAGGGCGATGCGAAGAAGCTGGAAAGCGCAGGCTGCGACCTGGTGTGGATGCCGACCCCCGCCGATCTCTATCCCGACGGCTTTGCGACCACGGTCAGCGTCGCGGGCATTACCGAACGTTGGGAGGGCGCGCATCGTCCCGGCCATTTCGACGGCGTGGCGACGATCGTCACCAAGCTCTTCACGAACATCCGACCTGACGTGGCGATCTTCGGCGAGAAGGATTTCCAGCAGCTGGCGCTCATTCGCCGGCTGACCCGCGACCTCGATCTGGGTGTCGAAATCGTCGGCTTTCCCACGGTTCGCGCCGAGGATGGTCTGGCGCTCTCGTCGCGCAATGCCTTGCTGAGCGCCGACCAACGGGCGCGGGCGACGGCGCTGCCGCAGGCGCTGGAGGAAGCACGCAACATGATTCGTGACGGCGAGGGGATTGGCGCAGCGCTCGAAACGGCCGAAAAATCGCTCGCCGATGCGGGTTTCGGGGAGGTCGAATACTTGGCCTATGTCGATGCCGACAGCCTCGAACCGCTCGAAAACAGGGCCGAGAATGCGCGCCTGATTGTCGCCGCTTTCCTCGGAAAAGTGCGATTAATCGACAATATCGAGGGCTGATCGGTCCGATTTCGCGAAACATGGTTTTCGCGCGTTAACCATTTCTCAAACCCGACTCGCGATCACTGGCTTCATCGACGGGCGAACAGCCCGCAACATGGAACAGGGGTAAGTGATCATGGCCATCAGCCAGAAGAGTGCCGAATTCCTGATGCAGAGCCGCATCGACGATGCGATGGCGGGCGATATCGACGCATTGTTCGATCTTGGCGTCGCCTATTCGACCGGCCGCGGCGGCTGCGCCGTCGACCTTGTCGAAGCCCATAAGTGGTTCAACCTTGGCGCCCTTAACGGCGACATGCGTTCGCAGCAGTGCCGCGCGGAAATCTCGGTCGAAATGACGGCCCGCGAAATCGCCGAAGCGCAAAAATCGGCGCGTGCCTTCCTCGCCATGGGCGGTGCAGGCGCAAGCCAGGCCCAGCCCTACGCGGCCTGAAACGAACAGGGGCCGACCGCACCTCCGATTGGCGCGGCCGACCCCTCAATTCCTCTTTGGTGGTGACGGTCCCTAGCGGACGACCACCGTCACAGCGCGGCGGTTCTGGGCCCAGGCCTGTTCATTCGAACCAAGCGCCACCGGACGCTCCTTGCCCCAGCTGATGACCGTCAGGCGATTGCCCGGGACGCCCATCGATTCCAGATAATCGCGCGCCGCATTGGCACGGCGTTCACCCAGAGCAAGGTTATATTCGCGCGTGCCGCGTTCGTCGGCATGGCCTTCGATCGAGGCATTGACGCCAGGATTGGCGACCAGCCAGCGGGCCTGCGCTTCGAGCGTACGGCGGGCATCGGCCTCGAGATTGTAGAGGTCGGTGCCGAAATAGATGGTGTCGCTGCCGGCAGCGGCGATGAGCTCGGCCTGCGCACCCGGCAGGGTGACCAGATCGACATCTTCATCGGCAACCACGTCCGACGGGGTGGTGTCCTCGACGACGACCGGCGCGGTTTCGACGGCATCATCCTTGGACGAACAGGCGGCAAGCACGAGCGTGGCCGCCGAAATCAAAAGAACCTTTTTCATGTGCAAAACTCCCTTTTGCTAATTCTGTAACGGAGACCAGCTGGGATCGGATCCACCCAGCGGGGTCGGCATCAAACGGGCTTCGCCGCCGTTTACGGGAACGGCATAGAGGCTGGCGTCCCCCGAACCCTGGCGGGTGCGGTGGAACATGACGAACTGGCCATTGGGGGCCCAGCTCGGGCCCTCATCCTGCCAGGACGATGTGAGGAGGCGTTCGCCCCCGCCCGCAGGGCTCATGACGCCGATGCGGAATTGGCCACCACCGATCTTGGTGAAGGCAATGAGGTTGCCGAGCGGGCTCCACGACGGATCGGCATATTGGCCGCCGCCAAAGCTGATGCGGCGCTGGTTGGTGCCGTCTGCATTCATGACATAGAGCTGCTGCGAGCCCGAGCGATCGCTTTCGAACACGATCGAGCGGCCGTCGGGCGAGAAGCTCGGCGAGGTGTCGACACCCGGCATGGTGGTGAGGCGACGCGGCGAACCGCTGCCGTCGGCGCGGGTGACATAGATGTCGGTATTGCCGCCCTCGGCCATCGAGAAGACGATGTTGCGCCCGTCGGGCGAGAAGCTCGCCGAGAAGGTGAAGGCGGTGCCGGGGACCAGCAGGCGGGTATTGCCGGTGGCGAGGTCGAGCACATAGACGCGCGGACGGCGGCCCTTGTAGCTCAAATAGGTGAGGCGCGAGCCGTCGGGGCTGAAGCGCGGCTTGATCACCGTTTCCTGGCCCTCGGTGAGGTAGCGATGGTTGCGACCGTCGCTGTCCATCAGCGCGATGCGCTTGACGCGGGCATCCTTGGGGCCGGTTTCGGCGACGTAGACGATACGCGTGTCGAGGAAGGCGCCTTCGCCGGTGAGGCGGGCATAGACCATGTCGGCGCATTTGTGCGCGCCGCGACGCCAGTCGGCGGGAATGACCGAAAAGCCCTGGCGCGCCAGTTCGCGGCCGGTGACCGTGTCGAACAGGTAGCAGGCGACCGTGAGGCGGCCGTTTGCCGCAAATTCGGTATAGCCGGCCACCAGCGCGGTCGCGCCGGCATTCTGCCATTCGTTGAAGTCGGGATTGACAACTTCGCCATCGCGCAACGGGCGGATGCCGACCGGGCCGATCGGCGTGATCGCGCCGGTCGAGCGAAGGTCCGAGGCGATGACCGAGCTGATGTTGCGGGCCAACGCGTCGATTTCGCCGGCGGGCGTCATGCGTGGACCGCGCGCGACCATCTGCGGCACGGCGACGGGCTGCGCCGCCTGCTGGCCGCCGATGACGTCGACCTCGATGGGCCCGCTATCCTGCGCCAGCGCCGGGAACGGGAGCAGCAGGGCGAAGAGGGCGATCAATCTGACAAACATAGGTTTTGTCCTCATGGCAGGCGGAAGCTGGCGCGAATCTCTGACCAGCCACCGCTTGGGGTGGAATAAAGTTCCGGTGGCAGCCCGTCATAGGGTGCGCAGCCCTGATAGGCGGCGACGGCAAGGTCGCGCACGCGCTGCTCATAACGGGCATTGTCGGGCGTGACGCCTTCGGTGCGCACCACGCGCGGCGTGCGCGACAGGCGGCCATCGCGCGTCAGGTTCAATTGCATGACGACGCGGATGCGATTGGCGCCGGGGCCGGGGTCGATCTGGCGGTTGGCGCACGGTTGGACCTGGCGCTGGATCACGGCGGCGACGGATGCCTGCGCATTGGCATCGAAGGTCGGCGCGGCGGCCTGGCCGGTCTCGGCTTGGCCGGTGCGGCTATTGCCGTCTCGAACGCCGTCGAGAATCCCTTCCAAGCGCTCGCCGCGCGGGCGCGGGCGAGGTCGGGTGGGCGTTTGCGGCGGGGTGGGCGTTTCGCTCGCCGTCCGCGGCGGCGGCGGAGGCGTGTCGACCGGTTCGACCTCGTCGGGCGGAGGCGGCACGGCATCGTCGGGAAGATCGTCCAGCGCGGCCTGCGCGGCGGCGGCGCTCACCTGGTCGGGCGCGCGGCTGTCGAGGCCGACTTCATCGACGAATTCGACGAAGATGGCAGGCGCTTCGGGCGCGCGATTGGGCTTGGCGAGGCTGAGCGACAGTGCAGCGACCAAGGCGACGTGCAGCGCGAAGGCTGCGCCGTTGCCGGTCCATTCTGCCGCGTCCAGCTTCATTGGCCGTCCTGACCGACCGAAACGAGGGCGACGCGGTTGAGGCCTGCCGCATTGAGTTCGCCCATCACCCGCATGACCTGCCCGTAATCGAGCGTACGGTCGGCGCGCAGGTAGACGCGGCGGCCCTCGGGCGGGGCGGGTTCGGCAGCGATGGTGGCGAGCGCTTCAGGGAGATCGCCTTCGCCGAGCGGCGTGTCGTTGATCGAGATGGTGCCGTCGGCGGCCATGGAGAGCTGCACCGGCTCGTTATTCTGGTCGAGCGTTTCGGCGCGGCTTTCCGGCAGGTCGACGGCGACGCCGGCAACCAGCAGGGGCGCGGTGACCATGAAGATGATCAGGAGCACCAGCATCACGTCGACGAAGGGCGTGACGTTGATCTCGCTCATCGGGCGGCGCTTGCCGCCGCGGCGGCCGCGCCTACCGCGCGAAGAGGCGACGGTGCCCATGCCCATCAGGCGCGCTCCAGCTTGCGGGACAGCGCTCCCTGCAGGCGATCGGAAAAGCGGGTGAGTTCGGCCTCATACTGGTCGAGGCGGTGGGTCAGGCGGTTATAGGCGATCACCGCGGGAATAGCGGCGAACAGGCCGATGGCGGTGGCGAACAATGCCTCGGCAATGCCCGGCGCGACGACGGCGAGCGAGGTGTTGTTGGCGCCGGCAATGGCGGTGAAGCTGCGCATGATGCCCCAGACCGTGCCGAACAGGCCGACGAACGGGGCCACCGAGCCCACCGTGGCGAGGATGTTGAGGCGATCCGACATCTTTTCGCTCTCGTCAGCGATGGCATCGTCGGCAGCGATCGCGATGCGGTCGCGCGCGGCGGCGGCATCGGCGACGCCGTTGCGGGTCGAGCGATGATATTCATCGACGCTGGCGCGCAGCACGCTGGCGGTCGAGCTCTTGTCGCCGGCATGATCCTTGAGGAAAGCATCGACATCCTTGGTTTGCCAGAAGGCCTTTGCCGTCTTCCGGGCAGCGGCGCGGCGGCGCGACAGGCGGGCCGAATGGGTGAAGATGATGCCCCAGGTCCAGATGCTGGCGAGCAGCAATCCGATCATCACCGCCTTCACCACCAGGTCGGCCTGGAGGAAAAGGGTCAGCGGGCTCATGAGATTTTCGGAAGCGGCGATGCCAGCAATCACATCAATGTCCTTCGTCGACGACGGCGTTGAATTTATCGATCCAGTCGCGCGGCTGCCGTCGCGGCCGCCCGTCCGGTGTCAGGAGCGCAGCGGTCACTTCGGCCGATGCCAGCAATTCATCGCCGCGCCTGACTGATTGATGAATGAAACAACTGGCAGCGCGCACCTGTTTCACGCGACTTTCGACAATGAGCGCATCGTCGAGTTTGGCGGGGCGTTTCCAGTGAATGTCCATATGGGTGACGGCATAGGCGCCGAGGCCCTCATCCTGCGCCGCGCGCTGGTCGATGCCGACGGCGCGGAGCATGTCCGAGCGGGCGCGTTCGAAATAGCGCAGATAATTGGCGTGATAGACGATCCCCGACAAATCGGTGTCCTCGAAATAGACGCGCACGGGAAAGGAGTGGAGGCTGCCGTCGAAGCGGCCCTCTGGCGGGGTCAAGGTCATTACGGGCGTGAATAGCGCGGGAAATGCCCCTGCGCCAGCAGGGTTAACATGGGGGTCGCCAAAGCGACTCCTATTCGCGACCGACGGTGTCCGACATCGCCGCGACAAGGTTGATCAGGTCTTCCTGCGCAAAGGCGATGTCGTTGAGATGCTTGCCCCAGCCGGGTAGGAAGAAGCCGCCCATGCCGACTTCGCCGCCGATACGGCGCGAGCGCGTGTCGTCGGTGCCGCGTGGAATGCGGATGGCGAGATAGCCGGCGGGGCCGTCTTCGACGCATTGCGCCTCGACGAAATCGTCGGCCACCGCATAGGCGGTCGGCGGCGGACCGTCGGTGGTCCAGGTAATCGGACCGCCCTTCACCGGATAGGTCGATTTGACGAAATAGTAGCCGTCCAGCTTGGTCCAGCCGCCATTGGCGTCGGCGGCAGGCACGGTGCAGATGGGCCGCATGCCCGGCACCGGGCTGTAGCCGAACAACGCGCCGCGGGACGGGGGCTCGTTGGCGCCGAAACTCGACCAGCTCATGACGCATTGCGTCTGCAGCGCATCGCGGCAGGCCGGCGTCTCGGCAAAGCTGCCGCCGACATCCTCGCCCTCGGGCACGAGGATGTTCCAGCCGGGCAGGATGGCGCGGAGCATGAGGTCGTGCGCGTCGCTGCCCTCGATTTCCTCGCGCACCAGCTGTTCGAGCATGATCGAACCCTGGCTGTGGCCGATAAGGACGAAGGGTCGGCCGTCATTATGGTCGCGCAGGTAGGTGCGGAAGGCATCGCGCACGTCGCTATAGGCGATTTCGCCATAGCGGGTCATGTCGGCGCCGGTGGCCGCAAGCGCGATCGAGGCCATGGTCATCTGGCGATAGACGGGCGCGAAGGGACGGCAGACGCTGGAGAAACGGGCGAACTGCATCTGCGTGATACGCAGTTCCTCGTTGCTGCCGACCTGCATGTCGCTGTTCATGCCGCTATCGCCGCTGATCGTCGGATAGACGTAGAAGCAGTCGACGCTGGCCTCTTCGTAAGGTGCGCTGATGGCGGCGCGGCCCCAGCCTTGCGGCGTCAGCTCGCTGCCAATGGGAATATCCGAACAGATATCATCGCCGCCGGGCAGGCAGATCCAGTTTTGGGAAAGCGTGTAATCGGGCGCGTCGAGCGCGGGCTGCGCGGCGGCCAGCGAGGCCAGAGCGAGAAGCGACATTACTTTTCCTCGAATAATCCGTTTTGCGTGTCGGAGGGCGGCGTCAGGCCCAAATGGGTCCAGCCGCGTCCGTTCAACTGCCGCCCTCTTGCGGTACGCGCGATGAGGCCAAGCTGAATGAGATAGGGCTCGATCACATCCTCGATCGTGTCGCGCGGTTCGCTAAGGCCTGCGGCGAGCGTTTCCACGCCCACCGGGCCGCCGCCATACAGATCGGCGATCATGGTGAGGTAGCGGCGGTCCATCGCGTCGAGTCCGAGTGCATCGATCTCGAGCCGGGTAAGCGCGCGGTCGGCAGTGGCCGCGTCGATGCTGGCGGCATCCTCGGCCTGCGCAAAGTCGCGGACGCGGCGGAGCAGGCGGCCCGCAACACGCGGCGTGCCACGCGAGCGCTTGGCGATTTCGTGCGCGCCATCCTTAGCGAGCGGCGCGTCGAGCAGGCCCGCGGCGCGGGTGACGACCAGTTCCAATTCCTCCACCTCGTAGAAATTGAGGCGAACCGGAATGCCAAAGCGGTCGCGCAAAGGCGTGGCGAGCAGGCCCTGCCGCGTGGTTGCGCCGACCAAAGTGAAGGGCGGCAGGTCGATGCGGACCGAACGTGCGGACGGGCCTTCGCCCACCATGATGTCCAGCGCGCGATCTTCCATCGCGGGATAGAGGATTTCCTCGACCGCCGGATTGAGACGGTGGATCTCGTCGATGAAGAGGACGTCGCCTTCCTCGAGATTGGTGAGCAAGGCGGCCAGATCGCCCGACTTGGCGATGACTGGGCCGGACGTGGCGCGGAAACCGACGCCGAGTTCGCGCGCGATGATTCCGGCCAATGTCGTCTTGCCCAGCCCCGGCGGGCCGAAGAAGAGCACATGGTCGAGCGCATCCCCGCGCTTCTTCGCCGCATCGATGAAGATGCGGAGGTTCTCGCGCGCGCCCTTCTGCCCGACAAATTCGTCGAGCGATTTGGGACGCAGCGCTGCGTCGGCATCTTCGGTGCGCCGCTCGGGCGTGGTCAGGCGATCGGGGTCAGTGGCCATAATTCGAACCGATTTCCGCTCCGATGCATTGCTCGGATTGCCCACTCCACGAGCCACCTCGATCCAAGCAGCGATCTTTCTTCATAAATTCTGAATGCATCACAAACCAGTAACCCAACAGCCCCAAAAGTAAGAATGCAAAAAGCAGCATAGCAAGGACACGCCTCACTTCGCCGCCTTCTTCAATGCCACGCGGACCAGCGCATCGAGCCCCGCATCCTCACTGCTGCGCTCGGGCGTGGTCAGGCGGTCGGGGTCAGTGGCCATGGCGACAACCTAACGCGGCTTTCCCGCCACTGCGAGCGCGAAGTTGCCCGCTATTCCGACGGCAATGGCCGATAGGTGATGAAGTCGCCGGCCTCGAGGATTTCATCGCCATGATTGGCGAAGGTCAGCGGCAGGCTCGGGCAGGCTTGCGGTTCGCCGCAATGCTGGAGCTGGACGTGGAGGTGGGGCCCATAGCTGTCGCCGCTATTGCCGAGTTCGCCGACCTTATGGCCCTGCACGACCGTATCGCCGACCGCGACGACGACCGATCCGAACTTGAGGTGCATGAGCGAGGTGAACTCGCCGTTGCCATGGTCGATGATGACATTGTTGCCGTGATAGGCCTGGCTGCCATCGGGAAAGGTGAAGGTGGCGCTGTCATAACCGCCCACCTGGTCGGGGACGCGATCCTCGATGAAGACGACCTTGCCGTCGGCAGGCGCGATCACGTCCATCCCGAAGCCGGCGAGGTTCTCGTTCCGATATTCGGGGTCGGTCATGGGCCCATACGTGTCGGACAGGCCGAGAAAGTCATAGGCGAAGCGCGAGCGGATCCAGCCATGGCCGTTATTGTTGAAGACGCCGTTCGAAATGATCGCATTGCCGGCGAGCGGCAGGATGTAGCTGCCCTGCTGTTCGAAGGCGATCGGCTCATAGCGCACGCCGATGTCGCCGACACTGATCGTGAAGGACCTGACCTCCAGCGATTTGGGATAATGGGCGACGTAGGTGAAGCGCCCGTCCACGTTGCTGTCGAGCATCGATATGTCCGGCCATTCCTGGACGACTTTGGCGCCATTGGCGCCTTCGGCGATGATCTGGACCGGACCGCCGAGCTCGGCCGAATATTGGTGATCGACGACCCAGCTTTCATAGTCGCCGGGGCCCGGCATATCGATGCGATAAACGGGCTGGTCGCTGACGGCGATGGAGCCGGCGAGGGCTAGGATGGAGATCATTTGGCGGCCTTTTTGAGCGCGACGCGCACGAGCGCGTCGAGTGACGCCCCGGACCCCAATTCCTCCTGCGCCGCGGCAACGGCCTTGCTGGCTTCGGCGGGTTTGAACCCCAGGTTGGCGAGCGCCGAAAGCGCATCTTTGGCGACGCTGCCCGCCGGAGCTACGTTGGGCCCGGCTGCAGGGATGCCTTCGAAGTCGCCAAACTTGCCAGCAAGCTCGTTGCAGATGCGCTGCGCGAGCTTGGGACCGACGCCGTTGGCTCTGGCGATCATCGCCTTGTCACCGCTGGCGATCGCCGCGCCCAGTTCCTCGGGGCCGAGGACCGACATGATGGCCAGCGCGACGCGGCCGCCGACGCCCTGCACGCCGGTCAGCGCGGTGAAGCCGGCTTTCTCGGCTGCGCTCATGAAGCCGTAGAGCGTCATCGAATCCTCACGCACCTGCATCTCGGTCATCAGCATGACGTGGCTGCCCACGGTTCCGATGGCATCCAAGGTGCGCGCCGAGACGTGGATGAGATAGCCGACGCCCGAAACGTCGAGGACGATGGTGTCGGAACCGATTTCGGCAAGCTTGCCGGTGAGCCGTGCGATCATGCGACTTTTGTGGCGGGCATCGGGCCGTCTGTCGAGGGGGTGGTGACGCGGCAGGGGCATAGGGTGTAGCGGAGCGGCGACTATTCAACTTGGAGACCTTGATCATGCGTACCCTGTTTCTCGCCCCGCTCATCATGCTGAGCGCGTGCAGCACGACCGCCGAGCCGCTGCGCTACGGCACCAGCGCCGACATGCTGGTGGTCGGCAACAAGAGCGAGGACACGGTGAGCTTTATCGATCTCGATACGGGCGCCGAGCTTGCGCGGCTGGCGACGGGCAGCAACCCCCATGAAATCGCCGTTTCGCCGGATGGGGAGACGGTCGCGGTTGTTCATTATGGCGGCAAGTCGGTCGAATTGTTCGATGCCGAGGATCCGGCCTCGATCCGCACCATCGATCTTGGCGACAATGAAGGGCCACATGGCATCGTCTGGGCCTCCAACGACCGGCTCATCATCACGACCGAGCGAAGCCAGAGCCTGACCATCGTCGACCTCGAGGATGACAGCGTGCGGGCCATCCCGACCGGCCAGCAGGTCAGCCACATGGTGGCGCTGACCCCCGATGAGGAGACAGCCTTCGTCGCCAATATGGGGTCGGGCACGGTGAGCGTGATCGACCTCAAGACTGGCAGCAAGGTGCGCGATATCGCGGCGGGCGATACGCCCGAGGGCATCGCCGTATCGCCGACCGGGAAGGCGCTATGGGTGGCCGACCGCGACAATGCGACGTTGATCCAGTTCGAAATCCCGACCTATCGCGAAATCCGCCGCTACGAGACGGGCAACTTCCCGATCCGCGTCGCGGTCAGTCCCGACGGCAAGCGGGTGGTGACCTCCAACTATGCCGATGGGAGCCTCACCGTCATCGACACCGACAAGGCGCCGCAGACCATCGCCGTGTCGGGCACGCAGGAAGCCGGGCAGGTCACGATCCTGTTCGCCGAAGACGGCCGGCACCTATTCGTCGCCGAAACCGGCCGCGCGCAGGTGGCGCTGGTCGATCTCGATACGGGCGAGGTCGTGACGCGCTTCGATGCGGGTGCGGGGTCGGACGGGCTCGCGCTGGCCGACTAGAGCCCGCGCGCCCGGCTCGCGGCATGGTGGGCGTGGGTAATGGCGACGGCGAGGGCGTCGGCGGCATCGCTGCCGGCAATCTTGATGCCGGGCATCAGCACCTTGACCATGTCGTGAACCTGGCGCTTTTCGGCATTGCCGACGCCGACAACCGACTTCTTGACCAGCCGCGCGGCATATTCGCCAACCTCGATACCGCCCTGCGCGCAAACCGCCAGCAGCGCCCCGCGCGCCTGCGCGAGCTTGAGCGTCGATTGCGGGTTCTTGTTGACGAAAATCTCCTCCACCGCCGCGCAGTCGGGATCATGATCCTTGATCAGCGCGTCAATCTGCAGCGCAAGGTGCGAAAGGCGCTGCGGCAGGGCCTCCTTCGCATCGGTTTTCACCTGCCCGTTGGCAAGGTGGCGCAGGCGATTGCCGTCGGCCTCGACCAGGCCCCAGCCAGTGGTGCCGAGGCCCGGGTCGAGTCCGAGGATTTTCATTATTCGGCCTGGCCGAGCCGCTCCAGTTCGGCGTCCGAGAAGGTGTAGTTGCCCCACACCGTCTGGACGTCGTCATCATCCTCGAGCAGTTCGATCAGCTTGACCAGCTGGTCGGCATCCTTGCCCTCGACTTCGGTTTCCATGTGCGGGCGCCAGGCGAGCTTCGCCGTTTCGGGTTCGCCAAGCACCTTTTCGAGCGCCGAGGAGACTTCGTGGAGCTGGTCGGCCTCGGTCCAGATGGTGTGCGTTTCCTCGTCCGACTGGATGTCGTCCGCGCCCGCTTCCATCGCAGCTTCGAGAACCTTTTCCTCGCTCAGGCCCTCGGCCTTGTATTCGATCAGGCCGAGACGGTCGAAGCTGTGCGCGACCGCGCCGGTCGAACCAAGGTTGCCGCCATTTTTGGACAGGATGGTGCGCACGCTCGTGGCGGTGCGGTTGCGATTGTCGCTGAGCGTCTCGATGATCAGCGCGATGCCGTTCGGGCCATAGCCTTCGTAGCGGATTTCTTCATAATCATCGCCTTCGGACGCCGAGGCCTTGTCGATCGCCTTCTTGATATTGTCCTTGGGCATCGACTGCTTGAGCGCGGTGTTGACCGCGAGGCGGAGGCGCGGGTTCATGTCCGGGTCGGGTAGACCCATCTTGGCCGCGACGGTGATTTCGCGGCTCAGCTTGGAAAAGAGCGCCGAGCGCTTCTTGTCCTGCGCGCCCTTGCGATGCTTGATATTGGCGAATTTACTATGGCCTGCCATGGGTCCTGCTCGGTTAGTGAAGTTATGGGCCGGTCTATAGCGCCCGCTGGAGATTTGTTAAGTGACGCTTGTTGATCGGGCCGTTGGCGACCTCATCGCTTTCCTGCGCCGTCCGCGACCTTTCGAGGAAAAACGTACCCATTGGGGCGAAGTGGCGATCCTGTTCGCGATCGGCTTCACGCTCATCGTCACCGTGGCCACATTGGTTGGCAGGTTCGAGGCGTCCATGGGCGTCGAGCGCTACGACCTCATCGGCGAGGACGAGCCGTTGTGGCAGCAATATCTGATCGTCGGCCTGCTCTTCCCGCTCGGCGAGGAGTGGGTCTTTCGCTATTGGCTCGACCGGCGCCCGCGCGGTCTCATTCTGATCGTCGCCATCCTGGCCGGTCTGGCGGCGGCGATGATCGTTTCGGCATGTTCAGCGGCGGGCGCGGTCGTGGCGGGTCCGCTCACCTTCGTCCCGGTCTTCGCCGCCGTTCTGATAATCGGCTTGGCGAATGCGGATAAGCTGTCACCATTTATCTTCGGTCGGTTTTTCCCGATTCTATTCTGGCTGACGGCAATCGGATTCGCCGCACTCCACATGACCAATTTCTCGGCTGGCGGTGCTTTGACCGCCTTGTTCGTGGGGCCGCAGCTGATTGCGGGCATCCTTTTTGGCTATGTCAGGTTGCGATACGGCTTTGCCGAAGCGGTGGCGGTGCATGCCGCCAACAATTCGTTGGCAGTCAGCCTGATCGCGCTGGGGATCTAGGCCAGCTTCACCGCCGTGCCGCTGCAGGTGACCATCAGCATCGAGCCATTCTGGCCAATCACCTCATAGTCGAGGTCGATGCCGATGACCGCGTCGGCGCCCAGTTCGGCGGCTTCGCCTTGCAATTCGGCGAGCGCCTGGCGGCGCGCCTCATCGAGGCTTTTCTCATAGGCGCCCGAGCGGCCGCCGACGATATCGCGGACGGCCGCAAACAGGTCCTTGAAGATATCCGCGCCGATGATGACCTCCCCGTGCACGATCCCGAGATAGGCCGAAATAGTGCGGCCTTCGACATTGGGCGTGGTGGTCTGGATCATCGGCGTGGCTCCCCGTTCTTGGTTGGTCCTATTAGCTAAGACCCACGGCGGCGCGATAGGTTTCCAGCAGCGCGTCCTGTTCCTGCAATTCGTGGCGTTCCATTTTGCGAAGGGCGACGATCTTGCGCATGATCTTGGTGTCGTAACCATTGGCCTTGGCCTCGGCATAGACGTCCTTCACATCGTCGGCGATCGCCTTCTTTTCCTCTTCGAGGCGCTCGATGCGCTCGATGAGCAGTTTCAATTGGTCGGCTGCGATGGCGCCGTCGGCCATAAGACTTCTCCAGGTCACTGTTGGTGTGGGTGTTGAGTGAAAAACTCGCGTCGGCTCTCCTAGACCGGAAGGCAGGAGGGCTCAAGGCAGTTGCACTGTCATTTCAGGACGCTATGCCGTGCCCGATGAGCAAGAAGACGAAGATGAGCGACAAGCTGAAGCCCCGCGGCCGTAAGGTCAAAATCCTCGCAACGTTGGGGCCGGCTTCCGATACACCGGAAATGATCGAAGCGCTGATGCGCGCCGGTGCCGACGCCTTCCGAATCAATATGAGCCATGGCGAGCAGGCCGATAAGGCCAAGCTGGTCGAGCATATTCGCGGCCTTGAGGAAAAGCTCGGTCGCCCGACGACGATCCTGTTCGACCTCCAGGGGCCCAAGCTGAGGGTTGGCGCTTTCGAGGGCGGCAAGGCCGATCTTGAAAAAGGCGGCACGTTCATCCTCGACCGCGACAAGGCAAAGGGCGATGAGACCCGCGTCTGCCTGCCGCATCCCGAACTGTTCGAAGCGGTCGAGGTCGGCTCGCTGCTGCTCGTCGATGATGGCAAGATGCGCCTCAAGGTCACCGAGGTGTCGGACGACAAGATCGTCACCGAGGTCAGGGTTTCGGGCACCATTCGCGACCGCAAGGGCGTCAACGTGCCCGACGTGCTGATCCCGATCCCCGCGCTCACCAAGAAAGATCGCAGCGATCTCCAGTTCGCTCTCAGCCAGGGCGCCGACTGGATCGCACTGTCGTTCGTGCAGCGTCCCGAGGATGTCAGGGAAGCGCGCGAACTGGTCGGCAAGCAGGCCGCGATCCTCGCCAAGATCGAAAAGCCGCAGGCGGTCGATGGCCTCGATGAAATCCTAAAAGAGGCTGACGCGGTCATGGTCGCGCGCGGCGACTTGGGCGTCGAACTGCCGCCCGAAATGGTCCCGCCGGTACAGAACAAGATCGTCGCCACCGCGCGCCTCCACGGCAAGCCGGTGGTCGTCGCGACGCAGATGCTGGAAAGCATGATCACCTCGCCGACGCCGACGCGCGCCGAAGTGAACGATGTCGCCGATGCCATCTATGACGGCGCCGATGCCGTGATGCTGTCGGCCGAAAGCGCGGCGGGCGATTATCCGATCGAAGCGGTCAAGATGATGCACCGCATCGGCAAGGCGGTCGAAGGCGACGAACGCTATTTCGACCGAGTCCACTTCACCGAAACCCCGCCCGATCCGACGACCGCCGATGCGCTGGCCGAAAGCGCCCGCGGGATCGCGCGGACCGTCGATGCCAAGGCGATGGTCTGCTATACCTCGTCGGGCTCGACCGCGCGCCGCATCGCGCGCGAACGGCCGAGCGTGCCGACCCTCGTCATGACCGCTTCGCAGCAGGTCGCGCGCCGCCTCGGCATCCTGTGGGGCGTCTATGCCGTGCGCACCCGCGACGTCGACAGTTTCGAGGAAATGGTCGGCAAGGCCAAGCGCATGGCGCTGCGTCACTCCATCGCCAAGGGCGGCGAGCGGATCGTGCTGATGGCCGGCGTGCCGTTCGGCGTGTCGGGATCGACCAACGTGATCCACGTCGTGAAGCTGCAGGGCAACGAGCTGGAAACCCACCAGCGGCATTTCGAGCTTTAGGGTTCCCCCAATTGACGGCACCGCGCCCGCTGTGCCACCGCCTGCCTCGTCATTTTGAGAGGGTTTGGACTTCATGGGCACGACGATCGAGGAGCTGGAAGCACGGCGCGAGGCCGCGCGGATGGGCGGCGGGCAGAAGCGTATCGATGCGCAGCATGCCAAGGGACGCCTGACCGCCCGCGAACGCCTCAATGTCCTGCTCGACGAAGGCAGCTTCGAAGAGATCGACATGTTCGTCGAGCATAACGCCACCGACTTCGGCATGGACAAGGTCCACTATCCGGGCGACGGCGTGGTCACTGGTTCGGGCACGATCAACGGTCGGCTCACCTATGTCTTCGCGCAGGATTTCACCGTGCTCGGCGGCTCGCTGTCGGAACGGCATGCGGAGAAGATCTGCAAGATCATGGACGCTGCGATGAAGGTCGGCGCGCCGGTCATCGGCCTCAACGATTCGGGCGGCGCGCGCATCCAGGAAGGCGTCGCCTCGCTGGGCGGCTATGCCGAAGTGTTCCAGCGCAACGTGCTGGCCTCCGGCGTCGTCCCGCAGCTTTCGGTCATCATGGGCCCGTGCGCGGGCGGGGCGGTCTATTCGCCAGCCATGACCGACTTCATCTTCATGGTCGAGGATACGAGCTACATGTTCGTCACCGGCCCCGAAGTCGTGAAGACGGTGACCAATGAGGAAGTCACGCAGGAGGAACTGGGCGGGGCGATCACGCACACGCAGAAATCGGGCGTCGCCGACGTATCGTTCGACAATGATATCGATGCGCTGCTCGCGACGCGCGAATTCTTCAGCTACCTGCCCGCCTCCAACCGCGACGCGGTCCCGGAAATCCCGACCGACGATCCGTGGGACCGCGAAGAGCCTTTGCTCGACCAGATCATCCCCGACAGCGCCAACCAGCCCTATGACATGCACGAGGTGATCAAGAAGGTCGCCGACGAGGGCCGCTTCTTCGAAATCCAGCCCAAACATGCCGCGAACATCATCGTCGGCTTCTGCCGGATCGAGGGGCGCACGGTGGGCGTGGTCGCCAACCAGCCGATGGTGCTGGCGGGCGTGCTCGACATCAATTCATCGAAGAAGGCGGCGCGCTTCGTGCGCTTCTGCGATGCCTTCGAAATCCCGATCCTGACCTTCGTCGACGTGCCGGGCTTCCTGCCGGGCGTCGGGCAGGAGCATAACGGCATCATCAAGCATGGCGCGAAACTGCTCTTCGCCTATGCCGAGGCGACCGTCCCCAAGATCACCGTCATCACGCGCAAGGCGTATGGCGGCGCCTATGACGTGATGGCCTCCAAGCATCTGCGCGGCGACGTCAATTATGCCTGGCCGAGCGCGGAGATTGCGGTGATGGGCGCGAAGGGCGCGGTCGAGATCATCTTCCGCAAGGATCGCGACGATCCCGATAAGATCGCGGAGAAGACGGCAGAATATGAAGAACGCTTCGCCAACCCCTTCGTGGCGGCGTCGAAGGGCTTCATCGACGACGTGATCATGCCGCATTCGACGCGCAAGCGGGTGGCGACGAGCCTGCGGAAGCTCCGCGACAAGGCGCTGGAAAATCCGTGGAAGAAGCATGACAATATTCCGCTATGATGCTTGGTGAAACTGAACTTGCGCTAATTCTTCCTCTTCTAACGCTGGGGATCGGTTATCTCTTCGGAGCGAGACGCGATGCTGCAAAGCTTAATAAGGAAAAGCGCACTCAAGCTTATCTAGATTTTCTGAATCTCGGCGCTTGGACTGGGCGCCCGGAAGTTCACGCCATCTTTAAGAAATTTGCTGAGCAAACGCCGTTGCCCTCACACGAGCAGCAAATCTTCACGGAGCTGGAAACGAAATATTCTGATCTGAATGGTCGGCTGTTGCTGTACGGCTCACCAGGTTTCTTGAAGAAGCTAGTAACTTACTACGACGATTTTCCGGGAGGCTGGATCGCAGAAGGCGGTGAGGATGCCTACGCCGCCCTTGTCGCAGAAATGCGCAAGGACAGTACCTCGCGATCCTACCGAGGATATCGCGACCACGTAAAATCGATTCACTTGTCTGGTGTCCAAAGGCGCCGCGATAAATTGCAAGACCAAGTGAAGTCAGGAGAGCTGAAAATCCCATGAAACTAGGCCGCCTCAACCATGTCGGCGTTGCGACGCCGTCCATCGCCGACAGCATCGCGCATTACGAAGCGACCATGGGCGCCAGCGTCACCATGGAGCCGTTCGACCTGCCCGCGCAGGGGGTGAAGGTCTGTTTCGTCGATACGCCGAACAGCCAGATCGAGCTGATCGAGCCGCTAGGCGAGAATAGCCCCATCCACAAATTCCTCGAGAAGAACCCGTTGGGCGGGCAGCATCATCTGTGCTTCGAAGTGCCCGATATCGAGGAAGCACGCGCCTGGTTCGAAGGGATCGGCAAACGCATCCTCGGCCCGACCCGCACCGGCGCGCACGGCACGCCGATCTTCTTCCTGCATCCCAAGGATATGGAAGGGGTTCTCACGGAAATTATGGAATCGCCGAAGCAGGCGCACTGATGTTCGGCGAAGGACGTCCCGAAGAAATCCTGGTCGGCATCGTGTCGGCGGCGCTGGCCGTCTTGCTCGCGATCCGCATCCGTCATGCGCTCACCAAGGGCGTGGTGCCGATCTACAAGAAGCGCATCTCTCGCAGCGAAGTGGGCGAGGCGAAGTTCAATTTCGTCGTCATCGCCAATGCGGTGGGGATGCTGCTGCTTCTCTGGATTTCGGCAGACCTTATCTTCCAGATCCGATGAAGCAGCCGGTTCGCCGCCTCGCCGCGTTCGGCTTCGACTATCTGCTGATTGCCTGCTGGGCCGTCTTCGTCGGGCTGGTGAGCGTCGCGACCGGGCTTCACGAGAATCTCGACATGAGCAGCTGGGCCGGGCGCGCCGGGGCGCATCTGGTCGGCTTTCTCTCGCTGACGCTGCCGGTTATCGCTTATTTCGCGCTCACCGAAGGCGGGCCCAAGCGCGCCAGCCTCGGCAAGCGGGCGCTCAAACTTCAAGTAGAGGGTAACCGCACCTGGCTGCGCAACATCGTGAAATTCCTGCCGTGGGAAATCGCCCATGCCGCGATCTGGTGGCAGGATGCGCAGCCCTTCGTGGACCCGATGCCGCCCACCAACATGGCGGTCTCGGTCGCTGCCATGCTGATCGGCCTCGCCTATGTGGCGAGCCTGTTCGTCGGCGATGGGCGCACGCCCTATGACAGGCTGGCAGGAACCCGCGTGACGCGCTAACAGGCGCGCCATGACCAAGCGTGACGAATGGGCCCAGAAGGCCGAGAAGGAAGCACGGGGCAAGGACCTCGCCGTCGAGACCCCCGAGGGCATCAAGCTGAAGACCGTTTACGGGCCCGAAGACGCGCCCGATGCGGACCCCGGTTTCCCCGGCGTCGCGCCTTACACGCGTGGCCCTTATGCGACCATGTATGCGGGGCGTCCCTGGACGATCCGCCAATATGCGGGCTTTTCGACCGCCGAGGAATCGAACGCTTTCTATCGCCGCAACCTCGCGGCGGGGCAGAAGGGCCTGTCGGTCGCCTTCGATCTTGCCACCCACCGCGGCTATGACAGCGACCATGAGCGCGTCGTCGGCGATGTCGGCAAGGCGGGCGTCGCGATCGACACGGTCGAAGACATGAAGCTCCTGTTCGACGGCATACCGCTCGACGAGATGAGCGTGTCGATGACGATGAACGGCGCGGTGCTGCCGGTCATGGCCTTCTACATCGTCGCGGGCGAGGAGCAGGGGGTCGATCGCGCCCAGCTGTCGGGCACGATCCAGAACGACATCCTCAAAGAATTCATGGTGCGCAACACCTACATCTATCCGCCCGCGCCCTCGATGCGGATCGTCAGCGACATTATCGGCTATACCAGCGCGGAAATGCCGCGCTTCAACAGCATTTCGATCTCGGGCTATCACATGCACGAGGCCGGGGCGACGGCGGTGCAGGAGCTGGCCTACACGCTGGCCGACGGGGTCGAATATGCGCGCACCGCGATGGAAGCGGGGCTGGAACTCGACAAGTTCGCGCCGCGCCTTTCCTTCTTCTTCGGCATCGGCATGAATTTCTTCATGGAGGTCGCCAAGCTGCGTGCCGCGCGCACGCTCTGGGCCGAACTCATGGAGGGGCTGGGGGCGAAGAGCGAGAAGTCCAAGCTGCTGCGGACGCACTGTCAGACCTCGGGTGTCTCGCTCACCGAGCAGGACCCTTATAACAATATCATCCGCACGACGATCGAGGCGATGGCCGCGACCTTGGGGGGCACGCAGAGCCTGCACACCAACAGCTTCGATGAAGCCATCGCGCTGCCGACCGATTTCTCGGCGCGGATCGCGCGTAATACGCAGCTGATCCTGGCCGAGGAAAGCGGGATTACTGCGGTCGCCGATCCGCTTGGCGGGTCCTATTATGTCGAGGCGCTGACGGCTGAGCTGGTTGAGAAGGCCAAGGCGCTGATCGACGAAGTCGAGGCGGCGGGCGGCATGACCAAGGCAGTCGCCGAGGGCCTGCCCAAGCGCCGGATCGAGGAAGCGGCTGCCCAGCGCGCCGCAAACGTCGATACGGGCGAGACGGTGATCGTCGGCGTCAACCGCTACCGGCTGGAGGACGAGCCCGAGATCGACATTCTCGACATCGACAATGCCAAGGTCCGCGCCAGCCAGATCGAGCGCATCGAACGCGTCAAGCGCGAGCGCGACGAGGACAAGGTGCAGGCGGCGCTTGATGCGCTGGAAGATGGCGCGAAGGGCGACGGCAATTTGCTGGCGCTCTCGGTCGATGCGGCCCGCGCCCGCGCCACGCTCGGCGAAATCAGCCATGCGCTCGAAAAGGTCTTCGGTCGCTACGACACCGTGCCGCAGCCGGTTTCGGGCATTTACGGCCAGCGCGCCGACGCTGCGTGGGAAGCCGCAAAGGAAGGGACCGGCGCGGTGACGCAGCGCCTCGGTCGCGCGCCAAAGATGCTGGTCGCCAAGATGGGGCAGGACGGCCATGACCGCGGCGCCAACCTCGTGAGCTCGGCCTTTGGCGATCTCGGCTTCGATATCGTCGCGGGTCCGCTCTTCCAGACCCCGCGCGAAGCCGCCGAAATGGCGGTCGAGGAAGCCGTCGACGTGGTCGGTGCCTCGAGCTTGGCGGCAGGCCACAAGAGCCTCATCCCCGAGCTGATCACTCATCTGAAGGATATGGGCCGCAGCGACATCAAGGTCGTCGCTGGCGGTGTCATCCCGCCGCAGGATTATGCCTATCTGCGCGACAAGGGCGTGCAGGCCATCTTCGGTCCCGGCACCAACCTCGCCGACGCTGCCCGCGACGTGCTGAGCCTGCTCGGCCACAACATGCCGCCGGTCGGGGAGGACGAAGAGTGAGCGAACAGGAGCAGGAGATTTCGACAGAAGTCGAGCAGCCGGCGTGGAAGATTCGCCAGGCCAAACTTCGCGGGGCGGACACAGAACATCTTGGCTACGACTTTCTGAAGACGGTCATGAATGTGTCCCTATTGTCGCTCGGCGCCGTGCTCACCCTAGGCGAAACGGCCTATGCCGACCTCATTCCCGATTGGGGCCTCTTCGCTTCGATCGGCCTGATCGCACTGGCCGGCATCAGTTCATTCATTGCGCTCCAAGAGATGGTTCGTCTCTTCAACGGGGTGATCGAGCAAAGCCAGACGCTGCGTTTCCTGGAGCCTATTGCGCCGACGTTGTTCGGTGGGGGGATCAGCCTGTTCGTGGGGCTGGCGATCGGCATTTTCGGCTAGGTTGCCTTGCCCTCGCCGGCCCATGACGGCATAGGCGAGTTACGTCACGAGAGGGCCCGAGCGGAGACCGCATGTTCAAGAAAATCCTGATCGCAAACCGGGGCGAAATTGCCTGCCGTGTGATGCGCACTGCCAGCCGCATGGGGATCAAGACCGTCGCGGTCTATTCGGATGCCGACGCGCATGCGCCGCATGTGATGATGGCCGATGAAGCGGTGCATATCGGGCCCGCAGCGGCTGCGGAAAGCTATCTCGTCGCCGACAAGATCATCGCGGCGTGCAAGGAAACCGGCGCTGAAGCCGTTCATCCGGGCTATGGATTCCTGTCCGAGCGGACCAGCTTTGCCGAAGCGCTCGATGAAGCCGGCATCGCCTTTATCGGACCGCCGGCTGGCGCGATTGCGGCGATGGGCGACAAGATCGAATCCAAGAAGCTCGCCAAGGAAGCGGGCGTCAACGTCGTGCCGGGCTATCTCGGCGAGATTGCCGATACGGACGAGGCGGTGAAGATCGCTTCGGATATTGGCTATCCGGTGATGATGAAGGCTTCTGCCGGTGGCGGCGGCAAGGGCATGCGCCTCGCCTATAGCGAACAGGATGTGCGCGACGGGTTCGAGGCGACCAAGCGCGAAGGCCTCAACAGCTTTGGCGACGACCGCGTCTTCATCGAAAAATTCATCGAGGATCCGCGCCATATCGAGATCCAGCTGATCGGCGACAAGCATGGCAACATCGTCTTTCTGGGCGAGCGCGAATGCTCGATCCAGCGCCGCCACCAGAAGGTGATCGAAGAAGCGCCGAGCCCCTTCGTCACTGACAAGATGCGCAAAGCGATGGGCGAACAGGCCGTCGCGCTGGCCCGCGCGGTGGATTACCATTCGGCGGGCACGGTCGAATTGATCGTCTCGGGTGCCGACAAGACCGGTGAAAGCTTCTACTTCCTCGAGATGAATACCCGCCTCCAAGTGGAGCATCCGGTGACCGAGGAGATTACCGGCGTCGACTTGGTCGAGCAGATGATCCGCGTCGCCTTTGGCGAGAAGCTGCCTTTCGCGCAGGATGACGTGACCTATGACGGCTGGGCCATCGAGGCCCGTGTCTATGCCGAGGATCCCTATCGCGGCTTCCTGCCCTCGACGGGTCGCCTGACCACCTATTCGCCGCCCGCAGAGATGCGCAGCGAGGATGGCGTGGTGCGCGTCGACGACGGCGTCACCGAAGGCGGCGAAGTCTCGATGTTCTACGACCCGATGATCGCCAAGCTGATTACCCATGGCGCGACGCGCGACGAGGCGATTGACCTGGCAGTGGAAGCGCTGGATGCGTTCGAGCTGGAAGGCCTCGCCGACAATGTCGATTTCCTTTCGGCGCTCTTGCAGCATGACCGCTTCCGTTCGGGCGAGCTGACGACGGGCTTCATTGCCGAGGAATATCCCGAAGGCTTCGAGGGCGCACCGACCGATGACGAACTGCGCACCGACCTTGTCGCGATCGCGGCCGTCGTCGCGATGACGCACGAAACGCGCATGAGCTTGATCGACGGCCAGCTGGGCGATCCAGTGTTCCCGTCGATGGAACAGGTCCTGTTCCTCGATGGCGCGCGGCATGACGTGACCATCGATCCCTATGATGGTGGGACCCTGATCGGCATCGGCGATGACGAGCAGGTCGATGTCATCGCCGATTATTCACCGGGCCAGACCCTGATCGAGGCCGATTGCGACGGGCGCCACCGCATCGTGCAGGTCGCGCATAATGGCCGTGGCTTCCACCTGACGACGCGCGGGGCGAAGCATCACGCCCGGCTCTATGCGCGCGACGTTGCCGATCTTCTGGCGCACATGCCCGAAAAGGTCGCGCCCGACCTGTCGAAGTTCCTGATGGCGCCGATGCCGGGCCTGCTGACCAAGCTTCAGGTGGCCGAAGGCGACAGCGTCGAAGCGGGCCAGCCGCTTGCCGTCGTCGAGGCGATGAAGATGGAAAACATCCTCCGCGCCGAAAAGGCCGCCACGGTAAAGGCCATTCCGGTCGAAGAAGGCGCGAGCCTGCAGGTGGACGAAGTCATCGTCGAATTCGAATAGACCATTCAGTCGGCAACGCGGCGTTCTGCACCAATGCAGGCGCTAGTTGGCCGTCCTTTGGAAAAACCACCGACGCTTCGCTAATAGGAGCAGCAACGCGCCGCAGCTCAAGATGGCGATGATGATGTTGAGCGCCAAGAGCGATTGTTCCTGGTTGGAGGCGTTCGCCGCCCAGAAGGTCGCGCCATTGAAGCTGCCGTGGATCAGGATGGCGAGCGGGAGGCCGCCGCGCAGGCGGAAGCAGGCATAGGTCATGAGGATCGACAGGGCGATGCAGAGCAGCGGCAGCGTCGGGATGAAGAGCAATTTCGGCCCGTGCCACAGGCCCCAGAACACACCAACAATCATCGACGCGACCAGCGGGTTGGCGACCTGCATCAGCTTGGGCGTGAGATAGGCGCGCCAGCCAATTTCCTCAGGGATCGCCGTGATGACGATCTGGATTGCAAACAGCGCGAGCGCGGACTGCCATTCGGGAAGCGGCGGGGGGCCGATGGCGGCCGAGACGGCTGCGGCCAGCGCATAGAGCCCGAGCGGGACGAGTAGCCACCAAGCTTTGACTTGCGTGTCACGAAAGCGCTCGGCGAGCCATTCGAATGGCCTCTGCTTGCGGACCATCCACAGGGCCGCGACGGTCGGTCCGATGATGGCCAGGCCCTCCACCCACCGACCGAGCAGTGGGACGAGCGGCATGGTGGCGAACCAGACGGCGTAGGTGACTGCAACGGCTAGCAGGAAATAGTGCGCGCTGTCGCGCCACGGCGTTGTCATGTCTGTTGCGTCGGCTCGGCTCAGTTGGTGCCGATATGCTCGTCGAGGAAGGCGACATAGGCGTTGCTGGCGGCAATGCGGTTCTCGCGCTTGCGGAAGCCATGGCCTTCATCCTCGAACAGGACATATTCGACCGGCACGCCATTGGCCTCGATCGCGGCGACCAGCTCGTCGCTTTCGACCTGCAGCACGCGCGGGTCGGTCGCGCCCTGGACCACCAGCATCGGCTTGGTGATCTGGTCTGCATGGAAGAGTGGGCTGATCGCGCGATGGCGTTCCTCGTCGGTGGCCGGGTCGCCCATTTCGTCATAGAGCGCGACGCGGTTGGCGCCCCACCATGCCGGGATCGACTTCAATGTGCGCACCCAGTTGGTCACGCCGAAAATGTTGATGCCGGCATCGAAGACTTCGGGGTGGAAGGCGAGTGCCGCGGCGGTCATGTAGCCGCCATAGGAACCGCCCATGACGGCGATGCGGTCATTGGCGATCCAGTCCATCGACTGGAGGAAGTCCTTGGAGGCGACCACGTCCTTCAGGTCGACATCGCCATGCTTCTTGTCGTCGAGATGGAAGAAGGTCTTGCCGTAGCCCGAGCTGCCGCGATTGTTGATCGCGTAGACGGCATAGCCGTGATTGACGAGGTGCTGGACCTGTGCGCGATAGCCGCGGGTCGACTGGCCGCCGGGACCGCCATGGACAAGCACGACGGCGGGCGCGGGATTGTCGGCGCTGGAGCCGTGCGGGCGATAGAGGATGCCCGGGATTTCGAGGCCGTCATAGCTTTCGAACCGCGCGACGCTGGCGGTGACGAGATGATCTTCGTCGATCGCGGGGTTGAGGGCGGTGGTAAGGCGGCGCGCTTCGCCGCTGTCGAGATCGGCGACATAGATGTCGGACGGCGAAGTGTCGGACGACAAGGTGAAGGCGATCCGGCCCTCATCGGCATCGAAGCGGATGCCGTTGATATTGCCGTCGGGAAGGCCGCTCAGTTCGACCGTCTCGCCGCTTTCCGTATCCTCGATGGTAACGCGGCTCAGCGCGTCTTCGTTGACGCCGACGACCTGGTAGCGGCCGGATTTGGAATGGCTGATATAGCCGATATCCCAATCGGCTTTTTCATATTCGGCGCGCTCGCCGCTTTCGAGGTCATAGGTCCACGCCTCGCGCCATTCGCCATGCTCGTCGGTGGCGTAGATGAGTTTGCTGTCGTCGCGGGTGAAACCGAACGAACCGTAGCGAATATTGCCCTCATGCTCGGTGATGAGCTGCGGTGTCTTGTCGTCGGCAGCGAGGTCGACGAGGAAGAGGTCGCTGTCGGCGCTCGAATTGTTTTTCTGGAGCGCCATCCAGCGGCCATCGCCCGAAATGCCGGCGGGGAAGTAGCCGTCATTCTCGAAGATCATCTCGCGCGAATAGTCGCTCGCATCATAAGCGTAGACGTCGAAATTCTGCGGATCGCGCTCGTTGGTGGCGATGTAGAAGGTCTCGCCGTCGGCGCTGAAGCCGGCAAAGTTGGCCTTGTGCCCGTCGCCCGGCGTGAGGTCGCGGACCGAGCCGTCTTCCTCGCGGACCCAGACATGGTTCAACTCATCGCCGCTATCGTCGGCTGTGTAGAGGATGCGGCCGCTGCCAGGAATGAAGCTGATCGCGAAGGTCGCGTCATCGGTGCTCTCGGTGAGCGGGACAGGGTCGCCGCCATTGAGCGGGAGGAGCGAAGCGTTGAAGACGCCGCTCGCATCGGAATTGATGAGCACGGCATCGCCGTCGGGCGAGAAGGCGCTGCCCAGCCCGCTGCCGGCGAGGCTGTAGGACACGCTGTCGTAAAATTGTTCGGCGCTATAGCGGGGGACTTCATAGTCGAGCGTCACGGGCGCCTCCGGCTGGTTGGATGATCCGGTCTGGCCGCAGGCCGTCAGCAGCGCCAAGGCGGCGGCCGATGCGAACAATGTGCGCTTGATGGTCATGATGTTCCCCTCGCTCTTCGTATCAAGCGGCAACGAATATCAGACCCATATCGGCCTGCGGAAGGGCAGGATGCCCCCGTTTGTCGAAAAGCTCAGGCGCGCAGGGTTTCCCAGGGGCCGGTGATGGCCAGCGTGATGCCGGGTTCCTGGATGTTGACGAACATGGTCTTGCCGTCGGGCGCGAAGCAGGCACCGCAAAACTCGCTATTCTCGTCATGGGCGTTGCGGGCGAAATCGTAGATGCGGCCCTCCGGGGTCACTCCGCGCAGATACTGGTCGCCGACGCCGTCCTCGCAGACGATCAGGTCGCCCCACGGCGCGACTGCCAAATTGTCGCAATATTCCATCGTGCCGGCGCCGGGGCTTTCGAAAAACAGGGTGAGCGTCCCGCCATCGCCGGTCTCGTCCGGCGCGTAGCGAAAGACCTGCCCGACGCCGGCCCTGCCGCCCGAGGTGCAGGTGAAGAAAATGTCGCCCTGTGCCCCGCCGGGCCGGTGGCCATAGGCGATCCCTTCGCCGCGCTTGAACATCGCCGCACCCGCCGCCTGGGCGCGACGGGCAAGATCGGCCTCGGGGGCCTCGACATCGTCGAGCGTGATCCAGCGCGCGGCATAGGCTTTGCCCTCGACCAATGTGGGCCTCGACCCGTTGCTGGTATCGGCATGAGGAATGTCAGACAAAACGAGCGCCTGTAGCGTGCCGCCGTCGGCCAAACGTCCCGGGACGTCAGGAATGAAGCGGTAGAAACAGTCCTCGTCATCGTCTTCGGTCATGTAGACCATGCCGCTGGCCGGATCGACGGCGCAGGCTTCGTGGCTGAAGCGGCCCATGGCCTTCAGAGGCACAGGGTCGACCGGTCCGTCGGCCAGCGCGGGGACTTCGAACACGAAGCCGTGCGGCTTGTTGCCGACATCGGTGGTTTCCTCGCAGCTCAGCCAACTGCCCCAAGGCGTCGCGCCGCCGGCGCAATTGATTTTGGTCCCGGCCAAGGCGAGGAAGTCGCGTTCAACGTGGCCCGTGGCAAGGTTGAAATGGGTGATGGTGACGCCGCCATGATAGGGGCGCCCGGTATCAGGCCGCGTGCCGTAGAATTCGCCCTCATAAAGGTCGAGCAGCCGGTCATCCTCGCCGAACGCGCTCTTGCTCTCCCAGGTTGGGATTTCGTGATTGGAGGTGAGGATGACCATGTCCTCGCGGCCCGGCATCGCAAAACAAGCCATGCCGTCGGGCCGTCCGGGGCGCAACAAGCCGTCCGTCATGGTCGAGCCGGTGCGTGCGACGATCCGGTAGGAGAAACCCTCTGGCAGGTCGAGAATGGAATCGGGATCGGCAACCAATGCCATGGTGCGATTGGTCGATGGGATGTTGCGGTTTCGCCATGCCGTCAGGCCGCCAAAAGCGGCGGCTGCCACACCGACCGAGGTGCCGACCATCGCGCGTCGTGAGATTTTCATGGTGTCATTCCTAACACGGCCCAGCTGTGCTGTAACTATAATACAGTCGGAACAAGCGGTTTACGCAGGCCCAAATGATCCATAGCGTCGCGCGCATGCAAACAGGGACACTGATTTCACTCGCCGCCTATTTCATCGTCATGATCGGAATCGGCTTCTACGCCTATCGCAAGTCGACCGACACGAGCGAGGGCTACATGCTCGCGGGGCGCAACCTCCATCCGGCGGTCGCGGCCTTGTCCGCGGGCGCGAGCGACATGTCGGGTTGGCTGCTGCTGGGCCTGCCGGGCGCGCTCTATGCCGCGGGCCTCGTCGAGGCTTGGATCGGCATCGGCCTGTTCATCGGCGCGCTCGTCAACTGGATCGTGGTCGCGCCGCGGCTGAGGAAGCAGACCGAGGAGCGCGGCAACGCGCTCACCATCCCCGAATATCTCGCCAACCGCTTCCCCAATCAGGCCGTGGCGCTGCGCGTCACCAGCGCGATCATCATCGTGCTCTTCTTCGCGGTCTATACAGCGGCCGGCCTCGTCGGCGGCGGCAAGCTGTTCGAGACGAGCTTTGCCGGCATGCTGCCCGGGCTCGGCATGAGCGATTATATGACTGGCATCTGGATCACCGCATTGGTGGTGCTGGCCTATACGATGGTCGGCGGCTTCCTTGCGGTCAGCCTCACCGATTTCGTGCAGGGCATCATCATGGTGACGGCGCTCGTCGTCATGCCGTTGGTCGTCATGTTCGGTGCCGGCGGCGAGGGCGGCGGCAGCATTGCCGATGTGCCTGTCGAAGGCTTTACGGACCTGACCAAGGGGCTGACGCTCGTCGGCTGGATCAGCCTGATGGCCTGGGGTTTGGGCTATTTCGGCCAGCCGCACATCATCGTGCGCTTCATGGCCGTAAGGAGCGTCGCGGCGGTCAAGACGGCGCGCAATATCGGCATGAGCTGGATGGGCGTTGCGCTGATCGGCGCGATCGGCGTCGGCATTGCGGGGCGTGCCTATACCGAGCGCAACGGCATCGTCGTCGATGATCCGGAAACGATCTTCATCGTGCTGGCCAATACCTTGTTCCACCCGATCGTCACCGGCTTCCTGCTCGCCGCCTTGCTCGCCGCGATCATGTCGACGATCAGCTCGCAATTGCTGGTCGCGTCGAGCTCGCTGACCGAGGATTTCTACCGCTTGTTCCTGCGCAAAGATGCGAGCGAGCGCGAGCGGGTCAATGTGGGCCGTGTCTGCGTCGCGCTGGTGGCGGTTGCGGCGATCATGATCGCCAGCGATCCGGACAGCCAGGTGCTGGGCCTCGTTTCCAACGCCTGGGCGGGCTTCGGCGCGGCGTTCGGACCGCTCATCATCCTGTCGCTGACCTGGAAGAAGATGACCGGTGCAGGCGCGGTTGCCGGTTTGGTGACTGGCGCTGCCGTCGTCATGGGCTGGATCGCGACCGGCGCGAGCGATGGCCTGTACGAGATCGTGCCGGGCTTCATCGCGGCGTGGGTCGCAATCTGGCTGGTCAGCCTTGCGACCCGGCCCGAGGCGTCGACAGCCGGCGGCACGGAGCAGGCCTAGGCAAAGATTAAGTCGTACGGAGATTCAAAAAGGAGGAGAACGCGTATGCAGTCGAAGAAGTTGATGGCCGCACTTGGCGCGGCAATGACGATGGCCTTAGCAGCACCGACCCCTGCGGCCGCGCAGGATGCAATGCTCGGCGAAATCCGGCCATTCGGTTTCAATTTCTGCCCGCGCGGCTGGGCGCCGCTAGACGGTCAATTGCTCGCAATTTCCCAATATACCGCTCTATTCTCACTGCTGGGGACTTATTATGGCGGCGACGGTCGGACCACCTTCGCACTTCCCGACATGCGCGGTCGCGTCATGGTTCACGAAGGAACGGGACCGGGCCTGCCGCCGGCCCGGCTTGGCCAGACTAGCGGGACTGTGGAAACCGCCCCTCGGAGCGTGCCGGTCGCACCGCAACGCGGTAATCGTGAGGGGGACACTGCGGCCTCGACCGATCCGGTGAACAACATGCAGCCCTATCTCGTAGTCAATTGGTGCATTGCGCTGCAAGGCATCTACCCGTCGCGCAACTAGCAGCCTCAATGCATTATGGCGGCGGCGCGCCTTTCTCCTTGAGGGGCTGTCTTGCGGGGCGGTTCCGGCTGGCCTAGCAAGGGCGCGAAAGAGGGAGAGCCAGTCATGAAGACGCGCGCCGCCGTTGCGTTTGCCGAGAAACAGCCGCTCGAGATCGTCGAAGTCGATCTTGAAGGGCCCAAGGCCGGCGAGGTGCTGGTCGAGATCAAGGCGACCGGCATCTGCCATACCGACGCCTATACCCTCGACGGCTTCGACAGCGAGGGCATCTTCCCTTCGATCCTCGGCCATGAAGGCGCGGGCATCGTCCGCGAGGTTGGGCCCGGCGTGACCAGCGTCGCACCCGATGACCATGTCATCCCGCTCTACACGCCCGAATGCCGACAATGTAAAATGTGCCTTTCGGGCAAGACCAACCTGTGCAGCGCGATCCGCGAGACGCAGGGCAAGGGACTGATGCCCGACCGGACCAGCCGCTTCTCCTACAAGGGCGAGACGATCTTCCATTATATGGGCTGCTCGACCTTTTCGAACTTCACCGTCCTGCCCGAAATCGCCGTGGCCAAGATCCGAAAGGACGCCCCGTTCAAGACCAGCTGCTATATCGGTTGTGGGGTGACCACGGGCGTCGGCGCGGTCGTGAATACCGCCGACGTGCGTCCGGGCGACAATGTCGTCGTCTTCGGGCTTGGCGGCATCGGTCTCAACGTCATCCAGGGCGCCAAGATGGCGGGCGCAGCGCGGATCGTCGGCGTCGACATCAATCCCGACAAGGCCGAATGGGGCGAGAAATTCGGGATGACCGACTTCATCGACGCGCGCGACGGCAGCGTCGTCGAGAGAATCGTCAACATGCTCGACGGGGGTGCGGATTACAGTTTCGACTGCACCGGCAATGTCGAGGTCATGCGCCAGGCCTTGGAATGCTGTCACAAGGGGTGGGGCACAAGCATTATCATTGGCGTGGCCGAGGCCGGCAAGGAAATCGCGACGCGGCCCTTCCAGTTGGTCACCGGCCGCAACTGGCGCGGGACCGCGTTCGGCGGGGCCAAGGGCCGCACCGACGTGCCCAAGATCGTCGATTGGTACATGGATGGGCGGATCGAGATCGATCCGATGATCACCCATGTCCTCGAGCTTGAGGATATCAACAAGGGCTTCGACCTCATGCATGAGGGCAAGTCGATCCGAAGCGTCGTCGTTTACTAGGGAGACTCTATGTTCAGCCATGTCATGGTCGGTGCCAACGACCTCGATGCCAGTCGCGCTTTCTACGACGCCACAATCCAGGCGATCGGCGGCAAGCCGGGACGAAGCGACGATCGTGGTCGTACCAGCTGGATTCACAATGGCTCGGTCTTCATGCTGACTCAGCCGATCGACGGCGAGGCGGCGACACCGGGCAACGGCATGACCATCGGCTTCCTGTGCGACAGCCCCGAAATGGTCGACAAATGGCACGAAGTCGGCGCCGCGACCGGCGGCCAGCCGATCGAGGACCCGCCGGGTATTCGTGCCAATCCGTTCGGCCAGCTTTACTTGGCTTATCTGCGCGATCCGGCTGGCAACAAGCTGTGCGCCATGTATCGCCCGCCGCGGGAAAAGTAATGAGCATCGAGACCGTCGACAGCTGGGTTTCCCATGGCGGCCGCCAGGGCGTCTATCGTCACAAGAGCGAGGCGACCGGCACCGAGATGACTTTTTCGGTGTTCGTGCCGCCGCACCTTGAGGGCACGCAGTTGCCGGTGCTCTGGTATCTGTCGGGGCTGACCTGCACCCATGCCAACGTCACCGAAAAGGGCGAGTATCGCGCGGCCTGCGCCGAGCATGGCATCATCTTCGTCGCGCCCGATACGAGCCCGCGCGGCGAGGGCGTGCCCGATGACAGCGCTGGCCATTGGGATTTCGGGCTGGGCGCGGGTTTCTATGTCGATGCCACGCAAAAGCCCTATGCGGCCAATTATCGCATGTGGAGCTACATCAGCGAGGAACTGCCCAAGATCATCGCCGAATGCTTCCCAGCTGACATGAGCCGGCAGGCGATCAGCGGCCATTCTATGGGCGGTCACGGCGCGCTGGTCGCGGGCTTGCGCGAACCGGGGCGCTACCGTTCGGTCTCGGCCTTTTCGCCGATCGTGCATCCTTCGAGCGTGCCGTGGGGCAAGAAAGCGTTCGAGCTTTATCTCGGCGAAGAGCGCAAGGATTGGCGCGCTTATGATGCGGTCCAGCTCATCGAGGACGGGCACAAGCGCAAGGAATTGCTGGTCGATGTCGGGACAGAGGACCCGTTCCTCCACGAACAACTTTGCCCCGAAGCGCTGGAGGCCGCCTGTGGCGGGGCGGGGATCGGTCTTACGCTGCGGCGCCAATCGGGCTACGACCACAGCTATTATTTTGTATCCACGTTCCTGGCCGATCATGTCGCCTGGCATGCGGCCCGGTTGAAAGGCGATTAGATGAAAACGATCCTTCTCCACGTCCAGGACGATCCGCGCGTCGATGTGCGGGTGGAGAATGCACTGGCGCTGGCGCGCTCGTGCGATGCGCATCTCGATGTGCTCCATGTCACTCCCGACGATGTCGCGGCCGTGTTCGAAAGCTTCGGCGGTGTCGAGGCTAGCGGCGACGGCCTAAAGGCGTTCGAGAAGCGCGAATGCGAGCTCGAAGAGCGAGTAAAGAAGGAGCTCTCCAACGAAGATGTGAGCTGGGAATATTTCCGTGAGACGGGCTCGATCCTGAACAGCATCGCCAACCACGCCGCACTGGCCGACCTCATCGTCGCTGGCCGCGCGGCGCATCGCGACAAGGATGATGACACCGCGATCGCCTTGCTCGGTGACCTGCTGACCAATTCGCGCACGCCGGTCTGGCTGCGCGGTGACGAGCAGGAGCGCTACAATCCCAACTGCATCGCCGTGATCGGCTGGGACGGCAGCTTCGAAGTGGCCAATGCGGTGCGCGGCGGCATTTCGGTGCTGCAGCAGGCCAGCGAAGTCCATGTCGTGCGCGTTACCGACAAGGGCGCGGAAGTTGCGGCTGGCATGTATCCGGTTGATTCCGTGCTCAAATATCTGTCGCGCAATGGCGTACATGCCGAATATTCGCGCATCGCCAAGGTCGACGGGAAAACCGTCAACGCGCTGCTCGACTTTGCCGAGAAGAAGGGCGCGGGGCTGCTGACGGTCGGCGGCTACAGCCACAGCCGCATCGGCCAGCGCCTGTTCGGCGGGGTGACGCGTTCGCTGCTGACGAGCTGCCCCATCGCGCTGATGATCGCGCACTAGGATGCTGGCATTGCTGATGACGCTGGCGGCGGCCCACCCGCTGCCCGATCCGCTCGCCGCCGGCTGGCAGGGCGAGCCGGTGTGCGAGAAGCTGCACGAGGATGCGGAACAGCGCGTGCTACGCTGCTCCTTCCCGCCGGGCGTCGGCCATGAGCGCCATTATCACGACAAGCATTTCGGCTACGCCTTGTCGGGCGGCCGCATGCGCATCACCGATGCGAGCGGCACGCGCGAAGTCGATCTGGCCACGGGCTCAAGCTATGCGAGCGATGGCACCGAATGGCACGAAGTCGTCAATGTCGGCGAGACCGACGTCATCTACCTGATCGTCGAGCCAAGATAACGGCGCTCGATTTCGTACTATAGGCCTCGCGGAAACGTCACACGAATTTGGTGCGATGTCGCCTGTCAGCCGTTCAGTCGCCCCGATCTAGAGTCGAAGCATTATTGCTTGGGCAGGACCCTCCGCTACCCCGAAGTCATCAATGAACAATGTCGGCTTTGCGACCACGTTGGATATGATCAATGGAAAGCCCGGCGGGACAGGCCATGGAGGAGCGCAACCGCTATTAATTGCGCGTGGGACATTTATGGCACAGTATGGGATGAAGGCGTACCAACTGACCGTAATCCCAGTGCCGTCTAGTGACAGGTAAGGAGTGCCGAAGGCAGCTTGTCCCGATGGCAGAGCAAATTGTGGCAGTAACGCTTGGATCTTGGTCCCGTCTGCGAACTCGAGAGGGACTACGATTTGCGCTGATCCTGTGACCCCTTCAGGCACGGTTACCGTGCCCGTCAGCCGCATGCCCAATGCACCGGTCATGCCGTCGAGATAGGTTAAGTGGGTAAAGCTTTGATCGGTGCTGCAGATCATGCTTTGGCAAACTGGTGCAATGGTGATTGTTGCATCGCTGGCAGTAAGTTCGGGTGCCTCCCAGATGTCTATGGGCGTTTCGAGGTCAACGCGCTCGACTGGCTTGGCTTCCACCCCTTCGAGATCAACCGCGATATAGGCCTCGTTTACGACGAGGCTAAAGATGCCGTAGTCTATCCAACCATATCCTTCCGACCCCCATTGGCGGCCCCAGCTATTGATGACCTTGAAGGCGTTTCGTTCATCGTTATAGCCCACAACCACCATGGCATGGTTTCCGCGGAAGCTACCGACTGGCTGCCGCCAGACTTCGCCGGCGGGCAAATCAATGAAGTTTTGATAAGTCTTAGCTCCGATAATGACGGGAAAGCCCTTTACAAGCTGGGCTTTAACTTCATCGGGATTGTAAAAATTCACCGTGCGATACCCGTCAATCTTGAATGGCAACGCCGCCTCGCTTGCGGACTCTGGGATGGAGGTGAAGGGGTTGGGCGTATACGGCATCGCGCTCAGTGGAGCAGCGCCCTGATCGCGCAGAATGTTGAAGGCAGGCGCAAATAGCGCCCCATTGTCTTGCCCTCCATTGATCTGATTGTAGACAAAGGAAGGGCTGAAAACCCGGCTAGCATCGATTGAGCCGGGGCCATTCATGAACTCCCATTCTTGATCGAACTTTTCCTGATAGGTTTTGAGCGCATAAGCCACGGCCCAACCGACACAGCTATTTTGCTGGCCTTGGTCGCCGGGCGGCGGCATGTGAGGGCTTAGATCAGTTTGGCTAGGCAATTGCTCCCCAATAAAGGGAACCTTGGCGGTGGGAATGGAACCGTACTTCTCCGCTGGCGCAGGAATTAAGCCGAAGCTGACGTCTTGCGCATGCGCTGGGCCGGTGCAGACGAGGAAGGCCAAAAGTGCCGCAATGTATCGCATCATGTCCCCCGATCAAATTGCTGTTGATCGCTAACCTGATATAAGTTGAACGGCGTTGCAAGTTCGCGATATAGCGAAGGCTCGCGTGACCGAAGTCTCGATTGGTCGGGGCACACTCTCTCAAGCGGCCAAAAAAAAAGCGCCCCCGGTGAGGGAGGCGCTTCTTGTGCTGGATGGTGACCCCTACGGGACTCGAACCCGTGTTTTCGCCGTGAAAGGGCGACGTCCTAGACCGCTAGACGAAGGGGCCACACCAGTGGTGTGCGGCGCGAACTAAGGGGTGGGCGCAGATTCGTCAAGCGGCTTATTGGCGCTTTTATGCATAAGCCGCATCTTCGACATGCAATTCGGCCGCATCGCCGCCTGTCCACTCGTCGCGCTTCATCACGCCGGCCAGCCAGAATCGACGGTCGGGCGTGGCCGCCAGCATGGCCTGGCCGAATTCGGTGTCGGCGGCGCGGAAGGCGATTCCCTTGAAGCCCATGCCGTCCTCGCCCACCGCGCGGAAGCGGACATGGCCGTTGCCGACGACGCCGGGCTGGACGAGGCGCGCTGGGCCAACCGCGATTCGCGGGGCGGGCCAGCCGGCGCCATAGGGACCCGCGGCCTCGATCCGGTCGCATAGCGCGCCGGCGACGCCGCCAGGGGCGAGCATCGCGTCGATGATGAGGGCGCGGCCTGCGCGCGCGGTGTCGACATCCGATTCGAGCCGCTGCGAAAGATAGGCGGCGAGAGTCTCGACCCCGCCGGGCGCGACGGTCACGCCCGCCGCCATGGCATGGCCGCCGCCAGCGACGAGCAAGCCCTCTGCCTTGGCCGACAGCACCGCAGCGCCGAGGTCGACGCCAGAAATCGAGCGACCCGACCCTTTGCCGGTGCCATCCTCGTCAATGCCGATGACGAAGGCAGGGCGGCCATAGCGTTCCTTCACGCGGCTGGCGACGATGCCGACCACGCCCGGATGCCAGCCTTCGCCGGCAACGCAGATGACCGAGCGGTCGGCCTGCGCCTCGGCCTGTTCCAGCGCGGATTCGGTGACGGCCGCCTCGATGGCGCGGCGCTCTTCATTGTACTGGTCTAGGCGTGCGGCAATCTCTTCGGCCTCCAGCGGGTCGCTGGTGGTGAGCAGGCGGACACCGAGGTCGGCCTCGCCGACGCGGCCGCCGGCATTGATACGCGGCCCAAGTGCGAAGCCGAGATCGCGCGAGGCAGGCGCTTTCTTGAGGCCCGCAACGCGCGACAAGGCGGTGAGCCCGATATTGCCGCGCCGCGCCATGATCTTGAGGCCCTGCGTCACGAAGGCACGGTTGAGGGTGCGCAGCTTGGCGACGTCGGCGACAGTGCCCAATGCGACCAGATCGAGCAGGGGAAGAAGATCGGGCTCGGGATTGCCGTTCACGAAGCGGCCGCGTGCGCGCAGTTCGCGGAGCAATGCCGCGCCGAGCAGGAAGGCCATGCCGACTGCGGCGAGATGGCCGTGTGCGGCGCCGGTCTCGCTTTCGTCGAGACGGTTGGGATTGATGAGCGCATGCGCGGTGGGCAGGCGTGTATCGCACTGGTGATGATCACAGACGATGACGTCGAGTCCGGCCGTGGCGGCTTCGTCGAGCGCTTCGAACGCTTGCGCGCCGCAATCGACCGTGACGCACAGGTCCGCGCCCTGTTCCTTCAGCTTCACGAGCGCGGCGCCCGAGGGGCCGTAGCCCTCCATCAACCGGTCGGGAATGTAGAGCATCGGATCGTTGCCGAGCTGGCGCAGCAAGCGCGCAAGCAGGGCAGCCGAGGTCGCGCCATCGACGTCATAGTCGCCGAAGACGGCAATCTTCTCGCCCGCCTCGATGGCGTCGGCGATGCGCTTTGCGGCCTTGTCCATGTCCTGGAAGACCGAAGGGTCGGGCATGAAGTCGCGCAGCTTGGGCTCGCGCTGGCGGGCAAGGTCGGCCTCGTCCACGCCGCGCGCCAGCAAAAGCTGGTCGGTAAGGTCGCGGGTCAGGTCGTCACCGCCTTGGTAGCGCCAGCGCCATGGCTGGCCCGACAGGCTCTGTTGAATGTCGAGGGTCATGCGTCGTCCAGCAATGTCTCGCGCAGGGCGTAAATTTCGGTGAAATCGATCGCTTCGATACCGTGCGCGGCAAAGCCGCTGCCGCCCGCAACGCCAAGCTTGAGGTCGGCAATGCCGAACCAGCGATCGATGACGTTGCGCTTCACATCGGCGCTCTGGATGCGATCGAGCGGGAGCACGACCATGCGCTGGCGCCACCAGCCCTGCCGCATCAGGAAGCGGTTGCTGTCGACCCGGTGGCGGCGATGGCGATAGTCGAGGAAGCGGAAGACGGTGCCGAGCAAGGTCGGGATGAGCGCGATGGCGCCGAAGATGAGGCCCCATTGCGTGAAATCGAAAGCGTCGATTTCGCCCTGCGACAGGCGGACGGCCTGGATCAGCGTCGACACGCCAAGGCCGATCGTACCGAACAGGATAACCAGCCCAAAGAGCGAGGAGGTGACGAAGGCGGGGCGCGGTCGCTGCCAGCTATCGTCGACCTCCGGAATGGGGCGCCATTCCATCTCCGCCATGATGGTCGAAATCTCGTCGCGCGTGGCGAGCGGGGCAACGACATGGTCGCCCGAATTTCCGGTATCGCGCCCGAGGCTCTGGATCTTGAGTTCGTAGAAGCCCGAACGACGCTTGAGCGGCCCGGTGAAGCGAATCGCCGCCTGGACGCGCTTCAGCGGCAGGACGACGTCGGTCAACGTGAACAGCCCGCGCTGGCGCCGGAAGCCGGTTTCGGTGCGGCGCAGCTTGAAGCCCCAGTCGCGCGGGATGGTGCGGATGATCCCGGTGAGGAAGCCGGCAAACACCAGGGTCACGATGCCGAAGATGACCGAGACGATCTGATGCTGGCGCATATAGGCTTCGAGCGGGCCGAACTGGCTGGAAATCCCGATCCAGAAACCGGGGTCGAACATGTCGAAGCCCAATGCATCGCCATAGGTTTGGGCAAGGCCGAACAGGGCGCCGACGATCGCCAGCGAGAAACTGAAGAGCGCGGCGAGCAGCAGTCGCCTCATGTCCATCACAAAGACGGGCGCGCGCTCTTCGGCCTCTTCGACAGTTTCGGCTTCGCTGCCGCCTTCCGCCGCGACGGGCGGCTTGATCGTCGTGCCGGCACGGTGCGCACGGATGAGGTCGCGCAGTTCGTTGGCGCGTTCGAGCGTGATCGAATCGAGGCTGCCATCGTCCTGCTTGTTGCCGGCGGAGGCACCGGTCTCGAACTTGACGCGGGCGAGCTTCACAAGGCGGTGGAGCGGCCCCTGCTCGATGTTGACGTCCTGGATGCGGTCGAAGGGGATGGAGCGCTGGTTGCGGTTGAGAATGCCGCTGGCCATGTCGATCTCGTCATCCTCGACGCGGTAGGAGAAGGACAAATAGCGCAGCAGGATCGAGACGAGGCTGGCGACAAGCACGACGCCGACCAGCATGAAGGCAATCCAGGCGCGGCCCTGCGAGATGAAGAAGATGCCGCCCAGCACCGCGCCCCACGCATTGCGCAGCGCCGCGCCGAGGCCGGTGAAGAAGGTTAGCGGGTGCAGCCGTTCGCGCTCGCCCGTCTCGGTGGCGGGCAAGCCGGCCGGCGCTTCGCTGATCTGACCCCCGGCCTCGCTCATTGCCAGTCGGTCTTGATCTCGGCGCGGATGGCATCGCGCAGCTCGACCGCGCGCTCGGGTTCGAGGCCCGGCAGCGAGACGACGCTGTTATGCGTGCCGGCAGTATGGACGATGAGGCTGGCAGTGCCGAAGACCTTGTCGAGCGGCCCGCGCGCCACATCGATATGCTGGACGCGCACCAGCGGCACGATCGTGTCCCAGTGGAACAGCCAGCCGCGTACGATGCGGAGCTGGCGCGGGGCCAGCGCATAACCGAGCCGGCGCCAGATGCGCTGCGGTGCGATGATGATGATGGCGAGCGAGAGGACGGCAATGATCCCGCTCAATGCGCCACGATAGGCGAAGTCCTCGAGCACCGTATTGTCGAGCACCAGCGCGCCAATGAGAAAGGGCAGCCAGGTAATCGCGATCCGCGTGCGAATGAGCCAGCGATAAGCGGGCAGCACGGGGTTCATGCCCTCGGGTAGGATCGGCCGGGTCGGCGCGATGCTTTCGGGAAGCGGTGGGTCGAAAGTGTCGGGATCGATGGGTGCGGTGTCGCTCATGATCCCCATGTTAGCGCTTACGTCCTGCCGGCAAAGCGAAATTTGGCGAACCGACGAACGGTTTTGCTATTTCACGCCCTTGCGATGCTCGGTGCGCACATAGCGGACGGTGCGCGAGGAAGCGCGCATCACCACCGTCTCGGTTTCGATGGCTCCCGACTTGCGACGCTTGACGCCGTCGAGCAGCGAGCCGTCGGTGACACCGGTGGCGGCAAAGATGCAGTCGCCGCGTGCCATGTCCTTCAGCTTGTAGATACGGTCGAGATCCTCGATCCCCCAGCGGCGGGCGCGGGCCTTTTCATCCTCGTTGCGGAAGACGAGGCGGCCCTGCATCTGGCCACCGACACAGCGCAATGCCGCCGCCGCCAAGACGCCCTCGGGCGCGCCGCCCGTGCCCATATAGATGTCGATGCCGGTATCCTCGTCGGTGGTGGCGATGACGCCGGCCACGTCGCCGTCGGGGATGAGCTTGATGCCGCAGCCGAGGCGGCGCAGTTCGGCAATGATCTCGCGGTGGCGCGGGCGGTCGAGGACGCAGGCGGTGATGTCGGACACCGCGCAGCCCTTGGCCTTGGCGAGGCGGGTGATATTGGTCTCGACATCATCCTCTAGCCGCACGGTCTTCTTGGGATAGCCCGGCCCGATGGCGATCTTTTCCATATAGGTGTCGGGCGCATTCAATAGGCAGCCATGCTCGGCAATGGCCAGCACGGCGAGCGCATTGGGTCCGGCCTTGGCAGTGATCGTCGTGCCTTCCAGCGGGTCGAGCGCGATATCGATCTTGGGCGCGTCGCCATGCTCGGAAGGGGCGCCAACTTTTTCGCCGATATAGAGCATCGGGGCTTCGTCGCGCTCGCCTTCGCCGATGACCACGGTGCCTTCCATCGGCAGCTTGTTGAGCGCGGCGCGCATCGCCTCGACGGCAGCGGCATCGGCGGCCTTTTCATCGCCCCGCCCGACCAGCTTGGAGGCGGCAATGGCCGCTGCCTCGGTGACGCGCACCATTTCGAGGACGAGGACACGGTCGAGGACGTTGGAGGCGCGTGGCATTGGGAGGCTCCCGATGGATGAATTGTTGCTTCGCCCCATGACAATTCACGAAGGACTTGTCGAGCGCTGCCGTCCATGAGAAGATTGATTTGGATTAAGAGTGCGGGGGTGCCGAATGATTCACTTCGTCTTCAAGGCCGCGACCATCCTGTTCGCGATCGCCTATTTCGTCGGCATGGGCATCTTCGCCATGGCGCGGATGAACTGGATCAACCAGGATTGGATGGAGATCGCGTTTGCGATCCTCAAGCCGCTCGGCATGCCGTGGAATGACTGGTTCACGATGCAGCTGGACGAATTCGGCTCGCCCTTCATCAACCTCATTCTCTTGTGGCTGATGACGTCGCTGCTCAAGAAGCGCCGCCGCGGTCGCTAATCCTTTTTCTCGTCCATCATGACCTGATGTTCGAGCAGGTCGGAGGAAACGTGGATCCACCGGCTGGCGATGCGCGTTTCGACAAGGAATAGCGAGAATCCGGCCGCGATCGACACCATCGCGACTGCGAACAGCACCGAGATCACATCGTAGAGCATGATGTCGACCATCTTGGCGGCGAACAGCAGGATGACGACGAGGCAGATGAGCACGGCGGCAAGCACGACGAGCGAGATGGCCGCGTTGACGAGACCGATCCGCCGGTCGATGGCACGCAACTCCTCCTTGATCGATTCATGCTGGTGACCGGTCGCTTCCATCAGGATCTGGCCGCGCGTGCGGGCGCGGTCGACAATCCGGGCGAGGCGGCCCGCCAGCACATTGAGAAAGCCGCCTGCCGCGACCAGCAGGAAGACCGGCGCGATGGCGAGCTCGATCGTATGGCCGAGCGTGGTGACGTCGTTGGCGTTGGCGATCATCCGTATTTGTCCAGCATGGTCTTGATGCCGCGCGCGGCCTGGCGCAGACGCTGCTCATTCTCGACCATGGCGAGGCGAACGAAGCCTTCACCTTCCTCGCCAAAGCCAATACCGGGCGCCACCGCGACATGCGCTTCCTGCAGCGCGAGCTTGGAGAATTCCATGCTGCCCATGTGACGGAAGGGCTGGGGAATGGGGGCCCAGGCGAACATCGAGGCAGGCGGCGGCGGGATGTCCCAACCGGCCCGCCCGAATGCCTCGACCATGACGTCGCGGCGTTTCTTGTAGAGCTGGCGGTTTTCCTCGACGCAGTCCTGCGGGCCGTTCAAGGCGGCGACGGCAGCGGCCTGGATCGGCGTGAAGGCGCCATAGTCTAGATAGGATTTCACCCGCTTGAGGGCGCCGATCATCTTCTCGTTGCCGACCGCGAAACCCATGCGCCAGCCGGCCATCGAATAGGTTTTCGACATGCTGGTGAATTCGACGACGATGTCCTTGGCGCCTTCGACCTGGAGCATGGAGGGCGTCGGCTCGCCGTCGAAATAGATTTCCGCATAGGCAAGGTCGGAAATGATGACGAGGCCGGCATCCTTCGCGAAGTCGACCAGCTTGCGGTAGAAATCGAGATCGGCGGTGTAGGCGGTGGGGTTGCTGGGATAACCGACGACCAGCACCTTGGGACGCGGCACCGTGTAGCGCATCGCCAGCTCGAGCTTTTCGAAGAAGAGCGGACCCGGCGCGGCGGGGATCGAGCGGATGGCAGCGCCCGCAATGATGAATCCGAAATGGTGGATCGGATAGCTGGGATTGGGCGTCAGCGCGACATCGCCTGGCGCGGTAATGGCTTGCGCGAGATTGGCGAAGCCTTCCTTGGAGCCCAGGGTAACGCACACTTCGCTGTCGGGATCGAGTTCGACGCCGAAGCGGCGCTGGTAATAATCGGCCTGCGCCTTGCGGAGCCCCTTGATCCCCATGCTCGCCGAATAGCGATGCGCGGTCGGCGAGTGCGCAACCTCGGCCAGCTTGTCGATGACATGCTTGGGCGGCATGCCGTCGGGATTGCCCATGCCGAGATCGATAATGTCCTCGCCCGCAGCCCGCGCCTTGGCCTTCATCGCATTCACTTCGGCGAACACGTAGGGCGGGAGACGGCGGATGCGGTAATATTCGTCGGACATGGGCGTCAGATTAGCCTTTTTGTGCGGTGCGCAAAGCGAAAAGTATCCACGCCGCTCACCCCTTGTAGGAGGGCAGGCCGACACCGCGCGAAATGGCTGCGGCGCGCAGGCTGAAGCCAAGCAGGCCGGCGACGAGCGCAGCAAGCAAGGTGGGCACCCCGCCAAGGCTGAGGACGACGAACAAGGCCGAGGAGAAGGCGGCGGCGGTGACATAGAGTTCGGGCCGCATCAGGATGCTCGGCTCGTTAGCCAGCACGTCTCGGATGATGCCGCCGACGCAAGCAGTCATGATGCCCATGACGATGGCCGGGACCGGCGCCACGCCGTAGCGCAATGCCTTCGAGGCGCCATAGACCGAATAGGCGGCGAGCCCGAGGGCATCGAACCATAGAAGCCCGCGCTCTGTCTTGCGCAATCCCTTGATGAACCAGACGGCCAGCGCCGCCGCGATGATGACGAACAGGGTCTCGTTATGCTGGACCCAGAAGACGGGCGCGCCGATCAACAGGTCGCGCAGCGTCCCGCCCCCGACTCCGGTGACGAGCGCGAAGAAGAAAAAGGTGACGAGCGTCTGCTCTTTCTTGGCCGCGAGCAGGGCGCCCGACACGGCGAACACGGCGATCCCGACATAGTCGAGCAGGACCAGCGGTCCGGGAGGAATGATGGTTTCCGTCATGAACGTTTCATGCCCGTCATCGATTGCTTCTGCAATCAATGCTATTGCGGCAATTCCGATCCGAAAAAGGGGATGGTCATTTGAGCGACAAGACGGGACCCGACGACTGGGCAGCGGTGATGGGCCGCGCGCAGAAGATGTGGATGGACGCCTGGGCCGACAGCATGGCCGAAGGCGCGACTAAGCCGGGCCTCGGCATGGCGCCGCCGGAAGGCGCGAGCGCTGGTCCCGACATGAGCGAATGGATGAATGCCGGCGCTGAAGCCTGGGCCAAGGGCATGGAAGCCTGGGGCAAGATGATGGGCGACATGACCGCGGCGGGGCAGAAAGCCGACCGTCGCTTTGCCGCGCCCGAATGGTCTGAGAACCCGATCTTCGACAGTCTGAAACATGGATATCTCGCCTGGTCTGCGAAGATGATGGAAACGGTCGATGCGATCGACGGGGTGGATGACAAGTCGCGCGACCGCCTGCGTTTCGCGACCAAGGAGTTTGTCGATGCGATGAGCCCCGCCAACTTTGCCGCGACCAACCCGGAAGTGCTCGCCAAGGCGCAGAAGACGCAGGGCGATTCGATCGCCAAGGGCATGAGCAACTTCTTCGCCGACATGGCGGCAGGGCAGGTCACGCAAAGCCCCGAAAATGCCTTCGAGCTGGGCAAGGATTTGGCAACGACGCCGGGCAAGGTGATCTACGAGACCGAGCTGTTCCAACTGATCCATTATGCGCCGACGACCGAAAAGGTGCTCGAGACGCCGCTGGTCATCTTCCCGCCCTGGATCAACCGCTTCTACATCCTCGATCTCACGCCCGAGAAAAGCTTCGTCAAATGGGCGGTGGACCAGGGTGTCAGTCTGTTCATGGTCAGCTGGAAATCGGCCGACGAGAGCATCGCGAACATCGCCATGGACGATTATGTCCTCGGCCAGATCGAAGTTATCGACACCATCCGCGACCTGCTCGGCGTGAAGAAGGTGCACACGATCGGCTATTGCGTGGCTGGGACGGTGTTGGCGATGACGCTGGCGCTGCTGCATGCGCGCGGGGAAGCGGACAAGGTTGCCTCGGCCACCTTCTTCACAGCGCAGGTCGATTTCGCCGATGCGGGCGACCTCAACATGTTCGTGTCCGACGAAACGCTCTCGATCCTCGAGCAGCTATCGGCGGAGACGGGCGTGACTGACGGGCGCGTGCTGGCGGCGACCTTCAATATGCTGCGCGGGCGCGACCTCATCTGGAATTATGTCGTCAACAATTACCTCATGGGCAACGAGCCGCGGCCGTTCGACCTACTCCACTGGAATGGCGACGTCACCAACCTGCCGGCAGCCTGGCATCGCGACTATCTGGCGCGGCTGTATCGCGACAACCTGCTGGTGAAACCGGGCGCGATCAGCATTGACGGCGATGCCATCGACCTCACCATGATCGAGACGCCGCTCTATGTGCAGGCGGGCGAACAGGATCATATCGCGCCTGCCGCCAGCGTCTGGAAACTGCTCGACCATGTGAAGGGCCCGGCGCGCTTCCTGCTGGCGGGGTCGGGCCATATTGCCGGCGTCGTCAATCCGCCCGCGGCCAAGAAATATCACTATTCGGTGCTACCCGATGGCGTGCAGGCCAAGGACCTCGATGCGTTTGTCGAGAAAGCCAAGCGCAGCGAGGGAAGCTGGTGGCCGGACTGGATCGACTGGCTCAAGTCGCTCGATGACACGCAGGTCGATGCGAAGGGCGCCCGCCAGCCCGGCAAGGGCAAACTGAAGCCGATCGAGGACGCGCCGGGGCGCTACGTCAAGACGCGCTAGAAGATACCGCCGCCGAGCATGAGGCGGATGACCATGATCGCGCCGACGACGAGGTTGAGCTTGAAGCCGCTATTCGAGCTGCTCACCGCGCCGAGGATAGCGCCGACTGCCGGGACGATCAGCCAGATCCAGTTGGTCCAGCCGAAAAAGGGCACCAGCCCGATGATGAGGAGCGGGATACCGACGATCCCGAGGATGAGAGAAAGTAAGTTCAACATGTCCCCAATATGGGGACTGGCTTACTGTTTTGCAAGACTAACACGCTTGGCCTTCCGATGCTCGCCGATGAGCGCGTAAATATAGAGCGCCATTGCCGTCCAGATGGCGAGGAAGGCGATGCCGCGAACCGTCGTCAGCTCTTCGCCGAAGAGGAAGATGCCAAGGAAGAATTGGATGGTCGGCGCGGTGAATTGCAGGATGCCGATGGTCGAATAGGGCAGGCGGCGCGCGCCTTCGGTGAAGAGCAGGAGCGGGGTCGCGGTGACTGCGCCGGACACGGCGATCAACCATACATAATGCGGTTCGGGACCGAGGATGGGGACGCCCGGATCGCGCAGCCAGACGAGCCACAGCGCGAACAGAGGCGCGAGGAGCAACGTCTCCAGGAACAGGCCGGGCGCGGCGCCCACATTCACTTTCTTTCGCAGATAGCCATAGAGCGCGAAGGAGCAGGCGAGGCTCATGGTGATCCACAGGTCGGCCAGCGCGCCCAACGCCAGCGCGGCGACGCCGATCGAGGCGATGGCGAGCGCGGCCCATTGCAGCTTCACCAGCTTTTCCTTGAGCAGGAAATAGCCGAGCAGGATGTTGATGAGCGGGTTGAGATAATAACCGAGGCTCGCGGCGAGCACGCGGTCGCTATTCACACCGACCACATAGATGATCCAGTTGACGCTGATCAGCGCGGCGCTGGCAAGGAGAGTGAGCAGTACCTTGCGGTCGGTCAGCGCGGCCTTGATCTCGCCCCAGCGGCTGCGCGCCCAGATGAAGACGCCGACGAAGGGGACGGCGAGGATGACGCGCCAGGCGACAATATCCATCGCGCTCATCGGGTCCATCGCCTTGAAGAAAAGCGGGATGATGCCCCACAGCCCGAACGCGGTGAGCGCATAGGCATAGCCCGAACGGCTGGCGGAAGTGGCGGGATCGGACATGCTGGGCTCTGCGCTGCTGTCCCGTTACGGGAAAGTCAATCGCAGGACGCAACCCGCCGCAACTTTATCGCGTTGGTTGCGCATGAAAGCGGGGTTGCCCTCCATCGCGACCGTCTCGTCGCTCGCGCTGCTGCTTGGCGGCTGCGCGCTCATGCGCGATATCGGCATCATCGACGAACCGCCGCCGCCCGAAGAGCCTGTGGTGGTGATGGTCCAGCAACCCGAACCCGATCCAGATGCGGAATGGCAGAGCTTTGCCGCGCCCGCCGATTTGGATCGTCTCGAACGGCTGGACGAGGCATGGGCCGAGGGGCTTGCGGCCACGCAAGCGGCCGGCTTCGATAGGGCAGTCGAAGAAGAAGGCGTGCTGCTTGAAGCCGATGCGGGCCTCGAGCGCTCCGATCCGACGCCGGGCAGCTATCGGTGCCGCCTCGTGAAACTCGGGGCTGCGGAGAATGGCGATCCTGCCTTCATCGCCTACCAGCCCTTCTTCTGTTACGTGCAGATCGAGGGCGACATCTTCACAATCGTGAAGCAGACCGGAAGCCAGCGCCCCGCAGGCCGCCTGTGGGAAGCGACCGGCGACCGCTACATCTTCCTCGGCAGCCTCGCCCTCGGCAACGAGCGCGAGCCGCTGGCTTATGGCGACGACCCCTCGCGCGACATGGCGGGTGTATGGGAACGGGTCGGCCCGTTCCGCTGGCGTCTCGTCATCCCCTATCCGCGCAATGGCGGCATCCTCGACGTGTTCGAACTCTTGCCGACCGACCCGCAGCCCTAGATAAGGGGGCATGAGCCTCGATGATCCCGAAGAAGTGCGCGCCCACCTGGTCGGTGCGGCCAGTGCAGGGACCCCGCTCACCTATTCCGAAATTCTGAGCCATCTCGGCTATCGCTTCAGCCGCCCCAAGATGCGCCAGCTCTGCGTGACGCTGGGCGAGGTCGATGCGCGGGCGCGGGCCAAGGACGAACCGGAGCTTGCGGTATTGGTGGTGCGTGCCTCGGACGGATTGCCGGGGCAGGGCTGGTGGGTCGGGGAGCAGAAGGGCGACTATCAGGGACCGTGGGAAGGGCCGCGCGCCAAGGCATTGATCGAGCGATTACAACAACAAGCCTTCGACTATTGGGCCAAGCACGGCTAAGGGGCGGCGCATGAGTGATGATGTACGCACCTTCAAAGTCGCCGAGGACGATGACGGCATCCGGCTGGATCGCTGGTTCAGGCGGCACATGCCCGACACCGCCTTCGGTGTGATCGCCAAATGGGCGCGCACGGGGCAGTTGCGTGTCGATGGCGGCCGCGCGACGCCCGGCGACCGGATCGAGGCGGGTCAGGAAATCCGCGTCCCGCCCGACAGCGACAAGGCGCCTGCGCCCAAGCCCAAGAAGAAAGTCGAGCTGAGCGCGGACGAAACAGAATTTGTCCAGTCGATGGTCATTGAAAAGACCAAGGACGCCTTCATCCTCAACAAGCCGCCCGGCCTCGCCACGCAGGGCGGGACCAAGACGACCCAGCATCTCGACCGGCTGCTCAACGGCCTCGACGAGGATGACAAGGGCAAACCCAAGCTGGTCCACCGCCTCGACAAGGATACGAGCGGTGTCCTGCTGGTCGCGCGTTCGGCTAGCGCTGCCGCGCATTTCTCGCGGGCCTTTTCGGGTCGCACCGCGAAGAAAGTCTATTGGGCCATCGTCACCGGCATTCCCGAAGTGGCCGGCGGCGAAGGCATGATCGACCTGCCGCTCGCCAAACAGCCGGGCACGGGCGGCGAGAAGATGCATGTCGACGAGGAAGAGGGCCTGCCCGCGCGCACCCGCATCCGCGTCATCGACCGCGCCGGGACGCGCGCTGCCTTCGTCGAATTGCAACCGCTGACGGGCCGCACGCACCAGCTGCGCGCGCACATGGCTGCGGTCGGGCACCCGATTGTCGGCGATGCCAAATATGGTGGTGCGGACGCGATGCTGACGGGCGGGATCAGCCGCAAGCTGCACCTGCATGCGCGCCGCCTGCGCATCGATGCGCCCGGCGGCAAGACGCTGGATCGCCAGGCCGACTTGCCCGACCATTTCGCCGAAAGCCTCGACAGCCTCGGTTTCTCGGCGCGTGACGGCGACAATTTGCCGCTGACGCCGGCCGATCCGGGCATGAGCCTCGAAGCCAAGATCCGACGCAAGAAGAACAAGCAGAAGGACTTCAAGAAGGCCCGCAAGACTGATCGTCATGCGCGAGGCTCGAGGGGTTCGCAGCGCATGAAACGGCCGACACGCGGCAAGGGCGGACCCAAGAAAGGGCCGTATCGTGGCGGAGGAAAGCCCGGCGGCAAGCCGAAGGGACGCGGTCGGTGAGCAAGCTCGCCATTTTCGATTGCGACGGGACGTTGGTCGACAGCGGTTCGACCATTCACAGCGCGCTCGACAGCGCGCTTCGCCATCACGGCTTTTGCTGTCCCCCGCGCGAGGAAGCCCAGAAGGTCATCGGCCTTTCGCTGGTCGAGGCAATGCGGACGCTGGTGCCAGAGGGCAATCACGAGGCGATGGCCGAAACCTACAAGCAGGCCTTCGTCGAATTGCGCCAGTCGGGCGCAGCCATCGAAGATCCCTATGAGGGCATCACCGACTTACTGAAGAGTTTCGAGAATGCTGGCTGGATGCTGGCGGTGGCGACGGGCAAGTCGATGCGCGGGCTCGATCACATTCTCGAGACCCATGATTGGCGCGGTCATTTCATTAGCCTGCAGACGGCCGACGGACATCCGTCAAAGCCCAATCCCTCGATGATCAACAGCGCGGTTGCCGAAGCCGGGGCCGATCCGATGCAGACCGTCATGATCGGCGATACCTCGCACGACATGCGCATGGCCCGGAATGCGGGCGTCGGCGCGATCGGCGTGATCTGGGGCTATCATGAGCCCGACGAATTGAAGGAAGGCGGCGCCCATGCGCTGGCCGGTCGCGCGAGCGACGTCCTGACGCTCAGCGAGGCCTGGCGACAGGGGGCATGGCAATGACGCCGGAGGAAGACGAGCGCCTGTGGAAACGCCGTTTCGAGGCGTTTGCGCTGGTCCGGCTACTTGGCCTGATCCTGACCTTCGGCGGCATGGTCGTCGCGCTCAAGAATCCGTGGGGACCTGAATATCCGGCGATCGGGGCGGTGATCGGGGTTTTTGGGATTGCGGTGCTGCTGGGCGGACCCAAATTGCTCAAGAGAAAGTGGGACAAAGAGGCATGAAGCGCTTCTGGACGGACGTCGCCGTCGTCGAACTGGACGGCGGCTACGGTATCGAGCTGGACGGCCGCAGCCTCAAGACGCCGGCGCGCAAGGACCTCGTGCTGCCGAGCGAGACGCTGGCGCGCGAAATTTCGGGCGAATGGGAAGCAGTGGGCGAGAAGATCGATCCTGCGGCGATGCCGATGACCGGGCTCGCCAATGCCGCCATCGACCGGGTCGAACTCGCCAAAGAGGCGTTCGCCTCGGAATTGGCGGCCTTCGCCGAAACCGAATTGTGCTGCTACCGCGCCGAACATCCCGACAGCCTCGTTGCCAAGCAGGCGGCAGCTTGGGACCCGTTGCTCGACTGGGCGTCGAACCATTACGGCATCGAATTCGAGAAGACGGCGGGCATCATTCACGTCGCGCAGCCCGAGGCGACGCTGACCAAGCTGCGCGATGAAGTTCTCGGCGAAGACGCGTTCACACTCGCCGGGCTGTCGCCCTTGGTGCGCAATGGCGGGTCGCTAATCGCGGCGCTGGCGGTACGGCACGGTGCTGTCGAAGCGAACAAGGCATGGGATGCGGTCGAGGTCGACCGGCTTCATCAGATCGAGGAATGGGGTGAAGACGCCGAAGCGGAGAAAGCGGCAGAATCGCGGCGCGGCGATTTCCTTGCCGGCGCGCGCTTCCTCAGCCTGCTTTAATCGTTAGGGCGCTCGACCAGCTTGCGGGCGAGGTCGGCGACATAGGGGCGGCGATGCTTGCGCAGCCGCTCGGCCGCGATGATGGCGTGCACCTTGGCAAGGCACTCGTTCACATCGTCATTGACCAGCACATAGTCATATTCGTTCCAGTGGACGATCTCGCCCGAGGCTCGGCGCATGCGCCCTTCGATCACCTCTTCGCTGTCGGTCTTGCGATCGCGCAAGCGGCGCTCGAGCTCGCGCATCGAGGGCGGCAGGATGAAGATGGAAACAAGGTCGTTGCCGAAGGCGGTTTCGAGCTGCTGCGTACCCTGCCAGTCAATGTCGAACAGGATGTCACGGCCGTCCTTCAGTGCCTGCTTGATCGGCTCCTTGGGGCTGCCGTAGCGATGGTCGAAGACATAGGCCCATTCGGCAAACTCGCCTTCCTCGACCATCTGCGTGAACGTGTCGTCGCTGACGAAATAATAGTGGACGCCTTCTTCCTCCCCCGGGCGCGGCTCGCGGGTCGTCGCACTCACGGACATGGTGATCGTGGGGTCGGCAGCCATCAGCATGCGCGAGATCGTCGTCTTGCCCGCACCCGAAGGGCTGGAGAGCACGATGAGGAGGCCGCGGCGCTGGTCGGGTCGAAGTTCCATCGCGAAGCCATGGCCAGCTAGCACCCCGTTCGTCAACCCGTACGACGAGCCGTGCACGAGCCAAGCTCGCTGTTTGTGCAGCGCACAAAAGTCCTTGCATATTGTTGCAGCGCACTATATATTGCAGTGCAACAGAGAGTGAGAAAGGGTGTACGTTTTTATGGCCGACAAAGCGAAGAGCGAGAAAGCCAAGAAGGCGCCCGTCAAGAAGGCCGATGCTCCGGCGGAGAAACCCGTCGTTGCTGCAGCTGCGAAGGTGGAGGCCAAAGCAGTCGAGGTCAAGGCAGCGCCTGAAAAGGTCGAAGTGAAGAGTGAGAAGGCCGCGCCGGCCAAGAAACCGGCCCCGAAGGCCAAGAAAGTGAAAAAGGTCGCGGCCAAGAAGGCAGCGCCCGTGAAAAAGAAATTGAAGGCTCCGGTCCAGGCCAAGAAAGCCGCGCCGAAGCCTGCCAAGGAAGGAATGTTCAACATGACGAACGAATGGAACAAGTGGTTTGCCGGTTTCGAAATGCCGCAGGCTGACAAAGTCGAAGAAATGATCGCTGCTGCTGGCAAGCAGGGCGAAGAGTTCATTGCCAAGGGCAAGCATGCCGGTGAAGAACTCGCCGAAATGACCAAGGCGAACATCGAAGCGATGATCGAAGCCGGCCGCATCTATGCGGGTGGCGCCAAGGATCTGGGCACCGAGCTTATCGAAGACGGCCGCAACCAGTTCGACGCCGCGTCGGACAACCTGCGCAAGTTCGCCGAAGCCAAGAACCCGCAAGAGTTCGTCGCGCTTCAGTCGGAACTTGCCAAGGCACAGTTCGACCAGTTCGTCGCCGAAGGTTCGAAGCTGACCGAAAAGATGGTCAAGCTCGCCGGTGACGTGATGCAGCCGGTCCAGAACCGCGCCAGCGTCAACGCTGAAAAGGTCAAGGAGCTGATGGCCTAAGCCATCGTCTCTTTACCGACGAAAAAGCTGGGGCCGTCGTCCTTTTGCGGGACGGCGGCCCCTCTTTTTGTCCCTCTTTTGGACCGCGATGGAGCGTGAGAGGTTGCAGCGCGTTTTGGGAGTGCCATATCAGGGACCAAGATGACCCAGTTCGAATGGAAAATTACCGCCGGCCCGACCGGCACCGACGATAGCGACACCGATACCGGCGTCGCCGTCCGCACGCGTCCCAAGACCAAGAAGCCCAGCAATTACAAGGTGCTGATGCTCAACGACGATTACACGCCGATGGAATTCGTCGTCCACGTCCTGCAGCGCTTTTTCAATATGGGCGTGGAAGATGCGACTCGCGTCATGCTCCAAGTCCACCAGAATGGCGTCGCCGTGTGCGGCGTGTTTCCCTACGAAGTGGCCGAAACCAAGGTCGTGCAGGTGATGGATTGCGCCCGCGAGAACCAGCACCCGCTGCAATGCACGCTGGAAAAGGCCTGAATCCCGACCGCTCGGGCAATTATTTCGGCAGTGCCGTGCACCGCCGCATGGCCGGTGGTATCGGCCTGACGCTGAGCCGGGCTACGGTTGCCCCCGGCGACCTTCCCGAACATGGCCATGACGAGGCGCATTGCGTCCTCGCCGTGGATGCCGGCTACCAGAGCCGTGCCAATGACGACGATCCGGCGGCCTCCAGCTTTGCCGTCTACAATCCGCCCGGAACCGAACATCGCGACCGTTTCGTCGCGACGGGCGGGCGCTTCCTTGCCATCGACCTGCCGCTCGACCTCATCGACCAAGAGGGCGTGCCTGCTGCCTTGCCGTCTGGTCGCGGCAAGACGCAGATCATGGCGATGATCGGGCCGGCGCTTGAATGGCATGGCCATGCGCCGCTGATGATCGAAGCGCTGGCGCTGGATCTCGTCGCGGCGATCGACCGCCGACATGAAGCATCGAGCGCGCCCGACTGGTTCGGGCGGGCGAAAGTCGCGCTCGACGAAGCAGCATCGACGCCGGGCGGCGATGTGCGCTTCGCCGCCGCGCGCTGCGGCGTCCATCCGGTACATTTCGCGCGGGTTTGGCGCCGCGAGACCGGCGAGGCGCCTGCGCGCAGCCTGCTACGGCGACGCGCCTCCATGGCGATGGCGCGGATGCAGCGCGACCGCGCGCTTGGCGATATCGCGCATGAATGCGGCTTTGCCGACCAGGCGCATATGAGCCGGACCATCCGCAGCCTCGTCGGCACGACCCCGCGCCGATTGCAGCAGGAATTTTTCTGAACGAGGTTGCGAATATTCAAGACGTAAGCGTATTGGTCAAATAATACAGCTCGCCAAAGGAGACTGTTGATGACCAAATTGCATGTACCCGTTTCGCTGGCGATCGCGCTGGCCGCCATTCCCGCCCCCGTTACCGCCCAGCCCGTCGATTTCGCTGCAGTCGATGCGTCGATCGAGGCGGGCGACTTCGAACAAGTGACGAGTGTCGTTATCTGGCAGGACGGCGAGATCCTGCACGAGGCCTATTATGCCGGCGATGCCGAGACGCGGCGCAACACGCGTTCGGCCACCAAGACGGTGACGGCCATGCTGGTCGGCGCGGCGATTGGCGAGGGGCATCTCGATAGTGTCGCCCAACCGCTCTTCCCCTTCTTCGCCGACCGTGGCCCCAACCTCTATCCCGACCCCCGCAAGCAGGCCGCCCCGATCGAGGATTTCCTCACCATGTCGAGCCTCCTCGAATGCAATGACGAGAACCAGTTTTCGCGCGGCAATGAGGAGAAGATGTATCTCATCGAGGATTGGGCGGGTTTCGCGCTCGACCTGCCGGTGCGCGGCTTTCCGGCTTGGGAACCCAAGCCCGGGGATCGCCCCTATGGCCGGGCCTTTTCCTATTGCACGGCAGGGGTGACGCTGACCGGCGCCATGCTCGAGCGGGCGACCGGCGAGAGCCTGCCCGATTTCGCACGCCGCACGCTCCATGAACCGCTCGGCATTGCCGAACCCGAATGGCAATTTGCGCCGCTGGGCTTCGCGCAGGGTGGGGGAGGGGCCGGCTATCGCAGCCGCGACCTCCTGCAATTCGGGCGGCTGTTGCTCGGCAAGGGCGAGGTGGATGGCGTGCGCGTCCTGCCTGCCGATTATGCCGAAGCGATGGTGACGCCCAAGGCGCAGGTCATGCCCGGCTTCGACTATGGCTACCTCACCTGGCTGCCGACCTTCGAGGTCGCGGGCGAACAGGTACCGACCTATGCGATGAACGGCGCGGGCGGCAATCGCGTCACCGTGGTGCCCGGGCGCAATGCGGTGATCGTCATCACGACCGAGAATTTCAACGTTCGCCAGCCGCATGCCATCACCGACCGGCTGCTGACCGAGCATCTCATGCCATTGCTCGACTAGGTCCCGCGCCCTTGTGTTCCCCGCCATCCGCTTTATGGCGGGGAGCCATGGACTCAATCTGGATCGAAGGCGGCAAGACGCTCGAGGGGAAAATCCCCATTTCGGGCGCCAAGAATGCCGCGCTGACGCTCATTCCCTGCGCTCTGCTCACCGACGAGCCGCTGACGCTGGGCAACCTTCCCCGCCTCGCCGATGTCGACAGTTTCGGCCATTTGATGAACGAGCTTGGCGTCTCGACGCAGGTCTCGGGCAAGAAGGCGGGCGAGTTCAAGCGCAAGATCACCTATTCGGGCGCGGACATTTCCTCGACCGTCGCGCCCTACGAGCTGGTGCGCAAGATGCGTGCGTCGATCCTGGTGCTCGGCCCGATGCTGGCGCGGATGGGCGAGGCGACCGTGTCGCTGCCCGGCGGCTGCGCCATTGGCGACCGGCCCATCGACCTGCACCTGAAGGCGCTGGAAGCCATGGGTGCGGAGATCGAGCTGGCCGAGGGCTATGTCAAAGCGACCGCCCCCAAGGGCAAGCTGCCCGGCGGCGACTTCGAGTTTCCCGTGGTGTCGGTCGGTGCGACCGAAAATGCGGTGATGGGCGCCGTGCTGTGCGAAGGAACGACCCAGCTGTTCAACGCCGCGCGCGAGCCCGAGATCGTCGACCTGTGCAACTGCCTGGTCGCGATGGGCGCGGATATCGAGGGGATCGGCTCCTCACATCTCACCATCAAGGGCGTCGAGGCGCTGCACGGCGCGGACTATGAAGTCATGCCCGACCGGATCGAGGCGGGCAGCTATGCCTGCGCGGCCGGGATTACGGGCGGCTCGATCGAATTGGTCGGCGCGCGCGCATCCGACATGCTGGCGACCACCAATGCGCTCGCTGCGGCAGGCATGCTCACCGAATTTACCGACGACGGCATCAAGGTCACCGCGACCGAGAAGCTGCGCCCGCTGGCCATTTCGACCGCGCCCTATCCGGGCTTTGCGACCGACATGCAGGCACAGTTCATGGCGATGATGACGCTGGCCGACGGCGACAGCTATCTCGAGGAAACGATCTTCGAAAATCGCTACATGCACGTGCCCGAACTGCGCCGCATGGGCGCGGAGATCGAGACGCGCGGACGCAGCGCCATCGTGCGCGGCGTCGACGGCCTGACGGGGGCAAAGGTGATGGCCACTGACCTTCGCGCTTCTATGAGCCTTGTTATCGCCGGGCTGGCGGCAAAGGGCGAAACCGAAGTCCTGCGCGTCTACCATCTCGACCGCGGATACGAGCGACTGGAAGAAAAGCTGGCCGGCGTTGGCGCAACGATCGAGCGGCGCTCGGGCGGCTAAACCCCGAAATGATGCAACGCGTGGAGCGTTAGGCCGACCAGGCCGCCGACCAATGTCCCGTTGATGCGGATGAATTGGAGGTCGCGGCCAACCGCGCCTTCGAGACGTTCGGTGACCGTCGTCGCATCCCATGATTTGACCGTGTCGCTGACCAGGGTGACGATGGCGTCGCCATAGCTGGCCGCCGCGCCGACAGCCGTGCGGCGGGCGAAGCGATTGATCGCTTTCTTGAGGCGCTCATCCTCCTCGAGGCTCTTGCCGATCGACTGCAGCACGTCGCCCAGTTGCCCGGCCATCACCGCGTCGGGATCGTGCGCGCTGTCGATGATCGACTTGCGGAAGCGCTGCCACAGATCGTCGAGCCAGAGCGCGACCGACGAATTGTCGATGGCCTTCACCTTCCATGCCTCGACCTTGGCCTGCAGCTCGGGATCGGTCTGGAGGTTGTTGGCAAGGTCGGCGAGCTGCTGCTCGATCTTGATCCGCACCGGATGGCCGGGATCGGCGGCCATGTCGTGGAACAGCTTGCGCAGGCCCTCGACAATCGAATTGGCGATCTTCTCATCGACCGTGGCCATGCGCAGGATCCAGCTGGTCCGCTTGTAGACCATGTCGCGGATCATGCTTTCATTGTCGTCCAAGGCGTTGGCGAGATAGAGCACCGCTTTGTCGATGACGGGCAGGTGCCGGTCCTCGTTGATCGCCACCGCCATGGCGCGGCCGATGACGGGGGAGATTTCCATGCGCTTGAGGCGGCCCGCAATGGCGCCCTTGGCAATGCCGCCCAAACGCTCGTCATCGAGGCTTTCGAAGGCATCGGCGATGAGGCGGCTGGCGCCCGCGCGCATGCGGCCTTCGCCGGCACTGGGGCGAGCGAGGAAGCGTCCGGCAGCGCCCGCCACGTCGGTCCGGCGCATCCGCCGCGCGATGACCGGCGGGGTCAGGAAATTCTGGCGGATGAAGCGCGACAGCGCGTTGCCGATGCGATCCTTGTTGTTGGGGATGATCGCGGTGTGCGGGATGGGTATGCCGAGCGGGTGACGGAACAAGGCCGTGACCGCAAACCAGTCGGCAAAGGCGCCAACCATCGCGGCCTCGGCGAAGGCATTGACCCATTCGAGCGCGGGATATTGCGGGATGAAGGCGCGGCTCGTGAAATAGAGCGCGATCATCAGGACGAGCAGGCCGGTCGCCAGCCGTTTCATGCCGCCGGCGCCGGGCTGGTCGGTGCGAAGGGGGGCAGGACCGTTCATCACTGCCTCCCTAACGCAGGTGCCTCAGGAAAGTCACTCGGCAGGCAGCATTCCCGGCCGGTCGTCGCCGGGAAGCTCCGGCGAGCGCGGGCCTTCGAGGCGCCGGTCTTCATTCTCGTTGACGAGGCCGCCGAAGCGCTTGGCGATCTTCTTCTCGATATCGATGGCGAGGCTGAAGAAGGCCGGCACGAGCAGCAGGGTCAGCACGGTCGAGAAGATGAGGCCGCCAATCACCGACCAGCCCATCGGCGCGCGCCAGGACGAGTCGCCATGGAGCGAGAGCGCGATCGGGATCATGCCCGCGACCATCGCGACCGTGGTCATGACGATCGGCTGGGCACGCTTGTGGCCGGCTTCGTGGATCGCCTCGTCCTTCTCCATGCCGCCTTCCATCATGTCGAGCGCGAAATCGACCAGCAGGATCGAGTTCTTGGCGACGATGCCGAGCAGCAGGAGGATGCCGATGAAGACCGGCAGCGAGACGCTCATGCCCGCAAGGTGGAGCGCGACGGCTGCACCCAGGGGCGCGAGCAGCAGCGAGCCCATGTTCACGAACGGCGCGAGGAAGCGGCGGTAGAGCAGCACCAGCACCGCGAACATCAGCATGATGCCCGCGCCGACGGCGATGACGAAGTTGCGCAGCAACTCGGCCTGCCACTTGGCTTCGCCCAGTTCGAGCTCCTGCACGCCCTGCGGCAGGTTGGCGATGGTCGGCAGCTGCTGGACCAGTGCGCGCGCTTCGCCGATGGCGACGCCTTGCGCGACGTCGGTGCCGATGGCGATGCGACGTTGCTGGTCGGTGCGCTGGATCGAGGTGGGACCGGCACCGAAGCTGATGTCGGCAACCGACTTCAGCGGCACCGAACCGCCCGAATTGGTCGGCACCGGCAGGTTGAGGAGCGTATCGATATTCTCGCGCTCTTCTTCCGACAATGCGACGCGGATCGGGATTTGGCGATCCGACAGACTGAAGCGGGCGCTATTCTGTTCGATGTCGCCCAAGGTCGCGATGCGGATCGTCTGCGAGAGCGAGATGGTCGAGACACCGAGGTCCGCGGCGAGGTCGAAGCGCGGCGTGATGTTGATTTCGGGACGGATATCGTCGCCGATCACGCGCGGGCCGACAAATTCCGGACGTGCCGCCATTTCTTCCATGATCTGGTAGGCGGTTTCCTCGAGCAGCAGCGGGTCGGTCGAGCCGAGATAATAGGTGATCGCCTGACCCGAACCGCCGGGGCCGCCACCGCCCTGGTTCTGGAAGTTGATGCGGGCATCGGGGATCTGCGTCAGCGCAGGCGCGAGCTCGCGTTCATATTCGTAGGACGGGTTGGGACGGTCCTCGTTCCAGATCACGTTGACGTTGCCGCGACCGGTAAAGATGCGCTGGAACACGGCATCGACCTCGGGATGGTCTTCGACGGTCGCAGCGACGCGCTCGACGATGGCAGCGGTCTGCTCGATCGTCGCGCCCGGGGGCAGCGAGACGTTGATGGTCGACTGGTCGCGATCTTCAAGCGGGCTGAACTCGATCGGCAGCTGGGCGAACAGCATGATGGTGAGGCCGAGCGTCACGAAGCCGCCGACGACCGCCGAGAGGCGATGGTCGCGCAGGCGCGCACCGATACGCTTCCAGCGATAGACACCGCGCTGGCCCCAGCCATCGCGCTGCTTGGTGATGGCGCCCCAGATCCCGGCAATCGCCATGAAGACGAAGCTGATGACGATCAGAAGGCCGAGGAAGGTGAAGCCGAAGTCCATGAGGAGCTTCAGGAGGTCGCCGAAGCCGTCGACGCTGCGGCCGGGCGTGATCACCATGGTGCCGTCGACCATCTCGGACTGCGGACGGAAGAAGGACGAAATGATCAGCAAGGCGGCAAAGCCCAGCGCGAGATATTCCGGGATTTTCTTGTAGATCGGCTTGCGCTCGGGAACGTCGAGGCCGTTGATGATGTCTTTCGACTTCTTGTTGGACAGGGTCCAGCCGAGGATCGCCAGATATTTGCGCATCCACCAGCTATTGCCATGTTCCGCTTCACCCTCGGCGCGCAGGAAATAGGCTGCCATCAATGGCGTGATCATGCGCGCGACAAGGAGCGACATGATGACCGCGAGCACGACGGTATAGCCGAAATTCTGGAAGAACTGGCCCGAAATGCCGGGCATCATGGCGACCGGCAGGAAGACCGCGACGATGGTCATGGTGGTGGCAAGCACCGCCAGCCCGATCTCGTCGGCAGCGTCGATCGATGCCTGATAGGCGGACTTGCCCATCCGCATATGTCTGACGATATTCTCGATCTCCACGATCGCGTCATCGACCAACACCCCGGCCACCAAAGCGAGCGCGAGCAGGCTGAGGAAGTTGAGGTTGATGCTCATCAGATCCATGAAGAAGAAGGCCGGGATCGCCGACAAGGGGATCGCGACCGCAGCGATGATCGTCGCGCGGAAGTCGCGAAGGAAAAGGAAGACGACGAGGACCGCCAGCACCGCGCCTTCGATGAGCGCGGTCATCGAGCTGGTATATTGGATCTTGGTATAGTCCACATTGTTCGAAATCTCGATGAAGTCGATGCGCGGATCATCGCGTTCGATGCGCTGCAATTCGGCCCAGCCATCATCATAGGCGGTGACGTCCGAGGCGCCCTTGGCGCGGCTGAAGTTGAAGACGACGACTTCCTCGCCATTCATGCGCGCATAGCTGGTCTGCTCTGACGCGGCATCGCGCACTTCGGCAATCTCGCTGAGGCGCACGGTGCGCCCACCCGAGGTCGGGATACGAGTATCGGCGAGCGCGGCCGCGGTCGCGGCGTTGCCGAGGATGCGGACGGTCTGGCGCGAGCCGGCAAGTTCGGTGGCACCGCCGGCAGCGTTGATGTTGAGCTGGCGCAGCTGCGAATTGACCTGCGCGGCGGTGATGCCCTGCGCCTGGAGCGCGCGCGGATCGAGGATGACGCTGATTTCGCGATCGACGCCGCCGAAGCGGCTGACCTCGGCAATGCCCTCGACGCCGAGCAGGCGGCGCGAGACGTCATTGTCGATATACCAGGAAAGCTGTTCCAGCGTCATGTCGGTGGTGCGCGCGGCGATGAAGGAAAGGCTGCCGCCGCCGCCAATGTCGACGCGGCTCACGCGCGGCTCGAGGATGCCGGCGGGCAGGTCGCCGCGGATCTGCGCGATGGCGTTGCGCACATCGTTGACGGCGCGATCGACCGGAGTGCCGATCTCGAACTGGACGAAGGTGTTGGTGAAGCCCTCGTTGACCGAGCTGTTGATCTCGTCGACGCCCTCGATGCCGCGCACGGCGGCTTCGACACGCTGCGTGATCTGGTTCTCCATTTCCTCGGGCGCGGCGCCAGGCTGGCTGATGCCGACATTGGCCGCCGGGAAATCGATGTCCGGATTGTTGGTCACCTCCATGCGGACGAAGGCGATGATCCCGGCAACCAGCAAAATCGTGAACAGCACGATCGGCGGCACCGGATTGCGGATGCTCCATGCCGAAATGTTGCGGAAATTCATGATGCTGGCTCCAGATTCAAATACGCTTAGCGGACTTCGGCTTCTTCGTCGGTCTCGGCTGCCGCCCCGGGCATTTCGCTCGCGGCGGGTTCGACCACCGGCGTGACGGCACGGCCCTCGGTAAGGAACGCGCCGGCGCGGCTGACGATGCGTTCGCCGCCGGTGATGCCGCTGGCGATGGTAACGCCGCGATCATCGACCGTGCCGATCGTTACGTCGCGGCGCGCGACCGTATCGTTCTCGGTGACGATATAGACATAGTTGCCATTAGCATCGGCGAGTACTGCCGACTGCGGCAGCAGCGGGGCCGTCGTCGCGCCGGCGCCGATCCGCGCTTCGGCAAAACCGCCGGGACGGATGGCCGAGTCGTAGGGGATGGCGATGCGCACTTCACCCTGGCGGCTCTGCGGGTCGATGACTGGCGACACCTGCCAGATCTGGCCGACAAATTCGCGGTCGGTGCCGGTCGGGATGATCGTGGCGGGCATGCCGACGCTGACGTTGGCGAGGTCTTCCTGGCTCAGCACCGCGCGCATTTCCATTTCGCCGCCACGGGCCATGCGGAACGCGTTGGGCGTGCCGCCGCCGACGACCTGGCCGACTTCGATGTTGCGCTCGAGGATCAGGCCCGACGTGGGGGCGCGAATGTCGAGCAAGCCGATCGAGGCCTGGGTCTGGCGCAGCTGGGCGCGGGCGACTTCGACCCGCGCGACTGCGGCGTCGTAAGTGGCCTGGCGGCGGTCGATATCGGCTTGGCTGACAAAGCCACGCTCGACCAGCTGCTGGGCGCGTTCGAGTTCGTTCTTGGCAAGCGCGGCATCGGCCTGCGCGGCGGCGATGCTGGCACGCTGCTGGGCGGCCTGCTGGACCTGCACGTCGCGCTCGATCGAGGCGAGCAGCTGGCCCTGGCGGACCCAGTCGCCGGCCTCGACGAGGACGCGGGTGACACGGCCACCCTGGCCGGAAATGCCGACCGACTGGTCGCGGCGCGCGGCCAGCGTGCCGGAGGTCACGATGGTACGACCGATTTCGGTATTGCCGGGGACGATGACGGTGACGCTGGGGGCCTGGCGGTTGCTGGAGGCACCCTGGGCACCGGCCGGACCGGTTTCCTCTTCGCCGCCCATCAGATAAAAGGCCGCCAGCAGGGCGCCGATGACGAGAATGATGCCGACGATGAGCGCCAAGCGACGGCGCTTGCGGTCGCGTTCGTAATTTTCGTCTTCGATAGCGGGCGTGCCGATCGTCGTTTCGCGGTTCATGACCATTTTTCCCAAAAAATCCCCATTGCTGGACACGCCACTATTGATGCGCGCGCGAGCCGTATCATGTTCCTAGCACAGTTGCACCGCTTAACCGCATCGCCTTTGCCAGCGCGCCGGTCTTTTCGACAAACGGTCATGGGCTTGTCGCATCGGCGCCGCAATGCTCTAAGATCGGCAACGCGACAATTGCGGGAAGTCTAGGGAAAACCCGCGCAACAGAGGGAGTTTGGGTGATGGATTTGTTGACTGAACATGGGTGGCTGGCCTGGATCATCATCGGGCTTGTTGCAGGCGGGATCGCCAAGCTCATCATGCCGGGCAAGGATCCGGGCGGCTGCCTCGTCACGATGATCCTCGGCATTGCCGGCGCGGTCGTCGCCGGTTTCCTCGGCCGCGCGGTCGGTTTCTACGATGCCGGAGAAGGCGCGAGCTGGATCGGCGCTATCGTCGGCGCGCTGATCATCCTCTTCATCTACCGGATGGTCGTGAAAAAGCGCTAAGGCGCCACGCACATGCCATTCATCGCTGGTGCAGCCGCGCCGTGGCCCTTTGGCGGGCAACGGCGCGGTTTCGCGCGCACATATTTGAGGGAGATTTGGTATGCGTAACTTGTTGACCCCGGCACTGGCGGGCCTTGCTTTGGCCACGGCCATGCCGACCATGGCGATGGCGCAAAGCGCGCCTGCGGCCATGAGCGCGGATGCAACGCGGCTCGATATCACCGTCACCGGCAAGGCCACCCGCGTGCCCGATATCGCCGTTATCAATGCCGGTGTGCAGACCCGCGCGCTGACCGCCTCGGACGCGCTGGCGCAGAATGCGCAGCGGATCGACGCCATGCTCGATGCGCTGGAAGATCTCGGGATCGAGCGCCGCGACATCCAGACGCAGCGCATCAATCTCAACGCGCAATATGATTATCGCGATCGCGAGACGCCCAAGTTGACCGGCTATGTTGCCAATAACAGCCTGACGATCCGTTTTCGCGATATCGAGCAGGCGGGGCGCATCCTCGACATCCTCGTCGCGGAAGGTGCGAACCAGCTTAATGGCCCGACGCTGATGATCGATGATCCGGAAGAGGCGCTGGACGAGGCGCGGCAGGACGCCATCGCCAAGGGCATGGCCCGCGCCAAGCTCTATGCCGCCGCGATGGGCAAGCGCGTCGCGCGGGTTGTCGTCGTGCAGGAAGGCGGCGGGCCCATCAATCGGCCGCGCCCGCCCATGGCGATGGCCGAGGCCGATATCGTGACGACCGGATCGCGTACGCAAATCGTGGCCGGCGAGCAGGACCTTGCGGTGACCCTGTCGATGAGCTTCGACCTAGAATAGTCGATCACGCACAAAGAAAGGGCCGAGATGCCTTGGCGGCGTCCCGGCCCATTTCATTCGGTCTGCGCTGAGGCTCTAGCGAACCTTGCCGCGGCGGACGAGGTTGACAATCGCCAGGAGGACGATCGCACCAAGCAGCGACCACAGGATGCTCGGCAGCGAGATGCCCGAGGTGATTGAGCCGCCCGGCACCAGGAAGCCGGCGAGCAGCGCGCCGACAATGCCGACGACGATATTGAGCAGGATGCCCTGCTGTGCGTCGGTGCGCATGACGATGCTGGCAAGCCAGCCCAGAATGCCGCCGACGACGATCAGAATGATGATACCCATATTCAACTACTCCCTCTGTTAGCCCGCAAATCCCCATGCGCGGGTGTCTGGGGGAATCAAAGAGCGATCACCGACCTTTGTTCCGCCACCGTAAGCGAAATAAAAAACGGCCCCGCCAGGGAGGGACGGGGCCGTTTCAGGGAAGTTGAATAGTCTTGGGATTGGGTATTCGGGTACGCGTACTTCTACTGGCGATCCTTAGTAGCGCGCCTGGCGCTCATACTGATCGCGATACTGTTTGAGCCGCGTGACGCGCAGCCCGGGCATGCCCGAGCGGTCGACCGCACGCTGCCAGCTGGTGAACTCTTCCAGGCTCAGGTCATAGCGTTCGCACGCTTCGTCGACTGTCAGCAGGCCACCGTTAACCGCGGCCACCACCTCGGCCTTGCGACGGACAACCCAGCGCGTCGTGCCCTTGGGGGGGAGCGACTCCAGTGTCAGCGGTTCGCCGAGCGGGCCAATCACCTGAGCGGGCTTGATCTTCTGGTTCTCGAGCATTGAATTCCTCAACTGATAATCATGTTCGTTACGGGACCAGTGTTTAATCGTCGGCCTTGAAGAAAAGACCTACGAGGTGGGTTAACGCGGTCCTTAACTTTGCTTATCGGGCGTTAACCCTGATGAACGGGCAAAGGCGCCGCCGGTGGGCGCGGCATCCTCTTCCCCTGCAAGGAAGCGGATAAGAGCGTCGCTGTTGCGACGATTCTTCGCTTCCACCAAGTCACGCAAATGCGCGGCTTCTTCCCTTGAAATCGGGCTTGCGCCCCCAAAATCGCGTTCGTGTCTGGCCAAACGCCATCCCCTTTTTTGACCTCTTCGAACCTCATCCTCTATGCGAACAGGGTGAATTTCCGGTAAAGATGACAGCAAGATGATCCCCGATTTCGACCTTTCCGGCGACATTTCGTCGCAGCGCATCGTCGTCGCCATGTCCGGCGGCGTGGATTCGAGCGTGGTTGCCTGCCTCGCTGCCAAGACTGGTGCGCAGGTGATCGGCGTGACCTTGCAGCTCTACGATCATGGCGAAGCCGTGGCGCGTTCGGGCAGCTGCTGCGCAGGGCAGGACATCTATGATGCCAAGATGGTGTGCGACCGGTTGGGTATTCCGCACTACGTGCTCGATTACGAATCGCGTTTTCGCGAAGGCGTGATCGACAAGTTTGCCGACGAATATGCGATGGGCCGCACGCCCATCCCCTGCAGCCAGTGCAACCAAGGCGTGAAGTTCGTCGACCTGCTCGCCTTCTCGAAAGAGCTGGGCGCCGACTGCCTCGCGACAGGCCATTATGTGCGCCGCGTCATCGGTGAGGACGGCAAGGCGCAGCTTTGGAAAGGCCGCGATCCGCGCCGCGACCAGAGCTACTTCCTTTATGGCACCACGCAGGAGCAGCTGGACTTCCTGCGTTTTCCGCTGGGCGACCTGCCCAAGGACGAGGTGCGCAAGCTGGCCGAGGAAGCGGGTCTGGAAGTCGCCAACAAGCCCGACAGTCAGGATATCTGTTTCGTGCCCGACGGCGACTATGCCTCGCTGGTCAAGAAGCTGCGCCCGGAAACGGCTGCGCCGGGCAAGATCGTGACGCTCGACGGCACCGTGCTCGGCGATCATCCGGGCGTCGTCCATTATACGATCGGCCAGCGCCGTGGGCTGGAGATCGGTGGACAGGCCGAACCGCTTTATGTCGTGAAGATCGACCCCGAGGCGCGCGAGGTCGTGGTCGGGCCCAAGCGTGCGCTCGCCATCGCGTCCTGCACGGTGGAAGGCCTCAACTGGCTCGCCGAGGACCAGCGGCAGGTCGAGACCAAGGTGCGCAGCCTCGCGCCGCCCGTTCCCGCCACGCTCACCGATGTTGGCGTGCGCTTCGATGCGCCCCAGTTCGGCGTCGCACCGGGCCAGTCGGCAGTCTATTATGAAGGTGACCGTTTGCTGGGCGGTGGCACGATCGTCGCCACGCAGGCTGCCGAACTCGAAGACGCCTAAAAGAAGAACTCGCCCTCGATCACGGTCATGGCGCGGCCCATCAGGTGGAGCCGGTCGCCCTCGACCATGCAGGTTAGGCGGCCGCCGCGACGGCTGGCCTGGAAGGCATTGAGCCGCGTCTTGCCGGTCTGTTCGGTCCAGTAGGCGGCGAGGCCGGCATGCGCGGAGCCCGTCACCGGATCCTCGTCGATCCCGTAAGCGCCGGCGAACACGCGGCTGACGAAATCCACGTTCGGCATGGACGAAGGCGCGGTGATCATCACTAGCGCCTCGATATGGCGGAGTGCTGCAAAGTCGGGCTTGAGGCCGCGCACCGTGGTTTCGTCCTCCAGCGGGACGATCAGCAGGGGTTCGGGGCCCTGATAAAGATGCAGCTCTGCATCGACACCGAGGGCAGCGAGCGTGGCCGTGCCGAGGTCGGTCTGCTCGTGCTTCGCGAGCGGCATGTCGATGACGAGATGCTCGCCATTGCGGCGCACGGTCAGGATCCCGGCATGATTGGTCTTGAAGCGCACCGCCTCGCGTTCGCCGATCAGGACGTGCGCGGCGGCAAGGGTGGCGTGGCCGCAGAGCGCGACTTCGGTCGTCGGCGTGAACCAGCGGAGATGATAGTCGGCATCATCGTCGTGCCACGGCACGGTGAAGGCGGTTTCGGAGAGGTTATTCTCTTCGGCAATCTTGCGCAGATGTTCGTCGCGTAGCCATTCCTTGAGCGGCATGACGGCGGCCGGATTGCCGGTCAGTCGGCTGGTGCGGTCGGTAAAGGCGTCGACCTGCGTGAAAGGAATGCGCTTCATTCGGGTGTCATGTCCTGCCCTGGCTCCTTCAGTCCCTTGGGATCGGGATGGATGAGGATGTCGACCGCCGGGAATTCCTTGTGAATCGTCGCCTCGATCTCGTCCATCACGACATGCGCCTGCGAGATGGTCATGTCGGGGTCGAGCCAGATATGGAATTGCGCGAAATCGTGCCCACCCGAGGTGCGCGTGCGCAGTTCGTGGATGCCGTGCAATTCGGGATGGGCATTGATCATGTCGACGAAGCGCTGGCGTTTATCCTCGTCCCATTCGCGATCCATCAGCTGGTTGAGCGCATGTCCCGCGCCGCGCCACGCGCCCCAGAGTAGCCAGGCTGCGATGGCCAGGCCGAGGATCGGGTCGGCAAGCGCGAAATTGCCCAATTGGTCGAGCGCCAGCGCGGCGATGACGGCGAGATTGAGCAGCAAGTCGGACTGGTAATGGACATGATCGGTTTGGATTGCGACCGACCCGGTCTTGCGGATGACGAAGCGCTGGTAGGCGAGCAGGCCTAATGTCACGACGATGGCAACAGCGCTGACGCCGACGCCAAGTTCGAGCTCCTGCGTCCGTGTGCCAGATCCGAACCGTTCGATTCCGCGCCATGCAATGCCGATGGCGCTGACCGAAATGAGGATGACCTGGAAGAGCGCGGCGATGGCTTCCGCCTTGCCATGGCCGAAGCGATGTTCTTCGTCGGCGGGCATGGCGGCGTACCGCACGCCGAAGAAAGTCACGAGACTGGCGATGAGGTCTAGCGCGGTATCGGCGAGACTGCCGAGCATCGCGACACTGTCTGTGCTCCACGTTGCCCATAGCTTTAGCCCGACCAGGAAGAGCGCGACGCTGACCGAGAAAAGCGCGGCGCGCTTGGTCAGGGTCGACCGCTCGCTATGGTGGTCATGGCCGTGGTGATGATGCACGCCGCTCATGGGTAGAGCAGGCTCTCGGTCCAGCTCCCGTCTTCCTGTTTGACGAACAGGCGGCGGTGGTGGGTCCGGCTTTCATTGCCTTCCCACAATTCGATCCGTTCGGGGATGACACGCAGGCCCGACCAGTGGGCCGGACGGCTCAACACATCAAGCTTGTCGAGTTCTTCGATCCGCGCTTCGAAGAGGTCTTCGCTCGGAAGTTCGCGGCTTTGTTGCGAAGCGCTAGCGGCAAGCTGCTTGTCGCGGCCACGGCTTGCAAAATAGGCGTCCGCGGTGGCGTCGTCGACCTGCTCCACCGGTCCCTCGATGCGCACCTGTTTGTAGGTGGATTTCCAGTGGATCGCTATCGCCGCGCGTGGATTGGTGGCCAGTTCCAAGCCCTTGCGGCTTTCAAGGTTGGTATAGAAGACGAAGCCGCCCGGGCCGTGATCCTTGAACAGGACATATCGGGCTGACGGCGCCCCGTCGGATGTGGCGGTGGCGACGACCATGGCGTTGGCATCGCGCGGTTCGGAGGCCTTGGCCTCTTCGTACCATTCTTCGAAGATGCGGAACGGATCCATGGCGTTGGCGTAGGAGGGGAAAGGGGTTAGCGCAAGGCTGGCTTTTTGCGAAAAGATGCGCTTTAGGACTGTCTTATGGACCTATATCAGCAACTGGGCGTCAAGCGGGACGCGACCGAGGCCGAGATCAAGAAGGCCTATCGCAGCCTCGCCAAACAGCTTCATCCCGACCGCAACAAGGACAATCCCAAGGCCGCCGAGCGCTTCGGCAAGGTCACGCAGGCCTATGACATCCTCGCGGACAAGGACAAACGCGCGCAATATGATCGCGGCGAAATCGACGAGGAAGGCAATCCCAAATCACCTTTTGGCGGCTTTGGCGGCGGTGGCTTCGGTGGCGGCGCGCGCGGGCAGGGCTATCCGGGAGGAGGGGCTGGCCAGCAAGGCTTCGAGGAAAGCGACCTTTCCGACCTGTTCGAAGGGATTTTCGGTGGCGGTGGTGGTCGCCAGCGCGGTGGCTTTGGCGGCTTTGGACGGCGTAGCGCTCCGCCGCAAAAGGGCCAGGACGCCATTTATCGCCTGACCGTGCCGTTCGTGGACGCAGCGCGGCAGGAGCCGCAGCGGGTCAAATTGTCCGGCGGCAAGACGCTCGACATGAAGCTTCCCGCCGGAGTCGAAGACGGCACCAAGATCCGCCTCGCCGGGCAGGGCGAAGAAGGCGCCGGTGGCAAGGGCGATGCCATCGTCACCATCGCGATTGCCGGGCACAAATATTTCAAGCGCGACGGCAACGATATCCGTATCGACCTGCCGATCACGCTCAAGGAAGCCGTCCAGGGCGCCAAGGTGAAGGTGCCGACGGTCGATGGCGCGGTCACCATGACCATTCCCAAGGGCACCAGCGGCGGCACGGTGATGCGCCTCAAGGGCAAGGGCTTTTCCAAGAAAACCGGTGGTCGCGGCGACCAGCTCGTGACGCTGGAAATCGAAATTCCGAAGGGTGACTCGGCGCTGGAAACCTTTGTGAAGGATTGGGAGCATCCCGGTGATCCTCGCGCGGGGATGGGGAGCTAGCCTCTGACCCATCGATCGCCAGAGAGCCCCGAGGCGCGGCGCAAGAGGCTGGCCAGCCTCCGCGCCAAGTTCGGTAGCGAGGCGATTTCGAAGCTCAAGCGCAGCGAGCGACCCTGGGAGGTCGTCAAGCGCGTCGCTGTCGGCGTCTATTCCGACGGCTTTATCCATGCCGGCAACCTTGCCTACATCTCGATGCTGGCGCTGTTCCCGTTCATCATCTTGGCCAGCGCGGTCGCCAAATTGCTGGGCACCGGCGATGCCACCGACGAGGCGATCCTGGGATTGTTGTCGCAATTGCCGCCCAATGTTGCCGAGGCGCTGGCAGAACCCTTGTTCGAGGCGACGAGCGGCAGGTCGGGCCCGCTACTCTGGTTCGGCGCCATTGTCGGCATGTGGACGGCAGGCAGCTATATCGAGACGATCCGCGACGTGCTGCGGCGCGCCTACGGGGTGCGCATGGTGGCGCCTTTCTGGGAATATCGGCTGGCCTCGATCGGATTGATCCTGGGGTCGGTCTTCCTGCTGATGGTCGCCTTTGCTTCCAGCCTCACGCTGTCGAGCCTGCAGGCACTCATCGCCGAATATACGGTGCTCGAGCGCGACGGGACGGGGCTCATCACGCTCCTGCAGATCGTGCCGGCCGTCACGCTCTACGGCACGATCTACACGCTGATCTGGGCGCTGACGCCGCTGCGCTACCGTCGCAGCCAGTGCCGTATCTGGCCGGGGGCGCTGGCGATCACCCTATGGTGGCTGGTGACGGTCGCGCTGTTGCCGCAGGCGGTGCAATTGTTCGGCGGTTATGGGCGCACCTATGGCAGCCTTGCCGGGGCGATGGTCGCGCTGATCTTCTTCTATATCGTCGGATTCGGCGTCGTTGTCGGTGCGGAATTGAACGCGGCTCTAGCGGATTCGGGTGACAAGGCGCTAAAGGGCGAAAAATATGAGGGGCCGCACGCGTCCGAGCTCGAGATCGAGGATCCGGGCGAGGATGAAGAGCCCGACACTGAAGAGGGAAAAGCATGACCGACCTGATGAAGGGCAAACGCGGGCTCATCATGGGGCTCGCCAACAACAAGTCGCTGGCCTGGGGCATCTCGAAGAAGCTGGCGGAGCAGGGCGCCGAACTGGCCTTCACCTACCTTGGCGATGCGCTGAAGAAGCGCGTCGAGCCGCTGGCAGCCGAGCTTGGCAGTGACATCGTCATCAATTGCGATGTGTCCGACATGGACGCGCTCGATACGGCGTTCGACGAACTGAAGTCTCATTGGGACAGCCTCGACTTCGTGGTCCATGCGATCGGTTTCTCCGACAAGAACGAGCTGCGCGGCAAATATGTCGACACCAGCCTCGACAACTTCCTCATGACCATGAACATATCGGCCTACAGCCTGGTCGCGGTCGCCAAGCGGGCGCGCGAGATGATGAACGAGAACGGGTCGATCCTGACGCTGACCTATTATGGCGCCGAGAAAGTCATCCCGCATTATAACGTCATGGGTGTCGCCAAGGCCGCGCTGGAGACCAGCGTGCAATATCTCGCCGCCGACCTCGGCCCCGAAGGCATCCGTGTCAACGCGATCAGTGCGGGCCCGATCAAGACGCTGGCCGCCAGCGGCATCGGCGATTTCCGCTACATCATGCGCTGGAACGAGGTGAATGCGCCGCTGCGCCGCAACGTGACGATCGAAGATGTCGGCGGTGCGGGCCTCTATTTCCTCAGCGACCTGTCGAGCGGCGTGACCGGCGAAGTTCACCATGTCGATGCCGGCTATCATGTCGTCGGCATGAAGGCCGAGGACGCACCGGATCTCACTATCGACTGATGAAACATTGGGCCAAGGCGCTCCGGCGCGAGGCGCTGACTTTATGGGTGGCGGCGCGGCATCCCGAGGTGCCGGCGCTGCCCAAGCTCATCGCGCTGCTCGTGGCAGCCTATGCCTTCAGTCCGATCGACCTCATTCCGGACGTCATTCCGGTATTGGGGCTGGTCGATGACGTGCTCATCGTGCCGGCGGGGGTCTGGTTGGCGCTGAAACTGGTGCCGAGGGGCCTGCGCGCCGAATTGCGGGCGCGGGGTGCAAGCATGGCCGAGCGACCGGTCAGCAGGCTCGGCCTAATCATCATCATCCTGTTGTGGTTGCTCATCGGATTCGCGGCCTGGCAGGCGTTCAGCTAGCCTTCGTCCCGATCAGCGTGCCCTTCTCGCCGCCGGTCCACAGGCGGAAGTCGATGTCGCGATGTTCCTTGCGCCAGCGTTTGGCGACAAGCCGCTCGCCTGGGCGGCTGGCATCGTCGAGCAGCACGATCGCGCCCGGAGAGAGGTGCTTGAACAGCCGCGCCGCACCGCCGCGCGTCATCGGATGCAGCGTCCAGGGCGGGCCGTCGATGATCATGAGATCGATGCCGTCTTCGAGCGGGCCGGTATCGTAGAACAGGCCGGGCCAGTCATCGTCGATCGGCTGCAGCGCGGCATGGCGAATGTCTGCCTCGAGATCGTGATCGGCCAGCCATGCGGTCGTCGAGGCCACGAAGTCGGCATGCTGGTCGAAGCTTGTATGCGCCGGGCAGCCCGCTTGCTTGAGGGCCGCGGAAATGACCAGCGACGAGGCGCCGCATCCGAATTCGACCACGCGCCCGGGGCGCTTGGCCGCGATAATGTCGCAGATGAGATGCAGGAAACCCGTATCGGCTTTCCACGATCCCAGATTGGGCAAGGCGTCGGCCGGCAGGTCGAGCCGCTCGGTGAGGCGCTGCTTTTCCTCTTTCGAACCGCCGCGCAGGCTTTTCAGCAGGAACGGCGCCGTGATCGGGGCGAAAGCGAGAAAGGCCAGCTTGTCCTTCCATCCGACATGCGCGTCGGCGGCATGGTCCTTGGGCAGGAAGCCGGTGGTCTCGCGACTGGTCACTGGCTGAACGGGTCCGTGACGAGGATGGTGTCGTCGCGCTCGGGGCTGGTCGAGAGCAATGTCACGGGACAGCGCACCAGTTCCTCGATGCGGCGCACATATTTGATCGCGCGTGCCGGCAATTCGGCCCAGCTGCGTGCGCCTGCAGAAGAGCCTTCCCAGCCGGGCATCTCGTCATAGATAGGCTCAATCGCGTCCTGCATGCTCGCGCTCGACGGCATGTAGTCATAGACCTTGCCGTTGATGCGATAGCCGGTGCAGATCTTAATCGTCTCGAGCCCGTCGAGCACGTCGATCTTGGTCAGTGCGATGCCGTTGATCCCGCATACCGCGACGCTCTTGCGTACCAGCACGGCGTCGAACCAGCCGCAGCGGCGCTTGCGGCTCGTCACCGTGCCGAATTCATGGCCCCGCTCGCCAAGACGCTGGCCGATCTCGTCGTCCAGTTCGGTTGGGAAGGGGCCCGATCCAACGCGGGTCGTATAAGCCTTGGTGATGCCAAGCACATTGCCTGCCGCGGTCGGGCCCATGCCGCTGCCAGCGCCGACAGTGCCGGAAACCGTGTTGGACGAGGTGACGAACGGATAGGTGCCATGGTCGACGTCGAGCATGGTGCCCTGTGCGCCTTCGAACAGGATGCGCTTGCCCTCGCGGCGGGCATCGTCGAGGTCGCGCCAGACGGGCCGTGCATAGGGGTTCACGAAGTCGGCAATCTCGCGCAGCTCGGCGAGCAATGCGTCGCGGTCGATCGGGTCCTGCCCGAAACCGGCGCGCAGGTGATCGTGATGGGCACACAGGCGCTCGAAAATGGGGCCGATGCTGTCGAGGTCGGCAAGGTCGCAAACGCGGATGGCGCGGCGGCCGACCTTGTCCTCGTAGGCCGGGCCGATGCCGCGGCGGGTGGTGCCGATCTTGCCCTTTTGCAGCGCATCTTCGCGTAGCGCGTCAAGGTCGCGGTGGATGGGCAGGATGAGCGGGGTATTCTCGGCGATCCAGAGCGTCTCCGGCGTCACCTTGAGGCCCTGGCCCTCGACCTTTTCGATCTCGGCCTTCAGGGCCCATGGATCGAGCACCACGCCATTGCCGATGACGCTCGGCGTGCCGCGCACGATGCCCGAGGGCAGCAGCGACAATTTGTAGGTTGTGCCGTCGACGACCAGCGTGTGGCCGGCATTATGGCCGCCCTGGAAGCGGACCACCAGATCGGCGCGGCTGGCCAGCCAGTCGACAATCTTTCCCTTGCCCTCATCGCCCCATTGGGCGCCGATGACGGTGACGTTCGGCATGACGTGAAATCCCGATTGAACTTGCGCCCTGCTGCCTAGGGACAGGAGAGCGCCGCGTCCACCCTGAACCTGCCGATTGGAACATCGCGAGGCGCAATTGTTTGAGGGGATGAACAACCGACAGGATCCGCCGTGACCGACCAGCCCATGATCACCCTCAACGACGACCGCCAGATCCCGCAATTGGGGTTCGGCACCTACAAGATCGATGACGAGGCGGCGCCCAATGCAGTCGGGATCGCGCTCGATGTCGGCTACCAGCTCGTCGACACGGGCTCCATCTACGAGAATGAGCGCGGCGTCGGCAAAGCGCTGCAGGATCGGGGCGATGTCTGGCTGACCACGAAGATCTGGAACAGTGATCAAGGCTATGAGGAGGCCAAGACCGCGTTCGGTCATGCGCTGAACAGGCTCGGACGAGAGGATGTCGACCTGCTGCTGATCCACTGGCCTTGCCCGGACAAGCAGCTCTACCTGGAGACATGGAAAGCCTTCATCGAGCTCCGCGAAGAGGGACGCGCCAAATCGATCGGGGTCAGCAATTTCGAGGAGACCCAGCTACGCGAATTGGTCGATGCGACCGGATTTGCACCTGCAGTGAACCAGGTCGAATTGCATCCTCGCTTCCAGCAGCGTGAATTGCGCCAAGTGCATGAAGAGCTGGGCATCGCAACGCAAAGCTGGTCGCCGCTCGGCCGGGCCGACTATTTCGACGATCCGGCGATTGCGTCGATTGCCGAGGAGACGGGGCAATCGCCGGCCGCGATCATCATCCGCTGGCATCTCCAGCACGGATTGCTGACCATCCCGAAAGCGTCGAGCCGGGGGCATATCGAGGATAATTTTGCGGCCACGACCTTCGAGCTCAGCGACGAGCAGATGGCGCGGATCGATGCATTGGATGACGAGGGCGGGCGCATGGGCCCGCACCCCGCCAATTTCTGCTAGTCGCTAGTCGAAGCGCAGCGCGACAACCTTCTTCACACCGCGAATGGCGCGTAGCGCATCGAGCAATTTTTCGGACGGTTCGCTGTCGATCGCGACCAGCGCCAACGCCTCACCGCCAATGTTGCGGCGGCCCAGCGCGAAGGTTGCGATGTTGACGTCCGCATCGCCGAGCGTCGACCCCAATGCGCCGATAAAGCCCGGCGCGTCCTCATTGACGATGTAGAGCATCGGGCCGGTCAATTCGGCCTCCACGCCGACGCCGAACATCTCGACGAGGCGCGGGTTGGCATTGCCGACGAGCGTGCCTTCGACATTGCACTTGTTGCCGTCCTTGAGTCGGGCCGTGACGCGGACCAGCGTGTGATAATCGCCCTCGTGGGCATGACGCACTTCGGAGACGTCGAGGCCGCGATCCTTGGCCAGCACCGGCGCGTTGACCATGTTCACGCTGTCCGAATAGCTGCCCATGAGGCCGGCCAGCACCGCGCCCGAAATCGGCGTGATGTTGAGCTCGGCAGCAGCGCCCTCGACCTCGACCGCGATCGAATCGATTTCCTCGCCCAGCACCTGGCCGACGAGGCGACCGAGATTGCCCGACAGGCCCATATAGGGCTTGATACGGGGCGCTTCCTCGGCCGAGAGCGACGGGCTGTTCAAGGCATTGGTGATACCGCCCAGCAGGAGGTAGTCGCTCATCTGTTCGGCGACCTGGATGGCGACATTGACCTGCGCTTCGGTGGTCGAGGCGCCGAGATGCGGGGTCGAGATGAAGCCCGGCGTGCCGAACAGCGCATTTTCCTTGGCCGGCTCGGTCGCGAAGACATCGAGCGCAGCGCCGGCAATGTGGCCGCTTTCGAGACCTTCCTTGAGCGCCTCCTCGTCGATGAGGCCGCCGCGCGCGCAGTTGATGATGCGCACGCCCTTCTTGACCTTGGACAGCGCGTCGCGGCCGAGAATGCCGCGCGTCTGGTCGGTCAGCGGCGTGTGCAGCGTGATGAAGTCGGCGCGGGCGAGCAGCGTGTCGAGGTCGACCTTTTCGACCCCGATCTCGATGGCGCGTTCGGGCGTCAGGAAGGGATCGAAGGCGATGACCTTCATCTTGAGCCCCTGCGCGCGGGCGGCGACGATGCTGCCGATATTGCCGGCGCCGATCAGGCCCAGCGTCTTGCCGGTCAGCTCGACGCCCATGAATTTGGATTTTTCCCACTTGCCGGCCTGCGTCGAGGCGTCGGCGGCGGGAAGCTGGCGGGCCAGCGCGAACATCAAAGCGATGGCATGTTCGGCCGTCGTGATCGAATTGCCGAACGGCGTGTTCATTACGACGATGCCCTTCGCGGTTGCGGCGGGAATGTCGATATTGTCGACCCCGATGCCGGCGCGGCCGATGACCTTGAGGTTCGTCGCGGCCTCCAGCATGTCGGCAGTCACCTTCGTCGACGAGCGGATGGCAAGGCCGTCATACTCGCCGATGATCGCCTTCTGCTCTTCGGGGCTGAGGCCCGGTTTCTCGTGCACCTCGATCCCGCGCTCGCGGAAGATTTCGGCAGCGCGCGGATCCATCTTGTCGGAAATCAGGACTTTCACTTGGTCTCTCCATAGGCCCAGTCGAGCCAGGGCCCGAGGGCCTCGATATCAGCAGTGTCGACGGTCGATCCGCACCAGATGCGGAAGCCCGCAGGCGCGTCGCGATAGGCGCCGAAATCGTAGGCGATGCCTTCATCCTCGAGCAGCTTGACCATCGCTTTCACCTGGTCGGGGCTGGCGTCGGCGGTGAGGCACACACCGGTAACGCTGCGCAGCGCTGGGTCCTTGCAAAGATGATGCAGCCAGTCGCGTTCCTCGACCATGCGGTTCACTGCGGCTGCATTGGCCTCGGCACGCGCGATCATGCCATCAAGGCCGCCAACGGACTTGGCCCATTCAAGGCTGTGGATCGCATCTTCGACGCAGAGCATCGAGGGCGTGTTGATGGTCGCGCCGGTGAAAATACCCTCGTTGAGCTTTCCGCCTTTTGTCATGCGGAAGAGCTTGGGTAGCGCACGGTCGGGCGTGTAGCTTTCGAGGCGCTCGACGGCGCGCGGGCCGAGGATCAGCACGCCATGCGCAGCCTCGCCGCCCAGCACTTTCTGCCAGCTGAAGGTCGCGACATCGACCTTGTCCCATGGGATGCGCATCGCGAAGACGGCGCTGGTGCTGTCAGCGAACGCAAGGCCTTCGCGGTCGTCAGCGATCCAGTCACCATTCGGGACCTTCACGCCCGAGGTCGTGCCGTTCCAGGTGAACAGGACGTCGTGGCTCCAATCGACCGCATCGAGGTCGGGCAGTTCGCCATAATCTGCAGTGACGAGATTGCTTTCCAGCTTCAGCTCGTCGGCGACGTCCTTCACCCAATCCTTGCCGAAGCTTTCCCAGCCCATGGCGGTGACCGGGCGCTGGCCCAGCATCGTCCACATGGCCATTTCGAAGGCGCCGGTGTCGGAACCGGGGACGATGCCGATTCGGTGGCTGTCCGGCAGATCGAGCACCTCGCGCATCAGCGCGATGCAATGCGCCAAGCGCGCCTTGTTATGCGCGCTGCGATGCGATCGGCCGAGGCCGTCGGTGCGTAGCTTGTCGAGGCTCCAGCCCGGCGGCTTCGCGCAGGGTCCGGACGAGAAATATGGTCGCGCGGGTTTGCGCGTTGGTCTGGTCATTCAAATACTCCCCTTTCAGAGAGGCGCACCGCGTTGGGACGGCGTGGCCCACTGCCCTGATAACGCCCGGGAGAGGCGGGCGGAACCACTCATTTGGTCCATGTCAAAATTTAACGAAAATCAAGGTTTTCCGCTGTTTACTTTCCGTTAAATAGTTAATCTAACGCAAACGGACCAACGGTTCATCGCTTCGTCGCAGCAATTCGTCCCTAAATAGGGAACGTTCACTTGCTTTCCTTAACCTTTCGACCACAGCTTCGCTCACAACTTCGCTGGGGAGCCCGATTTTCGGGTTTGAGGCGACGGAGGCAGGGGAGCCTCCGCAATGACAACCACTCGACGCGAGAGTGGTCGAGTGGATTTGGGAGCGGGTTAGAAGATGGGCAAGTCGAAAGTTAGGACGGGTAAACTGCTGCGCGATCGCGAGGTATTTCTTCGTGACGGTGAACGCGTGACCCGCATCAAGATTTCCATCGTCAGCCAGATTTTTGCGATCGCCATGGTGTTCGGCCTGACCAGCTGGTCGGGTTTCGCCACGGCGCAGCTGCTCAACGAGCGCGAAGCGCAGATGAGCTACGCGGAAGAGATGGCGTGGCACGAACAGATCGAAGCCCGTCAGTTCCTGCTCGCCGAAATGGCCAACCGCCTGCTCGACGAAGAATATGATGCCAAGCTGAAGCAGCTTGAAGATCTCGGTGTCGCCGACCGCGTCGATTCGGTCGGTGGTCCTTATGAGGGAGACCTCACCGCCGACGAGACCTTTGCCGAGCTGTTCAAGAGCTGGAAGCGTCTCGACACGCTCGATGATGGCGTGATTGCCGTTCCCTCGGCCATGCCGGTCAACGATGCCCGCCTGACCTCGAGCTACGGTACGCGTCGCGACCCGTTCCGCGGTCGCCGTTCGAACCATAAGGGTATCGACCTTGCCGGCCCCGTCGGCACGCCGATCCTGTCGACCGCCGATGGCCGCGTCGTTCGCGCCGGCTGGAACAGCGGTGGCTATGGCAATCTCATCGAGATCGACCATGGCAACGGCATCACCACCCGCTACGCCCACCTTTCGAAGGTCCAGGTGAAGCGCGGCGATCGCGTCCTTCGCGGCGAGCAGATCGGCAAGATGGGCTCGACCGGCCGTTCGACCGGTAGCCACCTGCACTATGAAGTCCGCATCGACGGCCGTGCAGTGAACCCCATTCCGTTCATGGAATCGGGCGACTACCTCCTCGCCATGCAGGACCGCACCCGCGCTGATGAAGCGATGGAAGCGATCGGCGGCAGCGAGTAAGCTCGCGTCACATCGACAAAGGTTGAAGGCCCCGGCTTGTCCGGGGCTTTTTGCTATCCTACATCCACTCTCATGACCGACGAACCCCTCCTCACGCCCGCAGCGGCCAAGCGCGTGCGCGCCATTGCCGACAAGCAGGGCAAGCCCGCCATGCTGCGCCTGTCGGTCGATGGGGGCGGCTGTGCCGGCTTTACCTACAAGTTCGAACTGGGCGAACCAGCCGATGACGATATCCGCACGGAGACGGACGACGTCGCCTTGCTGGTCGACCCGATGAGCCTCGAATTCCTGAAAGGTGCTGCGGTCGATTTCGTCGAGAATCTGGGCGGAGCGTCCTTCCAGGTCACCAATCCCAATGCAGCCAGCGGCTGTGGCTGCGGATCGAGCTTCTCGGTCTGATGCCCAGCGTCGTTTCCTTCAACATCAATGGTATCCGCGCGCGCCTGCCGCGCCTGGTCGAATATCTTGAGAAGGAACAGCCGGACATCGTCTGCCTGCAGGAATTGAAGGCGGCCGATGACGCGATCCCGACCAAGGAGATTGAGGAGGCCGGCTACAAGGGCGTCTGGCACGGTCAGAAAGGCTTCAACGGCGTTGCCATCCTGGCCAAGGGCGAGGAGCCCGAACTGGTCCGCAAGGGCCTGCCCGACGATCCCAATCCCGACCAGTCGCGCTATATCGAGGCCGATGTGAAGGGCCTTCGCGTCGCCAGCATCTACCTGCCCAACGGCAATCCCATCGGCACCGAGAAATTCGACTACAAACTCGCCTGGATGGAGCAGTTGCGCCTCCATGCCTCCGAGCTCTTCGCGCGCGAGGAGCCGACCGTGCTGGCGGGCGACTACAACGTCATCCCCGAGGATCGCGATACCTATTCGGTCAAGGACATGGCCAAGGACGCGCTGATGCAGCCGGAAAGCCGCGAGGCGCTCCGCCGAATCGTCCATGCCGGCTGGACCGACGCACTACGCGCGCTGCATCCCGATGCCGAGAAGCTCTACACCTTCTGGGATTACCAGCGCGGTGCCTGGCCGCGCGATGCGGGGTTCCGGATCGACCACCTGCTGTGCAGCCCGCGTGCTGCCGATCGCCTGATCGGGGCCGGCGTCCACAAATGGGCGCGCGGCGAGGAAAAAGCCTCGGACCATGCGCCGGTCTGGGCGAGCTTCGCCGACTAGAGCGCTTTCTCGAAAATCCGATAGGTGTGATTGACGCCCGCGCCGGGCAGCTGGGCGATCGACATCATGCCCTGGTTGTCCTCGAGCACCCAGCCAAACTCGCCATGGTTGATGCCATACTTCTCGACGCAGACGCGGCGGGTATATTCGATCATCATGAAGGCAAGCTGGCTGGCGAGGCGACCGCGCTGGTGAGACTTGCGCACGCCCATCAGCGGCACGCGGACGCGGCTGACATTTGACGGGTTGCGCAGGCGCCAGAGCAGTTTCGCCCAGCCGAACGGGAATAGCTTGCCGTCGAGGTCGCGGATCAGTTCGTTGACGTCGGGAATGGTCAGCATGAAGGCGACCGGCTCGCCCTCATATTCGGCGATCTTGACGAGATCCTCGACGATGATCGGCTTCAGCTTTTTTCCGGCATAGGCGATCTCTGCATCGGTCAGCGGGATGAAACCCCAATTGTCCGACCAGGCATCGTTGAGGATGTCGAGGATGATCGCCGCTTCCTCGTCGAACTTCGACTTGTCGACATCGCGGACCGTAATCTTGGACGAGCGTTCGCCGGCATCGATCAGCTTTTGCACCAGCGGGATCATGTCGATGCGGATATCGAGCCCGAACGTGTGCAGGTCCTTGACCTTCTCGTAACCGGCGCTCTCGACCCAGCCGCCATAGGCCGGGCGGTGGTGCCCCATCATGACCAACGGATGCTCTTCGAAGCCCTGCACCAGCAGGCCGGGCTCGTCCCAGATCGAGATGGAGAAAGGACCGAGCGCCTTGCTCATGCCCTTCGAGCGCAGCCAATCCTCGGCCGACGCAATGAGGGCAGCGGCGACCTCGGCATCGACCGCCTCGAACAGGCCCCAATGGCCTTCGCCCGGATAGCGTTCGATCCACAGATGATCGATCTGGGCGCTGATGCGGCCGACGACCTCGTCCCCGCGACGCGCCAAGAAGAGCTGGATCTCGCCATGGCCGAACCAGGGATTGGCCTTGGGATCGAGCAATCCGGCGACTTCCGCCTTCAGGGGCGGCACCCAATAAGGATCGTCGGCATAGATCGCCCATGGCAGGTCGATAAACGCCTTGCGATCGGCCTTTGACGCGACGGGGCTGATGTCGATGGGCTGTGTCATGTGTGCGATGGGCTAGCGCGAAGCGGCGCCATTGTCATCCGAGCTTCAGCTTCGATGCGCTAAAAAAGGCGTGAAAACTTCGCTTTCGCCATGATGGTGCCGCATTTGGGCACCATTGGCGCAAGCTAAGCGGAAAAATCATGATGTTCGATAGCAAATCCATTTCGCCCGACATTGCGGGCGCTGAACCGGTCGATGTGCCGGAAGTCCGTCGTGCGCAGGTCGCCGGCGACGACAAGGCCATGCTCAAGGCAGCGGCTTCGCTGACGCGCGACCTCAATCGACCCAATCCGACCATCTACTGGCTCGACCTGATCGCGTCGGCGCTCGTCGGCTATGGTGCGCTATTTGGCGCGATCCTGATGCCGGCGCTGGGCCAGAAGATCGTGCTCGGCCTGGTGTCGATGCTGGCGCTCTATCGCGCCGGCAGCTTCATCCACGAGATTGCCCATATCAAGAAGGGCGACCTGCCCAATTTCCGCTTGATGTGGAACGTGCTGATCGGCGTGCCGCTCTTCGCTCCCAGCTTCATGTATGAGGGCGTCCACAACCAACACCATGCCAAGACCAAATATGGCACCATCGACGATCCGGAATATCTGCCGCTCGCCTCGATGAAGCCGTGGAGCCTGCCGCTCTTCATGGTCTACGGCACCTTTGCGCCGGTCCTCCTCATGTTCCGCTTCGCTGTTCTCGCGCCGACGTCCTTCTTCTCGAAGGCGCTGCGCAAAGAAGTGGTGGAAAAACTGTCGGGCCTGCAGATCAACCCGGACTTCCGCCGCGCCTGGCCGCAGGGCGAATTTGCCAAGCAGTTCACGCTGCAGGAAGTCGGCGCGATGCTATGGTCCTGGACACTGATCGGGCTTGTTGTTTCGGGCATCATTCCCGTCGCGGCGTTCGTGACCTTCATGGTCATTGCCTGCGGCATGATGGCGGCCAACCAGCTGCGCACCCTAGTCGCCCACCTGTGGGAAAATGACGATCGCCAGCCGATGAGCGTGACCGCGCAATATCTCGACAGCGTCAATGTGCCGCCACCGGCGACCCTGCCGGCGCTGTGGGCGCCTGTGGGCCTGCGCTACCATGCGTTGCATCACCTGCTGCCGGGCGTGCCCTATCACAATTTGGGCGAGGCGCACCGCCGCTTGAGCCGCGAGCTGGAAGTCGGTTCGGCCTATCACAAGACCAACCGCAGCGGTCTCTTCCCGCTGATCGGCAACCTCGCCAAGCAGACGCTGCGCCAGCGCTAGGCGCTGCAACCTACTCTTCGGTTCGGATAAGGATCGCTTCGCCCAAGGCGGCGAAGAGAATGACGGGTCCCCATGTCGCGAGCAGGGGCGAATAGACGCCGGCATTGCCCATCGCCAGCGCGAAATTGTCGGCGACGAAATAGGCGAAGCCCAAGGCCATGCCGATGACGGCGCGCAGCAGGAGCTGGCCCGAGCGCGCCAGCCCGAAGGCCGCGACGGCTGCAAGCAATGGCATGAGGATGGTCGACAGGGGCCCGGTAATCTTGTGCCACCAGCCCGCCTCGGCAACGGCGGTGGGCAATTCTGCCGCGCGCAGATCGTCGATCGTTTGTCCCAAGGTCACGATATCGAGCGCCTCGGGGTCGACCTTGGCGAGGCGGAATTGCTGCGGCGTGATGCCGGTCAGCCCGCTCGCGCTCTCGGCCTCGGTGACGAGGTTCATCTCGGCATTGTAGCGACGCACGCCCTCGAACGCCCAATCGCCATTGCGGTCGGGTGTCGCGCGCTCGATCTCGGTGATCGTCTCGATGCGCCCGTCGACGCGTTCATAGAGGGTGAGTTCGCTCAGCACGAAATTCTCGTCGCGGCCCGACGCCTGCTGGGCGCGCACGAGCACGTCATCCTGGCTCAGCCAGACATTGGTGTAGATGCCGGTCTCGGGTGGGATCGGCTCGTAATCATTGTCGCTCCACGCATTGATGAAGCCGGCCGAGCGGGTCACCACCGTCTCGTTGAACACGAACAGCGCACCGGCAACGAAGGTCGCCGCAAGGATCATGGGCGTGAGGATCTGGTGCGCCGAGAGGCCCGCCGCCTTCATCGCGATGACCTCGCTATTCTGATTGAGGCTGGCGAATGCGATAAGACAGCCAAGCAGCACCGAGAAAGGCAGGAAGCGGCTTACCAGCATGGGCAGGCGCAGGCCCGCATAGCGCCACAGGTCGGCTTCCGTATTGCCCTCGACACCAAGTATCTTGCCGCTCTCGCCCAATAGGTCGAGCATCAGCAGCACGAGGACGAGCGCGACGAGCACGGCAAAGCTGCGCGTCACGAACAGCTTGGCCATGTAGAGTGCGACACGGCGCGAGGGCATGAATTGCAGGTTGATCATTCGGCCGGCGCTTCCTCGCTGCGGGGCAGGGTACGGCGCCTGGGCCTCGGGATGAGTTTCTTGACGACTTTCGCCGTCTTGGAGAAGGCGGCCTCGAGCGCACCGATCGGCTGTCCGCCGGGGCGATGCGCGATGACGTGATACATCCAGCTGATGAGCGCGATCAGCCCGAAGAAGGGGATGTAGAGCGCAAGCTCGGGATTGAGGCGACCCTGCGCGCCCGCCCCTTCTGCATATTGGTTGATCTTGTGATAGGTCACCACCATGACGATCGCGACGAAGATGCCAAGCGACGAGCTGCTTCGCTTGGGCGGTACGGCAAGCGCGATGGCAAGCAGTGGCAGCATCAGCATCATCAACGCCTCGACCAACCGGAAATGGAGATTGGCGCGCGCGGCCAGTTGCATTTCGGGGTCTGCCTCGGGCGAGGCATAAGCCAACCGCGCCAGTTCGGGCATGTAGAGCTCGCGGATCGTGTCCAGCCCGCGGGCGCGGAATGCGCTCACTTCGGGCAGGCTGATCGGGAAGTCATACTGGTCGAAGGCCAACGTCCGCGGGGTCGGGAAATTGTCGGCGTCCTGGATGAGGCGGCCGTTGATCAGGCGGAAGATGATGGTGTCGGGATCGTCGGTGGCGAGGAAGGTGCCTTCGGCAGCGGTCGCGGAGACACGCATCCCGTCATCTTCGGCAGCCACGAAGATGCCCGACAATTGCGTGCCTTCTTCTTCGCTCCGGTCGATGCGCAGCGTGAGATCGTCGCCGAGCCGATTGAATTCCCCGACCTTGATCGATGCGCCGAGGCTGCCCGAGCGCAGGTCGAAGCGCAGACCTTCATAATTGTAGCGGGCATAGGGCTCGACGTAGCTGACGATGAAGAGGTTCAGGATCAGCAGGACGACGGCATACATGTAGGGGACGCGCAGCATCCGCCCATAGCCGACGCCGATGCCGCGCAGCGCATCCAGTTCGCTCGACAAGGCCAGCTTGCGAAACGCAAGCAGCACGCCGAGCAGCAGGCCGATCGGGATCCCCAGCGCGAAATATTCGGGCAGCGAGTTGGCGAGCATTTCGAACACGACGCTGACCGGGCCGCCCAATGCGACGACGAAGTCGAACAGGCGCAGCATCTTGTCGAGGACCAGCAGCATGGCAGCGAGCAGCAACGTGCCCATGAGGGGCAGGAAGATGGTCTTGGCCAGGTAACGGTCGATCAGCGCCAATTTATCTCTCGTTCATCAAGAGACCATGAAATGGCCTCATTACGCCCCATATAGGCATAAGCGTACGCCTCTGTAGAGGTGATGCCCCTGTGCCCTCGTGGAGGAAGTGAAGTCAATCATGGTGAAGTGGATTGCCTCCATGTCGAGTGCGGCATTGGTTGCCGGCAGCCTCGCAATCGCGCCGCGTCCCGCGCATGCGGTGACCGTGATTGGCGACGTCGGGGCGTGCGACCGCGGCGAATCCTCGATCCTCATCCGTGTTCACGGCTTCAAGTCGCGCACCGGCGAATTGCGGCTGTCGCTTTATGACGGCAATCCCAGCAACTGGCTGGTCGGCGGGCGCAAGATCCACAAGCTGCACATGGACATTCCGCGCTCCGGCCCGGTCGATATCTGCGTGAAGACGCCGGGGCCGGGCACCTATGCTTTCGGGATCCAGCATGATGTCGACGGCGATGGCGAGATCGGGCGCCGCGATGGCGGGGCCTATTCGAACAATGCTAAGTTCACGATCTTCGACCGCGAGCCGGCATTCCGGAAGGTGAAGTTCGAAGTCGGCAGCGGCACCAAGCGGATGGGCATCCGCCTGCTCTACCTCAAGGGTCTGTCGATCGTTCCCTGGAACTGATCAGCCGGTCTTGGCGCTGGGCGAATTCTCGTCGCCATGGCGGCGTAAAGCTGCGGCGACGGCATTGGCCAATCCGCCGACAGTGAAGGGTTTGCGCAGCAATTCGTAGCCGGCGAGGTCGTCGCTCTCGCCTTCGCCGACATAGCCGGTGACGAACATGACCGCGAGGTCGGGCTGGATGACCTTCAATTCCTTGACGAGTTCGGGCCCGGTCATGCCTGGCATGACGACGTCGGTAATGACGAGGTCGAACTTGCCCGGTTCGAAAATCTCGAGTGCTTCCTCGCCGCCGCCGCAGCAGCGCGGATCGTAGCCGAGATCCTCCAGCGCACCGACCGTTGCCGTGCGCACGCGCGGATCGTCCTCGACGATGAGGATGCGGGCGTTGGCGCAAACGAAGTCGGCCTCTTCGGCCATCGCCGCGCTGGCGGGATGGACGTGGACCTTGTCTTCTTCCACCTCGGTGCGCGGCAGGTAGATCGAAACCGTGGTGCCTTCACCGAGGATGGATTCGATCCCAATCTCGCCGCCCGACTGGTGCGCGAAGCCGAAAATCTGGCTGAGGCCTAGCCCCGTGCCCTTGCCGACCTCCTTGGTCGTGAAGAAGGGTTCGAAGGCGCGTTCGCGCACTTCGTCGGTCATCCCGACACCGGTGTCCGAGACCGCGATGCGCAGATATTCGCCGGCGCGAATGTCGCCAATCTCGCCGGCTGCAAGGCGGACGTTGCGCGATCGCACGGTGAGCTTGCCTTTGCCCGACATGGCGTCGCGCGCATTGAGCGCGAGGTTGAGCAGCGCATTCTCGAACTGGTGGGAATCGACGAACACCGGCCAGGGCGCCTCGTCGAGGCGATAGTCGATGACGATGCTCTCGCCGAGCGTGCGATCGAGCAATTCGCGCATCGAACCGATCAGCTCGTTGGCGTCGACGCGCTCGGGAAGCAAAGGCTCGGAACGGGCGAAAGACAGCAGGCGGCGGGTGAGCGCGGCTGCCCTGGTCGCACCTTCCATCGCGTTGGTGAGGTGGCCCAGCAACTCGCGGCGCGGTCCGTCGATGCGGCGACGCGCCAGGTCGAGCCCGCCCACGACGACCGCCAGCATGTTGTTGAAGTCGTGCGCGATGCCGCCGGTCAGCTGCCCGACCGCTTCCATCTTCTGAACCTGGCGGAGTTGCGCTTCGGCAGTGGCGCGTTCCTCGGCCTCTGCGCGCAGCGCTTCGTTGGCCTCGTAAAGTTCGGCGGTGCGTTCGGCGACCGCTTCCTCGAGCGCGGAGGCGCGTTCGCTTTCATCCTCGGCCTTCTTGCGGGTCTCGGAATATTGGCGGAAGACCTCGACCGAAAGCGTGCCGAGGAAGATGGTCAGCACGGCCATCAGGATACCGAGCCAGATGAGATAGTCGTTGAGGCGATTGGCGCGGGCCGAGAAGAATTGGCTGCGATCGATCGAAGCGGCGAGCGCTTCGCGTTCGGCATCGGCGATTTCGATCAGCAGACGGCGCATGCCGGGCCCGGTCTCGGACTGGCCGGCGGCGTAGAAGAGGTTGACCCCGCCATCGCCCTGCTGCGCATCGGCAGCGCGGGCGACGCGTGCCAGTTCTTCGTCGCGCAGGTCGAACAGGCGGCCCAGCTCGGCGACGCGCTCGGCCTGTTCGGGACTGCTGCGAGTTAGGCGAACGAGCTGGTTCATCTGCTGCCGCGCGAGGCGCCAGTCATTATAATAGAGGTTGCCGCTCTCGCGCTCCTCATCGAGCACGAAGCGGCCGAGCGCGGCTTCGGAACGCGAGATGGACGCATCGAGCGTACGGGTCAGCAGGGTGACGTCATAGGCGTCGCGCTCGCGCTGCGTTGCCTCGTCGCGCATCTCGCTGGAGGTGGCGACGAGCCAGATGGTCGCGATCATGGCGAAGAGGACGACCATGCCCACAAGGGCGATGCCCACGCGTCGCCAATCCGCGGCCCCCGATTTTTCCCCTGCCGTCATAGGCTTAGTCATAACCCCCGATCATGACTGTGCAAAGCTTTAGATGCAGCCGGTCGCTTTCCCGGCGCGCTCGAACATGCCGATGATTTCGGTGACCTGCTCGTCCGAATGCAGCGCGCAGAGCGAGCAGCGCAGCAGCGTCATTCCGGCAGGCGTCGCCGGCGGCCGGGCGAGATTGACGTAGAGACCTTCGCGCAGCAGCGCTTCCCACATCATCGCGCCGCGCTCGAGGTCGGGCATGATCACGCTGATGATGGCCGATTGCGGTTCCTTGGTACCGAGCTCGAAGCCGAGATCGGTCAGGCTCTTGTGGAGGCGCTTGGAATTCTTCCAGAGATGCTCGCGCTTGTACTTGGCGTCCATGATCTTGCGGATCGAGGTCGCCGCGGTCGCCATTACGCTGGGCGGCAGCGAGGCCGTGAAGACATAGCCGCGCGAAACGAGGCGCATGATCTCGAACTTGGGATGGTTGGAGACGCAATAGCCGCCGACCGTGCCGACCGATTTCGAGAAGGTGCCGATGATGAAATCGCACTGGTCGAAGACGCCCTGTTCTTCCGCCACGCCGCGGCCATTCTCACCGATGAAGCCCATCGAGTGCGCTTCGTCGACCAGCACCATGGCGCCATATTTCTTGCAGAGCGGGACCATCTCGCTGAGCGGTGCAGCATCGCCAAGCATCGAATAGACGCCCTCAAGGATGACCAGCTTGCCGGCTCCTTCGGGGAGGCGCTTCAAACGCTTTTCGAGGGCTTCGATATCGTTGTGGCGAAACGGCACGACATTGGCGTCGCCCATCGCGCAGCCATCATAGATGCTGGCGTGGCTGTCGATGTCGAGGATGATGTAATCGTCCTTGCCGGCGATCGTCGAAATGATGCCGGTATTGGCGAGATAGCCGGTCGAGAAAACCATGGCATGCTCGGTGCCGAAAAACTCCTTGAGCGCGTCTTCGCAATCCTTGTGGAGCGAGTAGGTGCCGTTGAGGACGCGGCTGCCGGTGGTGCCCGAGCCGAATTCGTCCAGCGCCTTCTTGCCCGCCGCGATGACGTCGGGATCGAAGGTCATACCCATATAATTGTAAGTGCCGAGCAGGATGGTCTCGCGCCCGTTGCAGATGGCGACGGTCGGCGAGAGCACCTTTTCCATGACCAAACTGAACGGGTCGGTGACGCCCGTCGACAGCAGCTTCTCGCGCGTGTCGATCAGCGGCTGGAACTTGTCGAACAGGTCGCCCGACTGCGTCTCCGGCGCCTTGAGGTCCGCCCCGGTGCCGCTCAACCCACCATCTCCGCGACGGCGTCGACCAACTGCCCGACCTTTTCGATCTCGGCCTGCTGGTTCATGGTGATGAGGATGTCGAACTCGTCCTCGACCTCGGCGACGAAGTCGAGCACGGTGAGGCTTTCCCACTCGAGATCCTGGGCGAAACGCGTCTCTTCCGAGACGTCGATGCCCTTCTTGTTGAACTGTTCGATGAGCCCGAAAATGCGGGTCTTAACGTCTGCGCGGTCTGTCATGGTGAACCCCAATAGATTTCGTGGCGCCAAATGGCAATGAAATGGGGCAAAATCGGGGCTAGAGCCAACCTTTTTCCCGGTACCATCGCGCCGTGTCGCGCAGCCCGTCCGGGGTGGCGATGGCCGGCGTGAAGAGGTCGGGGTCGGGCCGCTTGTCGGGATCGACGCTCCAGTCAGGGTGGCAGAAATAGGCGGCGCGGTCTGGGGTCAGCTTAGCCTTGTCCCCACGAAACATGCGGTCGAGCGTCGCGCCGAAGCGGACGACCGGCTTTGGCATCGAAAGCGTCATGGTCTTGCACCCAACGGCCCGGCCCAAGGCCTTGGCGAAGCCCTCATGCGTCCATGCGCCCGCATGATTGTCGTCGACCTCGATGAGCAGGCCCGAGCGACCGTGGCCGTCGGCGAGGGTGAGCAGCAGGCGAACGAGATCGTCGGCATGGACCACGCTCATGCGCCCCTTGGGCGGGAGCATTACGAGCCCGCGCTGCGCCATCTTGAACAATTCCAATGTCTCGCGGTCGCCAGGGCCGTAAACGGCGGGCGGACGGACGATGACATGGTCGATGCCTGCGGTTTTCACTGCCGTTTCGCTGCGTGCTTTGGAGGCGCCGTAGAGCGACAGGCTCGGCTCGCGCGCGGCGAGGCTGGAGACGTGGACGAAGCGGGAAACGTCTTGCGCCTTGGCGGCATCGAGCAGGTTCTTGGTGCCCTCGACATTGCCTTTCTCGAAGCCTTCGCGGTCGGGCGCGTTGATGACGCCGGCAATGTGGATCACCGCATCGGCGCCTTCGCAAAGCTGCGCGAGCGCGGCTTTGTCGTGCAGGTCGCCTTGCACCCATTTGACGCCCGCTTTTTCGGGCTGCGGGCGCCGAGTGAGGCAGGTGAGGGGCCGGCCCAGTTCGTGGGCCAGCTCGAGCAGGCGCCCGCCGACGAAACCGGTCGCACCGGTTACTGCCAGCGGCTTCTTGCTCATAGCGGCGACCAGTCCGGTTCGTCGTGATCGTCCCCGAACTCGCTCTTCTTCTCCTGCTTTTCGGGCAGGGTCTCGATGATCTTGTCGAGCAGCGGCTCAATGCCTTCGCCGGCCATCGCGCTGACTTCGAGGACGTCGGTGATGCCGATTTCGGCAAGCTCGGCGCGGGCGATTTCGATCACGCCTTCATCGACCGTGTCGGTGCGCGAAAGCACGACGATCTCATTCTTGTCGGAAAGGTCCTCACCATCGGCATAGGCCTCGATCTCGTCGCGAACAGTGCGATAGGCCTTGGCCGGATCGCCACCATCGGCATCGATCAGGTGGACCAGGATCTTGGTGCGCTCGACATGGCCGAGGAAACGGTCGCCGATCCCGGCCCCTTCGGCAGCGCCTTCGATGAGGCCCGGAATGTCCGCCATGACGAATTCGCGGCCCTTGTGCAGGACCACGCCCAACTTGGGATGGAGCGTCGTGAAAGGATAGGCGCCGGTCTTGGCCTTTGCGTTGGAGACGGCATTGAGCAACGTCGACTTGCCCGCATTGGGCAAACCAATCAGGCCGACATCGGCAAGCAGCTTCAGACGCAGCCACACCCACATTTCCTCGCCCGGTTCGCCCGGCTGGTGCTGGCGCGGGGCGCGGTTGGTCGAGCTCTTGTAGCTCATATTGCCGCGACCCCCGATGCCGCCCTTGAGCAAGCGGACGGTCTGGCCTTCCTTGGCAAGGTCGGCGATCAGCGAGCGTTCCTCATCGTCGGCCAGCACCTGCGTGCCAACCGGTACCTTGATGACGAGGTCGCGTCCGCCCGCGCCGGTCTGGTTGCGACCGGCGCCGCCCTTGCCGCGCGGGGCCTTGAAATGCTGCGTGTAGCGAAAGTCGATGAGCGTGTTGAGCGCGGGCACGGCTTCGAAGACGATGTCGCCGCCCTTGCCGCCATCGCCGCCATCGGGGCCACCGAATTCGATATATTTTTCACGACGGAAACTGACCGCACCGGGGCCGCCAGCGCCCGATGCGATGAAGATCTTCGCCTGGTCCAGGAAATGCGCCATCGCGCGCCCCTAGCGCAGTTCGCCGAGAACTGCGAGGATTTGCTTGACCGCAATGTCGTGCGCGACTTCGTGAGGCAGGTTGGTGGCCCGCGCGACCTCGTCGCCGACCAGCGCATCGCCGATGGCGATAAGGACGAGCCCCATGGTGGCGCGGTCGAGCGGGCGGTCATCGTCATTACGGGTGATCTGCGTCACCACGCCGGCAATCGCCTTTTCGACCGGCTTCAACGCATCGCGGCGACGCGACAGCACCACCCAGGCAATAAGCTCGCCCAAATTCTGCTCGCGAAACTGGGTGAACATTTCCTCGACGACGTGGCGCAGCTTGGTCTGGCCGGCCTGGTAGCGCCCCACCGTTCCTGCAATCGAATCGGCGACCTCGCGGGCGATTTCGTCGGCAAGCGCGGCATGCAATTCGTCGACCGAGCCGAAATGATGGAGGAGGGCGGCATGAGTGCGCCCCATCTTGCCGGCGACCGCCTTCAGGGTCACCGCTGCCGCGCCTTCGTCGCGCAGCAGCTCGCGCGCCGCGGTGACGGCGGCGGCCCGGCTTTCCTCGGGGGTCATGCGTTTACGAGTTGGCAACGATGTTGACATAAATGTCAGTTACACCCATCTAGATACAAGAATGCGTCCTTTAGGAGCGAAGAGTTGACCACTGCAAGCGTTACGCCGACCGATCTGACCATTACCCCGCGCGATCGCAAGTTCGCGCCGGAGAATGCGGCACCGCGCTGGTGGCATGGCGGAAACCCTTATGCGACGGCGATGTACAATGCGCTGTCGGCGACGTTTCCCGATGGCGAGGCCTTCTTCGTTCGCTCGGTTCGCGCTTTTGCCAAAGACACGCCCGAGCGTCTCGGCGCCGATATCAAGGCCTTCACCACGCAGGAAGCCATTCACAGCCGTGAGCATGACGCCTTCAACAAGCGCGCCAGCGAGAGCGGTTATGACATGGCGCCGCTCTATGCGCGCGTGAAAGAGCGGATCGACTTCCTTTCGGACAAGCCGCTCATCGCCTCGCTCGCCGCCACGATGGTGCTGGAGCATTATACCGCGATCCTCGCCCACGAACTGCTTGCCGACCCGCGTCACCTTGACGGTGCGGAGGCCTCCACCGCAGCCTTGTGGAAATGGCATGCGGCCGAAGAAATCGAGCATAAGGGCGTCGCATATGACACCTGGATGCACGCCACCAAGGACTGGTCACGCTTCAAGCGCTGGAAGGTGAAGACGATGGTGATGCTCAACGTCACCAGTCACTTCTTCCCCGACCGCTTCAAGGGTGCGCTCTACCTGCTCGAGCAGGACGCCATCACCGGCTGGAAGGCCAAGTGGGGCCTGCTGAAATATGCGCTGGTCTCGCCGGGCATGTTCCGCAAGATCCTCGGCGCCTGGGCCGCTTTCTTCATGCCCAAATTCCATCCGTGGAATGACGATGATCGTGAGCTGATCGCGGCCTACGAGGATACGGAAAGTCACGATTACATGCGCAATGGGCGCAAGGTTCGCCGCGCTGCGGCAGCCGCATAGGAAAAGGCGCGACCGGGTCACGCAACCGGCCGCGCCTGTCCTCCCGCTCTTCGGACCCGATCAGGCCGCTGCGGCCTCCGTGCGCGCTACCGCGCCGTTGAGGTCGAGGCTATACAGCTCGCACATCGCCTCGCCGCCGCGTCCGCAGCTATGCCGCATGACGCGCGCGCCGGTCGGCACGAAGCCGAGCTTTTCGAGCACCCGGCCGCTGGCGGGATTATCGATGAAATGGCCGCCGACAATCTTGTCCCAGCCGAGGGTGCGCGAAATGTCGAGCGCGGCGCGGCCGGCTTCGGTCGCATAACCCTGGCCCCAATGGTCGCGGGCAATCCAGTAGCCGAACTCGATCTCGCCCGACGGTTCGTAGCCGAACCCGCAGGCACCGATAATGTCGGCATTGTCACGACGCGTGATGAGGAAGCTCGGAAGTTCGGCCGTCTGCATTCGCTCCAGATGCGCCGCCGCTTCCTCCAGCCCATAGGGCCAGGGGGCGCGGGCAAGGTTGCGAACGATTTTCTCGTCGGCAATCTTGCGCGCCAGTACGGGCGCGTCATCTTGCCAACCGGGACGTAACAGCAATCGCTGGGTCACCGCGAACATCATGTCTTCTCCTTCGCCGCCCCGCTAATCGGGGTTCGTGACAATTCAGGGAGAAGTTTCGGACATCTCTTTTTCTGGACACAAAAAAAGAGAAGGGACCTGGAGCGGTCCCTTCTCCCTTTGTTCATTTTCCGGACCGTCCCAGGAGGGAAGATCCGTTATCGATCTGCCCTTATTCGGCTGCTTCGCCCATCGATTCGACGTGGACGTATTTGCGGCCGAGCTTGCCGTCACGGAACGTGACGCGGCCGTCGATAAGCGCAAAAATCGTGTGGTCGCGGCCCAGGCCGACATTGTCGCCCGGATACCACTTGGTGCCGCGCTGGCGCACGATGATGTTGCCCGCGACGACGCTTTCGCCGCCAAACTTCTTGACGCCGAGATATTTCGGATTGGAATCGCGGCCGTTACGCGACGAGCCGCCTGCCTTCTTATGTGCCATCGTTACTTCTTCTCGGTCTTCTTGGCCGCGGGCTTCTTCGCAGGAGCCTTCTTGGCCGCAGGTTTCTTGGTCGCTGCCTTCTTAGCAGGTGCAGCATCCTTTGTCGACTTTTTCGCTGCTGCCTTCTTGGCCGGAGCCTTCTTGGCGGCCGGCTTCTTCGCAGGCGCAGCATCGTCCTTCTTGGCTGCGGCCTTCTTCGGCGCTGCCTTCTTCGCAGCTGCCTTGCCGCCGATCGACACGATCTCGAGGATCGTGTGCTGCTGGCGGTGGCCGCGCTTGCGACGATAGTTATGGCGACGACGCTTCTTGAAAACGGTCACCTTCTCGCCCTTGGCCTGCGCCACGATCTTGGCGGCAACGGTGAGGCCGTCGGTCGACTTGAGGTCCGAACCCTCGCCGGCCAGCAGCACGTCATCAAGGGTGACTTCGTCGCCCGCTTCACCAGCGAGTTTCTCGACGACGATCTTGTCTCCGGGGGCAACGCGATATTGCTTACCGCCGGTGCGCACGACTGCGAACATTGGCTCTTCTCTTCAGGTCAAAATTAATATCAGTGCCTGCGCGTCAGCGCCTGCCAGTTGCAGTACCGATGCGAAGGGATGGGGCCACCTATGGAAACGAGGGGCGTGAGTCAACAGTAATGACCACTTCGTGACGGCTTTTTGCCGGTCCGTCGGTCGCCTTACTGCATCCGTTCGGCGCGCAGGCGATAGCGACCCGGCTCGAAGCGGTCGAAGATCGCGCCGATCTCGGGGTGGCTGATCTCTTCATCCTCGTCGTCGGCGACGAGGTTCTGCTGGCTCACATAGGCGACGTAGCTCGTCTCGTCATTCTCGGCGAGCAAGTGGTAGAAAGGCTGCTTCTTGTGCGGGCGCATGTCGGCGGGAATGGCTTCGTACCATTCCTCGCTATTGGCGAATTCGGGATCGACATCGACAATGACGCCGCGAAAATCGAGCAGGCGGTGCTTGACGACATCGCCGATGCCGAACCGCGCGGTGGGAATCAGATTACTCATGCCATTAATGTAGGGCGCCTCAGGATTGAGGCAAGCGCCGCGGAAAAACGAGGCTGGCGACGAGGCCGCTTTCGCCATCGTCGCGGTCGGCGAGGACGAGCTCGCCATGATGGCGCCGCATGATTGCCGACACGATGGCAAGCCCAAGACCGTGCCCGCCCGTCCCGCGATTGCGCGAGCCCTCGAGACGGCGGAAGGGTTCGCGGACGCTGTCGCGCTCGTCGGCGGCGATGCCCGGTCCGTCATCGGTCACCGACATCGTGACGTTGTGTTCATCGCCGACCACCGACAGGCGCGCCGTCTCGCCATAGCGCAGCGCGTTGTCGATGAGATTGTCCAGCGCACGGGCAATGGCGGCAGGGTCGCCGGGGAATGGGGCAGCGTCCATGCCGGCCAGCTCGATGTCCTGCCCGGCTTTGCGCCGTTCGGCAGCGAGGCGTTCGAGTAATTCTGTCGGCGCGACTGTCTGATGATGCGCAATCGGGCGGCTGGCGCGGGCGAGCTCGAGCACAGCCTCGAACTGGCCATGCAGCGCTTCGATCTGCGCGACGAGGGCATCGCGGCGCTCGTCATCCTCGACCGCTTCGGCCTCGAGCCGCAAGGCGGTGAGGGGTGTGCGAAGGTCGTGCCCGATGGCGCCCAGCATGACGTCCTTCTCGCTCATCATGGCAGCGATGCGCGACTGCATGGCATTGATGGCACCGGTGAGCGTTGCGACGTCGCGCGGGCCCGTCTCGGGAAGCGGCTCGACCGCTTCATGCCCGTCGAAACGCTGCGCCGAGCGGGTCAGGCGCTTGAGCGATCCGCCGACACGATTGAGCAGCAACAGGGTCGGGATGAGGACCGCCAGTGCGATCAGGAAGGACTGGAAGATCAGCGCGCGGATCAACGGGCCGACCGCCTGCGGCCCCGGCGCCATGATACTGAGCCAGCGCCCGTCCTCGATCTGCACGGCAAGCATCAACTGAACGCGACCCTCGCGGCCTTCTTCGCGCGGATTGCTCGGCGGCAACAAGGCGGCGCGCGCGGCGCGGGCTTGCACGCCACTGGAGGCCAAAGTGGTCTCCAGGATCTCGGTGCCGCGCGGAAAGTCACGTGCGCTCGGCGGGACCGGATCGATGTCGCTGACCTGGCTGCGGATCCAGCGGCGGTCGCGCTCCATCATGCGCGCCATGGGACGGCGGTCGCGACGATCGCCAAATTCGGCAACGCGTTCGACGAGCCGCGGGTCGGCCGCGACCAGCGCGATTCGCTGGGCGCCCGGCACGACGGCATTGGTGATGAGCTGCCCGCGCCGATTCTCGACCGCGAGCGACAGGTTGATGAGCTGCGCCACGAAGATGGCGATGCCGACGATCAGGGCGACCTGGGTGGCGAGCGAAAGGCGGGGCAGGCGCATCGGCTCAGCCCTGCTCGACCGGGACGGCGAGCGTGTAGCCGACCCCATGGACGGTGCGGATGATCTCGCTGCCCTTGGGGCCCAGCTTCTTGCGCAGGCGCATGATGGCATTGTCGACCGAGCGGTCGAACGGATCGGCTTCGCGGCCCTTGGTGAGGTCGAGCAATTGTTCGCGCGACAAAGGACGCCCGGCACGTTCGACGAGGGTCAGCAGCAACGTATAGTCGCCGCTGGTAAGCGGAATGGGTTGTTCCTCGCGCAGCAGGCGCTGGTGATCGGTATCGAGCCGATATTCGTCGAAGCGGAAGCTGCCGCCATCCGCTTCGGCAGGCGTGTCGGCCGGCTTGGCGCGGCGCAGGATCGCCTTGATGCGGGCGAGCAGTTCGCGCGGATTGAACGGCTTGGTCAGATAATCGTCGGCACCCATTTCGAGGCCGACGATGCGGTCGACATCCTCGGAACGCGCCGAGAGGAAGAGGATGGGCAGGTCGCCTTGCTCGCGGATCGAGCGGGCGAGGCTCAAGCCGTCTTCACCCGGCAGCATGATGTCGAGGATCGCCGCATGGAAGGCGAAGCCGCCGAGCACGTCGCGTGCCGCCTTGGCATCGCCGCACGCCGTCACTCGAAAGCCTTCGCGCTCGAGATAACGCACCAATGGGGTGCGGATGGCGGGTTCGTCCTCGACCAGGAGGAGGTGCGGGCGGCTCAATGGATCGGTCCTTCTGACACGGGTCGGATGATAGGGCAGGGGGCCGGCAAGGCCAGCCCCCTTAACTCCCTGCCGCACGACGGGTTGATTGCGGGGAGACACGCGGCAGGGAGCAATCCCTTGGAGGACGGCCGGTTACTGGCCGCGCTGGCCGAGCATCTCGGCGCGCTTCTCGCGAAACTCGGCGCGGGCCTGGTTACGCTCGGCTTCGGTCACGACACGATCATTATTCGCGTCGGCGCGTTCGAACATGGCGAGCGGGCGGGACTGGAATTCGGCGAGGCTGAGGGTGCCGCTGCCATCGGCGTCGAGCCGGTCGAAGCCACGACCTTCGCCGCCGCCGCGGCCACCACGACGGGCCCGGGGGCCACGACGTTCGCCGTCATTATTTTCCTGCCACTCGGCCTTGCGAGCCTCGGCATGCGCCTTCATCTCGTCCTGCGTGAGCTGGCCGTCGCCATTCACGTCGATATTGGCGAAGCGCTCGGCGCTCTGTGCCTCGACCTCGGCCAGCGTGATGTCGCCCTGCGGACCGCGCGGGCCCGGCTGGTGGGCCTGTGCGGCCATGGGCAGCGCGATTGCGGTCGCGGCAATCAGGATGGTCAATTTCTTCATCGCTCGAAAACTCCTTGTCATCGTTCGGGGCCCGGGGGTGGTGCCCTGACGATGACCGTTATGGAGTGTCTGCGTCGCAGAGATTTGCCAGCCAAGGCCGACAATGTCGCAAAATGTCGCCGGAATATCAGGCGGGGACGGGCTCTCCGGCCCAGTCGAAATGACCGCCGCTATCTTCCGGCGTCAGGCCCGACAGGACGTCGAGCAGGTGGTTGGCGCTCTTTTCGGGGCTGAACAGTTGTTTGTCCGGGACATTGCCTTGGAAGGGTTCGCTCAGCTTCGTATCGACGGTGCCCGGATGCAGCGCGGCGATTACGCCTTCCTTGTGCGTTCGGCCCAGTTCGATGGCGAGGGTGCGGATTATCTGGTTGAGCGCGGCCTTGCTGGCGCGATAGCCATACCAGCCGCCGATCCGGTTGTCGGAAATCGAGCCGACACGCGCCGAGAGCGCAGCGAACAGGAAACGCTCTTTTCGCGGCAGCAGCGGGATGAAGTGCCGCGCGACCAATGCCGGGCCGATCGTGTTGATGGCGAATGTCGTCGTCAGCGGATCGGCGTCGAGCATGCGCCAGCTCTTTTCGGGTCCGAATGCGTCCGAATGAAGAATACCGCTAGCGATGATGACGGCGTCGAAGGGGCCCTGGGCCTCCAATGCCGACGCGGCCGCCTCGATGGTGGCGGGCTCGAGAAAGTCGATCGGCGGTGTCGTCTGGCGTCCGAGCCGCGTGACGCGTCCGCCGCGCGCTTCGATGGCATCGGCGATGGCGCCGCCGATGCCGCCCTGCCCGATCACGATCGCGTTGGAAAAATCGCTCATGGCGGGGCAATGCGCGGGGTCAGCGGCGGGTTCAATATGGCCTTTGTGCGAACAACCCCTTTTCAGAATCGAAAAGCGCTGCTAGAGGCCGCCTCCGACCCGGGACGCGCCCTTCGTGCTTGCGTCCCAAATCCCATGCGGAGAGGTGCCGGAGTGGTCGAACGGGGCGGTCTCGAAAACCGTTGTGCGGGCAACCGTACCGTGGGTTCGAATCCCACCCTCTCCGCCATTTTCCTTTCCCGAAATTCCTGCTGACGCCATCCGCTTGGTGCGCCTTCTTCTTTGCGGGCGTCCACCGTCGTCCGTTGCTTCTCGCCGCAAGGCTTCGTTTGACTCGCCGGTCACCCCGCCATAATCACTATGAAGAGTTGCGTACGCGAAAGGGTCGTTTCGACCAGTGGCGTTCGTCGGATGTGACGGCCCTGTCTGGGGGGACGTCATGCGCGCAAAATCCAAAACAATATCCACGCTCATCTTTTCTTTGGCGAGTGCAAGCGCGCTCGGCGCGGGCAATGCCGCGACGGTCGAGCCTGCATCGCCCAGCTACGAAGTCTCCGTCGAGTTTGCCGAGGGTGAAATCTACAATCCCTGGACCGGGCGAAACGACAAGGTCGAGCTGCGGGCGTTTCGTGGCGAGGGCAATGATCGCTTCATGGCGCCCGAGTTGCGCGTGTCGCCAGGCCAGGTTTTGCGGCTGGGCGTTGCCAACAACCTGGCACCTTGCACGCCCGAAGAGGTCGAGCGCGAGGAATGCTTCAATTCGACCAATATTCACACCCACGGTCTGTGGGTGTCGCCGGGCGGCAATAGCGACAATGTCATGATCTCGATCGATCCGGGTCATCGCTTCGATTACGAATTCGTCATCCCTGACGATCATCCCGCCGGCACCTTCTGGTACCATCCTCACATGCATGGTGCGACCAGCGCCCAATTGGGGTCGGGGATGGCCGGCGCGCTGATCATCGAAGGCGACCGCCTGCCGACAATCGGTTCTCCCGGCGACGTGGACATCCTTTTCGGTCAGGGTGAAAGTGCGTTCGGGGAGCAAGTCCTGCTCTTCTCGCAGATCCAATATGGCTGTTTCGACGATACCGAAAAGATCAAGGCGCCGGCCTGGCCTGATCCCGACACCAGGCCCTGGGAATTGCCGCCTTGGACATGCGATGAGGGTGATGTCGGCAAGGTTTCGTCGTGGGACCAATTCGGGCCATTGCGCGAAATGACGTCGGGCCGCCTGATCGGCGTGAATGGCGAAGTCCAGCCGACCTTGTCCGGTTTGTCGACCGGACGTTTTCAGAGACTGCGGATGATCCACGCCGGCCTTCGTCGCTCGGTCAATGTCAGCATTCGCCGCGTGGCCGATGGCGCACCGGCCTTACGCGGCATCACGGCGCACGAGCAGAGGGGTTGGATCTCCAATTTCTGTTCAGGCGATGAGGTTGCCCAATTCCATTTTGCCGATGACGGGCTGACCCGCAATGCCATGCGCGAGGTCGACGAGGCGGTGATCCATGCAGGCTCGCGTTACGATTCGCTCGTCTATTTCGAGCAGCCAGGACTCTATTGCATGGTCAATGACCAGAGCTGGAGGATGGACCACGAAGACCATCGTGTCATCGGCATCCTGGACGTGGGCGGCGAGGCTGCTCCGGTCGACAATGTCGCGTCGCACCTGATGCACACCCTGCGCGAACATGCCGAAATGCGCATCGACGATCAGCGAGTGAGAGAGCGGGTCATCGGTGACCTTTCAGGCGAGCTGGGGCTGAGCGCCTTCACCTGGCATGAAGCGGTCCGGGACGACGAGATCACCGGATATCAGCAGGCGACCTTCAGCATCGTGGAACAGGAAGACAGCCCCGCGATATTGAGTATCGACGGCCTGCCCTACGAACATGGCCGCATCGATCGAACCCTGACGCTTGGCGATGTCGAGGAATGGGAAATCACTTCCAATCTGGCCGAGCATCCGTTCCACATCCACGTAAACCCATTCCAGGTGATCGCCATCCTCGACGAGGACGGAAATGATGTCACCGTGGAGGGCACGGCGGCATATGACAGCGATTATGACGGCGTGGTCGGAGGCTGGCGCGACACCTTGCTCATCAAGCGGGATTACAAGGTCACCATGCGCACGAGATACCGTCGATATATCGGCGACTTCGTCATGCATTGTCACTTTGCCAGTCATGGCGATGCCGGAATGATGCAGGGCATTCGCATGGTGATGCCCGGGTCGCCGACGACGCAAGCCATGATGCATTAGCGACTGGTGGGGTGCGGCCTATTCAAACCCAAGTCCTTGCGGCGTCATGAAAAATTCAGTGCACAACTGGGCTGGATTCACTCTCTGGATTTGCCACTTCAAATGATTGATTTTGGTTAGGAACTAGCGCTTGCCAACCGCAGTTTTGCGGGATACTGCTATTAATTCTCGGTTTACCGAAAACGTACTCTGTTGCGTTGCGTCACACCAATCGAGCCTCAGGCGGGGCTAGGCGGTGGTGCGCGACGGCGCACCGCCATGGGCGATCCGGCAGGATCAACAGGGGACAGATGATGACCACATCTACGCGCAATATTCTTTTTACCAGTGCATCCATCGCGACGCTCGGACTGGCCATGCCATCCGTCGCGGCGCCCATCATTATCGATGATGGCGGAAGGTCCCCGAACCCCACGACCGATGTCGATATCGTCGACGTCATCGAGATCAGTGCGATTTGCGCCGATGCTCCCCTCATCAATGATTGCGGTGTGCGCACGACGGTCACGGCTTCCGCGACGATGGACGCCAACCAGATTACAGCGCGGGTCTCCTCGACGACCAATGGTCAGGTCATCCAGTCGGCGAGCGCTACGGGAACCGGAAGCGAAGGCAATGTTACCCTGGTTGCCTCCAATACCGGCCCCATCGATATCCTGGCCATCGCCGAAATCACTGCCGATGGCGTAAATGCTTCGGGCACCCAGACCCTGACGGGTGTCGCAACGACTGGCGGCGGCAACACCGCAACCGGTGCCACCGGGCCCGGTCTTACGACGGGAAGCGGCACGACGGGTACCGGTACGGGTGCGCCCCAAACCTCGACTGTGATGGTCGCCGGGACGACGACCGCCAATGTCGTCGCCAATGCAACGATTGAAGGCGTTGCGCTGCTGCAGCGCGGTGTCGGCAATAACGTCGACCAGCTCATCCAGAATTCGAACGATCTTGGCGTGGAAATCACCGCCAATGCGTTCAACACCGGCACCGTCGCGCTTGGCGCGACGGCCAATGCGGCGCTTTCGGGTGCCGGCATCGCGCAAGTCGGGACCGGCGAGAATTCGGTCAATCTCGCGATGGACCTCAATGCAGCACCGACGACCTCGCTCTTCCCCGGCCAAGTCGAAATCGATGTCGATGCGGCGGCCATTGCGCCTTCGGGCACGGCGAACGCCAATGCGATCCTGTTCGAAGGGATCGTACAGCGCGCCAGTGCCGCGGCCAGCAGCGCAGACCTTGCCGTGTCGCTCGATAATTCGGGCGACATTTTTATTAACGCGACAGCGGTTGCCGATGGCGCGGGTGCCGACGCCTATGCGCAGGCCTTCGGTCCTGGCATCGGCCAGGTCGTCTTCGCGCGCACCAGCAATGTTTCCGGCAGCATCGCGCTAAACAATGATGGTGCTTTCTCGATGAACGTCGTCGCCGATGCCGGCTATGTCGAAGGCGGTACGGCGAGCAATGCTTTCGCCTTCGCGCAGAATAGCGTGGCCGTCGTCCAGGCGCTTGACGGCGTCGTCGGCGGTGCCGCCAGTCTCTATAACGGCACGTCGGGGTCACTTGATGTGGGCGTTACGGCGGTTGCGATTGCCACTGGCAGTGCGCAGGCCATTGCTTTCAATGCTGGCGGCGCCTTCCAGCAGATCGCCGTGGGCGGCTTCTTCACCGGATTTTTCGGCAGTGATGCCGATCTCGACATGGTCAATGACGGCGCGATCACGCTGAGCGCCAATGCCGTGGCCAGCGGGTCCAATGGCAACGCCACTGCGGTCTTCGCCGAAGGGATGAGCCAGTCCTCGCTCTTCCTGCCCGGCACGGTTGACATGCTGATGGCGAACAATGGCTCGATGGAGCTGGTAGTCAGCGCATCTGCGCCCGATAGTGCTAGCGCGTCCACGTTCGACATCATGGCGCAATTCTCGCTCTTCCCGACGGTTGCGAACCTGTCGATGAGAAATGATGGCGATATCGGTATTTCGGTCTTTGCCGATGCGGAAAATGCCTCGGCGAATGGCGGTGTCATCAATCAGGCTGTCATTGGCGCGGGATCGTCCGCCAATGCCCTGATCGACAATGAAGGCAGCATCAACCTCTTCGTGGTTGCTATTGCGGCGGGTAACGGGGGCGGCACTGCCACCGCAAGTGCAGGTGCTCTTCCCGTCGTCCAGAATATCAGTGGCGGCGCAGTCGACGCCTCGATCAATAATAGCGGCACTATCGACATCAATATGATCGCCACGGCGGAAGGCTCGACTGGCGCGGTTGCCGTGGCGCAAGTCGGTTCGACCATCGAAGGGCCGTTCGTGCGCGCGGGCGGGATCGACCAGTTCGCGACCGGCGGTTCGGTTTCGATCGGGGTTTCCAATGACGGCCTGATCGACATCTCTGCTGTGGCCATCGCACAGGCTTTCGGAAATGCGCAGGCCAGTGCGATCGCCAATGGTGTCAATCAATCGGTGACGGCCGGTAGTTTCGCCTTTGCCAGCTTCGTCAACGGAGCCGAGGCGACGGGTACTGGAACTGGCACAGGAACCGGCACGGGCACCGGGACAGGTACGGGCACGGGGACCGGCACGACCGGGACGGCTTCCATCCTTTTGGACGCGGTGGCGATCGCCGAAGGGGCTTCATCGGCCAATGCGACGGCCCTGGCCTTCGGCAATCTCCAGCAGGTCAATGCTTTCTCGGGCAGCGCTATCGCCGTTGCCGACAATAATGGTGTCATTGCACTCCAGGCTGCTGCGGGAGCGGACGCGGTCTTCTCGGACGATGCGGTCGCGATTGCAGCAATAGGCATTGGGCAACAGGCCGACGGTCTGTCCGTGGACTTGTCGCTCGAGAATGAGGGCGATGTTGCGCTTGGCGCTTTTGCAAGCGACGCCAACGATGTTGTCGCCGGGGTCGTGATCGGCCTTGGGCAGGATGGCGAAGCGGTGACGGGCGGTGTCGCGAGCATCTCCAATGCCGGCGGCGTGTCGCTCGAAGCGACGGCGGTAGCCGGCGGGGCCTTCGTCGATGCCTTCGCCTATGCCACGCAAGCCATCTACCAAGAGGTCAATGTCGGCGAGGCTGGCGCAACGGGCGCCATCGTCAATAGCGGCACGGTCCTCATGGATGCCAACGCCCTTGCCGGGGGCGCATCTGCCGAGGCGACTGCCTTGGTCAACGGCTCCGAGGGCAATTACGGCATCGCGCAGATTGTCGAGGCCGCCTCGAGCGCCTCGTTGAGTATCAACAATAGTGGTGCGCTCCTGGCCGAGGCTGCGGCTTCGGCACTGACCGGCGAGGGCGGCTTTGGCGCTTATGCCAGCGCCAATGGCGGCGCGATGGTGTGGCAGTCGGGCCAGGGCACTGCGGTCGGCATCGACTTTGTCAACGCCACCAGTGCAACCCTCAGTGCGGATATCTATGCGGCTGGCTTGGCCGTCCTTGCCACCAGCGGGGAAGCAACAGCGCAGATGGACGTCATCCTGATCCAGGCCGCGCAGGGCGGACCGGGCGGCGCTTCGGCGTCAATCGACAATGATGGTCTCATCAATGTCGACCTGGTGGCTGCGGCCCGCGGTGAATTTGCCGATGCCGATGCGCGTATTGGCGGCGAGGGCGCCGCCGTGTCGCAGATCGCGATTGCGGAAGGCGACGTCGCATCGGCCTCGATCAACAATGGCGGTGTCATTGCCGTCAATGCCGATGCTTCTGCCGCCGGGACGGCTGCGGAGGCATTCGCCTTTGCCAATGTCGTGCGACAGGAAGCGATCAACTTCCCCGAAGCTTCGCCGACAGGGACTTTTGCGACGGTAGCCGCGATCACGTCCACAGGCGCGACCGTGAACTTCACCAATACCGGTACGGTGAGCGGCGTGGCAGAAGCCGCGGCCGTCGTGGCCGGGCCTTCTGCGGAAGCAACCGCAGTCGTCGGCTATGTCGCCGGGCAGTTTGCCAGTGCCGGTAGCGGCGATGCCTTTGCCGGATTCCAGAATGACGGCCTGCTCTTCGGCAGCGCTGTGGCTACTGCCATCTCGGGAGGCGGGGCCGATGCAAACGCCAATGTGGGCCTCGGCCTGCTGCAGAATGTCGAGGCGGGCAATGGCGATGCCTCGGCCTCGTTCGTCAACAATGGCACCGTAGAGCTGGCGGCCGGTGCTTTTGCTTCGGGCGAGAGTGTGCAGGGATTTGCCTCGGTCGACGGTGCCGCCGGCATCGACCAGAACGTCTTCGCCGCGGGTACGGGCTATGCCAATATCGTCAATGTCGGCTTGATCGGGATTTCGGCTGAACTCGACCTGATCGGCAATGGCAGCGGCGTGGCGCTGGCCAATGCGCTCAATCAGCAGGTCAACGCACCGGTAGCCATCGTCAATCTCACCAATGACGGGCTGGTCGATGTCAACGCGGATGCCGATCAGCTGGGCGTATTCGGTGATGTGGGTGCACAGGCCCGCGGGATCACGCAGCTGGGCTTCGGATCGAGCGTTGCGCTCAACCTCGTCAACGGGACGAGCGGCGTCCTCGATGTCTCTGCTGGTGCCGTGGCAGGCGGCGAGGGGCAGTTCAACGCCTTCGCCAGCGCGGTGGGCGTTGGCGTTCAGCAACTGGGCTTCGGATCTGAGGTGGCGGTCGGAATGACCAATGCCGGCCTGATCGATGTCGCGGCCAATGCCAGTGCTCTTGCGTCTAATTTTGCGAATGTCGAAGCGACCGCGATCGGCGTCAACCACTGGCAGTTCAGCGCAAATGATTATGCGATCGACTTCACCAATAGCGGCACGATCTCGATCGATGCTTCGGCCTATGCCGTTGGCGGCGGCACGGCCAACGCCTTTGCTTACGGCAATGGCGAGCGGTCCTACATTTTTGGCCAGGAGATCGATCTCGACCAGCGCAATAGTGGCCTGATCGATGTGGACGTCGCGGCCTTTGCGAGTGGCGGTTTTGCAGCAAATGCCAGCTATCAGGCGTCTGCGCTCGACCAGCATGCGGTCGGGACGTCGCTCGCGCTTCACCTCGCCAATAGCGGGACCGTCGATATTGATGTGGATGCTGTCGCGATGACGTCTGAAGGCATCAATGCTGTCGCAGGCGGTGCCCTCTGGGCTATCCATCAGTCGGGTCAGGCCACGACTGTCGAAGCGACACTATCGCAAGTTGGCGTCCTCAGTGTCGATGTCGACGTATTGGCTTCCGGTAGCGGCGACGCCTTCGCCGGCGCTGGCTCGGGAATCGATTTGCTCGAACAGCTGGGCTTCGGTGATAATGTTGACCTCGACTATGTCGGGGCTGGCTCCAATAACCTGACTTATAATGTGACGGCACTTGCGGGCAGCGGTGCCAATGCGTTTGGCCGAGTGAACATCATCCGGCAGGTCGCGTCTGCTGAAAGTGTCGCCGACGTTTCTATAAGCAATAGCGGGGCCATCAACGCCACGATGATTGCAGAAGGTTCGGGTACGGACGCCTTCGTCAATGCGGGCGGTGTTGCAATCTTCCAGCAGGCGGCGAGCGGAACAAGCGGGATTGGTGTCATTCAGAATTCGGGTGCGATCAATCTCGTTGCCGATGCCGATGCCATTGCTTCGGGCTCGTTCGCGAATGCCTTCGCGGGACTTGGCGGGGTCGAACAACGCATCTTCGGATCGCAAGCCGATGGCAGTATCACCAATAGCGGCAGTATCGCGCTGGATGCTGATGCGAGCGCGCAGGGCACTGGCAACGTCAATGCGCTCGGGGCAGGTGTCGCGATCGCCCAGACGGTCGGCGCGGCGATGTCAGCCACGGGCGCGATTGCCAATTCGGGTTCGATCGATATCGATGCCTTCGCTTTCGCCAGTGGCGATGGTGCGCCCGCCGGCGGTAATGCTGCCGGCGACGGCATCCGCCAACTGGTGAATTCGGGTGGTTCGGCCAATGCCGATATCAACAATAGCGGCGCGATCGACGTGGAAGCGACGATGGACGTCATTGGCGGCGGCACCGGAGGCACGTTCGGGTTGGCCTGGGTGACCGGGATCGAGCAAGGAGCGAACAACTTCGAGGGCGATGGCCCGGTCAGTGCCAATATCGTCAATAGCGGCGCTATCGCGATCGATGGCGATGCCAATGTCGTGGGCAATGCGCAGGCCCGCGCGGATGCATGGACCAATGGCATTCTCCAGGATGCGCGCGGCGGGACTGCCGATGCGAGCATCGTCAATTCGGCAACCGTCTCGCTTTCCGCATCGGCGGTGGCCTCGGCGACCGGATCGGGCGGGTTCGCCACTGCGATCGGAGAAGCGGCCGGTATCCGGCAGGATGTCGATGCTGCAGCCTACTCTGTTCCCGTAACCAGCGAGGGTACGACCACCACGTTCATACAGACCGGCGGGACGGCTGTCGGTGTCATCGACAATTCGGGGGCGATCAATGTAGTTGCCGCGGCCGACGCCGTCGGTTCGGAATTCGCGCAGGCCTATGCTTCGATCAGCGGCATCGACCAGGATGTGAATGGCAATATCGCCACCGCGATCCTGAGCAATAGCGGCACGATCGCTGCATCGGGCAGTGCGGTTGCCGTAGCGGGCTCGGCTTATGCTTCGGCCGACGCCCGCATCATCGACCAGGATGCGTTCGCCAGCGAAAGCGGCACCGCCAATGCAGTGCTCAACAATCTTGGTGACATCACGGTCTCGATGAATGCGATGGCCTCCGGCAGCGAAGGCAATGCCTATGCCACGGCCGACGTCGATGCGATCGAGCAGAGCGGCAATGGCGACACCGTGTCGCTCGACCTGGCCAATGACGGCGCCATTTCGGTCGCGGTCGGCGCTTCGGCGGTCGGCGCCAGTTCGGCTTATGCCTATGCGAGCTTCGACGGGATCGACCAGAATGCGTCGGGCTTCTTTGCCGGCCAGCGTTCGGTGACGATCGTCAATTCCGGTAGCATGGATGCCGACGTGGCGGCCTTCGCTTCGGGCAGCAACGCTTACGCAAGCGCCGACCTTAGCGGCATTGATCAGGATGCCTTTGGCGGCACTGTCGAAGCAGTGCTGGTGAACCAGGCAGCGATTGCGCTGTCGGGTAGCGCTAGCGCCATCGCGTCGGGTAGTAGCGCGCTGGCTGACGGTGACATCGACATTCTCGACCAGAATATCGGTGGTGGATCGCTCGAGGCGACGCTGTCCAATTCGGCTACGCTGTCGGCGAACTTGAATGTCGTGGCGTCGGGCCCCGACTATGCGAGCGCCGACGGGATTATCGACGGGATCGACCAGGATGCCAGCGGCAACACGGTCGATGTCTATCTCGACAATAGCGGTGACATCAACGCGGCCATCAATGCTAGCGCAAGCGGTGGGACCGAGGGTTATGCCGAGGTCGATATCGACCTCATCGAGCAGGGCGGCTTTGCCTATGGGTCGGGTCCGGTCACGGGCTGGCTCGCCAATAGCGGCGCTCTCTCTGGCAACGGGATCGGCAACGCGGTCTCTTCGGGCGGCAGGGCGCAGGCCGACGTCAACGTGCGCGGCATCTATCAGCAACTGGTTGGCGCGACAGCGACCGCAACGCTCAGCAATAGCGGCACGATTTCGCAGCTGGCCTCGGCCAATGCGACCGGGTCCAGCAACGCCGACGCCGACGCGATCGCCCTTTCGGGCTTGGCGCAGCGTGTGAACGCCGAGAGCGGACCTGGCACGGGCTCGGTCTCGAACAGCGGCACGATCAGCCTGACTGCTGTCGCCAACGCTGCGGCCAGCGGAACCTCGACGACAATGATGGGATCGGGCACCACGCTCGTCACCAACACCTTCGCGACAGGCCAGGCCAATGCCGAGGCGAGCGCTTCGGGCGCGATGCTGCAATATGTGACGGGCGACAGCGGCGCGGTGGCGACCATGTCCAATAGCGGGAACGTGAGTGTGAGCGCGCAGGCCAATGCGGTTGCGCCGGACCAGGCAACGGCTTTCGCTTATGTCGAAGTGGTCGACAATCGCGCACAGGCCAATGAATCGGGCTCGGCTGTAGCCTCGCTCGCCAATAGCGGCAGCCTTGCCGGCTTCGGCTCCGCGGTGGGCTCAGCCTCTTCAGTCTCGGTCGGCGCTAGCGGAACCGGCGTCTACCAGCGCGTTGGTGGGTCTCAGGCTTTGGCCTTTGTCGGCAATAGCGGCCTGATTTCACTTTCGGCGGTCGCCGATGCCAATGCGAGCGGCCCTGCATTGGCCTTCGCCAATGCTATCGGTGTCGAGCAGTCGATCGACGGTAATCCGACCACGGTGACGGCTTCGATCAGCAACGCCGGTACGATCAGCGCGAACGCGCTGGCGACGGCGACGGGTACGGCCGGTAGCGGTGGGGCGAATGCCTCGGCTATCTATATCGATGGCTCCGAACCCGGCGATATCGGGCTCGCCCTCGACAATTCGGGTTCGATTGCTGCTGGAGCGACGGCGGTTCATGCGGCGCAGGCTGATGCTTTTGCGGTGGGCTACCATGTCGATGCGCAGGAAGCTGAGGCGAGTGTTTCCAACTCGGGTGACATTGGTGCGGTCGCGGTGGCTTCGGCTGCGATTGGCGGCGCCAGTGCGACGGCCTTCGGGATCAATATCTCGGCGACCGGTACGGGCTCGACCACGACGATGGGCACGGGCACGACGGCGGTCGTGACGGTCAATCCGGGTGGTCTCGATGTCGATCTCACCAACTCGGGCAGCGTGACCGTTGCGGCGATTGCGCGCGGTGCGGGTTCTTCGACCTTCACCACGACCTCGACCACCGGCACGGGCACGACGC